>DATBKS010000001.1:0-11393 GCA_036555755.1 Thermoleophilaceae bacterium
ATCACACAACGCCGGATACAACGGGTAATCGAACTGCACATAACTCGCACCCGCCGCCACCGCACCCCCAACCAACTCCCGCGACAACTCCACCACATGCCCCACAAACTCATCCCGCGACCCATACGCCGACGAGCTGTACTGCGTCGCGTAGAAATTTGAGGCCGCGGGCAAGGTGACCTTCCACGGGTGTTCGGTGATCGAGCTGAGGAACTCGCTTTCGGTCACAAGGGGGTTGCTCACGAGCCGGAGTCGCTCAGCCGCCTGAGGATCGGGTGGAGGCGTGAACCCGCGCTCGTCGTCGTCGAGCTCCGGGTTCTCGACGATCCCGCCGAGTCCGTCGAACAGCGAGTTCACGAAGTGCGCGCGGCGCATCTCCCCGTCCGTGACCACGTCCAGGCCGATGTCGATCTGACGCTTCACCGCCTCGCGGATGGCGTCATCGGCGAGGCGCTGGAGTTGCGCCCAGGACTCGCGCTCGTCGTTAGCCAGGAACACGGCCACGTGTGACTGGTGACCCCCGTAGATCTGCTCAAACAGCTCTTTGAGCGCCGGCGGGCGCAGGAGACTGCCCACCGGCTCGGTCCGAGCTAGCTGGCTCACACTCGTTCCGTCGCTCGTTTCCGGCATGCACGCTCCTCACGGTCAAAGATCGTCCAAGGGCTTAATACCGCACGGCAAAGCGCACCGGACGGCGATCCACGATGAATCCCAGAGCCTCCGCCAAAAGTGCCTCGCAATTCGAAAACCGCAGGGCTAGCGTGCCAAGCAATGATCAGTCAAGCGGCGCTTATTGGAGCGACTGAAGAGCGAAAGGACCGAGCTTCATGACAAGTGGGAAGTACGACCATCTGATCGTGCGCGACCCCCTCTACGAGCAGATGCCCAACGAACAGGGCAATCCTGGCGACTCTGTCACAGCGACGACGACCTTCATGAGCTCCGCACAGGTCGAGGGCGCGCCGCTGCACGTGTCGTGGGGCATCATCTCGAGCGTGCCGCAGGGAAACGCGACTTACGTCGGCACCCACGATCATCCCTACGACGAGGTGCTTTTCTTCCAGGGCTTCAACCCGCAGGATCCAAAGGACCTCGGGGCGGTCGTCGATCTCGTACTCGAGGACGAGACGGTCGTGATCGATGCGACGTGTGGGATCTACATTCCCGCCGGGATGAAGCACTGCCCAATGACGGTCCAGCGGGTCGACCGGCCCTACGGGCTTGCCGCGATCCTCCTCAACGGCAGGTACGAGACCATGGGTTATTCGACTCCCGATGACGCGCCCCGCGCGCTGATCGCATAGCCGGGGGGCCGAGGATCGGCGCACCTGCGCTGCGGCGGACCGGCCAACCCGGAGGGCGAGCCGAGCGCCCACTGGCGGTACTCGGCTAGCTCTTCGGGAAGCCGCTTGCCTTCAAGCGAGCGTCCTTGCGGAACTCGCCGGGCGTGCAACCCAGCTCACGCTTGAAGAAGCGACCGAAGTACGCAGCGTCCTTGAAGCTGAGGTCGTAAGAGATCTCGGCCACCGTCTTCTCCGTGTAGGCGAGCAAGCGCTTCGCCTCGACGAGCTGCATGTTGCGGATGTGCTGGCCCGGCGTTTTGCCGGTCATCTTCTTCACCGTCTCGGCAAGGTGACCCGGGGTGACGCCCAGCTCGTGGCTGTAGGCGCTGACGACCGGCGCCACAGTCCGCTGCCGCAAAAGATCGAGGAAGTCACCCACGAGCAGCGACGCCCGTCCCGCCTCGCGCCGTGCCGGTGTGGGCAGGACGAGCCGCCGGGCGTAGGTGATGAAGACATGGAGGTATGCCTGGAGAACGGTGCGATAGTCGGTGGGCGTGTGGCGGCGCTCCCGGATCATGCAGTCGATGAGCGTGAGCAGCTCGGCCGCCTGGGTCGCCGACGTCGCGATCTCACCGCGTTCCGACAGCTCGGCGAAATGCCAGCGGTCTCCGAACGAGCTCGCGCCCGCGGGAGGAAGAGGCAAGAACTCCTCGGTGAACAGGACCACGTGGCCGGACGGGGGAGTTTCGTAGGACCAGCAATGCACCTGGCCGGGGACCAGGAAGTAGAGCGCGTTGGGCCTGATGGGATAGGTCTCGAACTCGACCATGTGCGAGCCGACCCCCTCGCGCACGAGCAGGATCTCGTAGAAGGTGTGTCTGTGGGCGAAGCCCGAGTCGGGCACGCCGAGCACGTCGAACGGGCCAGCCGCGAACTCGCCCACCCACTCCTCTGGAACGTCGACCGGGAGATCCGCGAGGTCCGTGGGCTGAGAAGCAGCGATGTCAGCGTCCCCTTAGATGGACAGCAGAGGGCCAGGCGGTCGCAACATAGCAGCAGCTTTCTCGGCTTTCGCCACCCCGACAACCGAGAAACCCCCGCATCTGCGAGCACCTCCAATTGGGGCGCCGAAGGCGCCCCGATCTCGCATGCAGCTCGCGGCCCTCTGGCAAGGAACGCCCCCGGGGGGGACAGTGCAACTAGCACGGCCCCCGGGGCGATGACGCTGCCAGGGGCCGTGAGCTGCTGCGATATATCGGGGCGCCGAGATTTGAACTCGGGACCTCACCGACCCGAACGGTGCGCGCTACCAGGCTGCGCCACGCCCCGAAATCGCTGACGAGTCTAGTAGTACCTCCGCCCTCAAGTCCTGCCGGTTTCGGCGGCGTCCGGCCGCACCTGGCTGCGTCCTCGGGCTTCACCGATGTTCCGCATCGACTCAGCCCTGCGTCCTTGCCAGGCACGTCCGGCCACTCGCCGATTCCCGACAGTCCTTTCGGTTGGGGTACTAGCTCTGCTCGGCGAGAACGGCCGACCGCGGAACCTCGACGTCATCGCCTGCGCCCATCAGCTCCTCCTCGGGCCGCCCGTGCTTCGGCAGCACCGGCGTCAGGACGAGCACCAGGACGGCGATTCCGGCGACCGCCCAGAGGCTGCGCTCGGTGGCGACCTGGAAGCCGGAGTGCTTCAGAACCGAGAAGAAGACGGTCCCGAGCACGGCGACTCCAACTGCCGAGCCGAGCTGCTGGATCGCGTTCAGAACGCCGGAGGCCGAGCCGACCTCTTCGTCGTTCACCGCCGCCAGGATGATGCTGAACAGCGGGGCGATCAGCAGGCCGATGCCGAGGCCGAGCAGGAGCTCGGCGGGCACCAGGTCCCAGGTGGTGAGGGACGCGCCGTTCGAGTGCACCGCCGCGATCATCCAGACGATCCCGCCGAACAGCACGACGGATCCGCCCTGGATCACCGGCCGGCCGTACTTAGGCCCAAGCCAGCCGCCGGATAGCCCGGCGCCGAAGAACGTTCCGACCGCCCACGGCACCATCGTCAGGCCCGAGTGGATCGGGCTGTAGTGGAGAGCGATCTGGAAGTACAGCGTCGGGATGAGCAGCACGCCGGCCATGCCGGAGAACAGCACGAGGATGATCGCGCTGCCGCCCACATAGCCGGGCTTCGAGAACACGGTCGGGACGACGAGCGGGTCGCCGCCGCGGTTCGCCCGCCAGCGCTCGTAGAACCCGAAGCCCACGAGCGCGAGCGCGCTGGCCGCCATCGAGACGAACGCCCACGCCGGCCAGCCGGCCTCCCGGCCCTGGATCAGCGGGTAGACGAGCAGCACGGCGGCGATGGTGAACAGCACCGCTCCGCCGTAGTCGACCGTGAGCTTGCGCGGCGAACGCGACTCGGGCATCACGCGCCACGCGCCGTAAAGGCCGAGCAGCCCGAGCGGCAGGTTGACGAAGAAGATCGATCGCCACTCGGTGCCGAACAGGTCGCCGCTCACGAGCGCGCCGCCGACGATCGGCCCGAACACGGCGGCGATGCCCATGACGGGACCCCAGATGCCGAACGCCTTGCCGATCTCTTCGGTCGGGAAGACCTCCTTCACCATGCCGAGGCCCTGCGGGATCATGAGCGCGCCGAACGCGCCCTGCACGAGCCGGAACGCGATCAGCATCTCCGGCGAGGACGAGAGCCCGCACGCCATCGAAGCCGCCGTGAAGCCGGCCGCGCCGATGAGGAACAGCTTGCGCCGTCCGAAGATGTCGCCGAGTCGCCCGCCGGTCACGAGCCCGACGCTGAACGCGAGCGCGTAGCCGCCGACGATCCACTGGATCTGGGTGGACGTGGCGTGGAGGTCGAGGCGAATCGAAGGAGTGGCGACGTTGACGATCGTCGCGTCGAGCAGGTCCATGCACTCGGCCGCGAGGATTACGAAGAGGATGAGCCACCGCTTCGGATGGCCGGTGTTGGTGGGGGATTGCATGTCGCGAGTTCCTTTTGGAATAGAACAGTGTTCGTAAAAGACGAACAGTGTTCTAACATACGAACAGTGATCGTGTCAACTAGACTGGCCGCAGGATGACGGCGGAGCCCCTGCCCGACCCGCCCGCGCCTCTCGGCGTGCGCAGGTCCGACCCGCGCAAGCGGCGGACGCTCAACCGCGACGCGATCGTGGACGTCGCCCTCGCGATCGTCGACGAGGAGGGTCTCGAGGGCCTGAGCATGCGGCACGTCGCCGAGCGGCTTCAGACGGGGCCCGCCTCCCTATACGCGCACGTGGCCAACAAGGACGAGCTGATGGAGCTCGTCTACGACCGTGTGCTCGCCGAGGTCAAAGTGCAGCGGCCCGACAAGCGGCGCTGGGAGGAGCAGCTGAAGGATGCGCTTCGCCAGCTCTACGACGTCCTGATCGCGCACCGCGACATCGCGTTCGTGAGCATGGCCCGGGTTCCGATCGGGCCCAACATGCTCCGCGTCGCCGAGGACACGATGGCAATCCTGCGCGCTGGGAACGTGCCCGACCGAGTCGCTTCACTGGCGATGGACTATGCGTCGCTTGCCGTCAATTCGCTGGCGTACGAGCAGTCGCTCTACCCCAAGGACGCGACCGACGAGGAGATCGAGGCCTACTACGAGCAGGTCGCGAACTATTTCAGCGCGCTACCCGCCGACCGCTTCCCCACGCTCGCCTCGATGGCCGGCGCGCTCACCGAGCCCGGGCCCGACGAGAGGAACGATTTCGCGTTTGACGTGATCGTCCAGGGGATTGCCGCGCTCGCACGTGACGCGAAGCGGCGCAAGTAGGCTTTCCCGACATGGCAGCGTCCATCGCGCCAGCCCCCACCACCAATCCGCTGCGGCGCATCGCGTTCGACATCAGCACCGAGCGCGCGGCCCGCTCGTCCGGCATCCCCTTCCCGCCGGGCCCGCTCAACTTCAGCCTGGTCCGCACCCGGCGTTTCTCGCAGAACCCGCTGCCGATCCTCCTCGACTGCTACGAAAAGTACGGGCCGGTGTTCTCGCTGCGGCTCTTGCACAGCCCCGTGATCTTCATGCTCGGCCCCGAGGCCAACCACTTCCTGACGGTGTCGAACGCGTCGAAGTTCCGCTGGCGCGACGGCAGCATGGGCGACCTGATCCCGCTGCTCGGCGACGGCATGCTCACGATCGACGGCCCCTACCACCGCCAGTCGCGCAAGGTGATGCTCCCCTCGTTCCACCGCGAGCGCGTGGCCGGCTCGGCGGACGTGATGATCGAGGAGACGACGCACGCTCTCGAGTCGTGGCGCGTGGGCCAGACCGTCGACCTCTACCACTGGACGCGCGCCCTGGCGCTGCGGATCGCCATGCGCGCGCTGCTCGGCTTCGACGCCGACCGCGGCGAGGATCTCCACGCGGCCGACGAGTTCGAGGAGGCGCTCGCCTTCTGGGGAACCGACTACCTGCTGCAGACCTTGCGCGGCCCCTTCTCCCCCTTCTCGCGGATGCAGAAGCACCGCAAGCGGCTCGACGCGCTGATCTACGAGGAGATTGCGCGCCGGCGCGCGAGCGGCGAACGGCGTGAGGACCTGATGAGCGTGCTGCTCGAGGCCACCGACGATGCCGGCGAGCCGCTGTCAGACCGCGAGATCCGCGACCACCTGATCACGCTGCTGTTCGCGGGCCACGACACCACCACGTCCACGGTCACCTTCCTCTTCTACGAGCTGCTCCAGGCACCGGAGGCACTCGCGCGCGTGACTGAGGAGCTCGACACCGTGCTCGGCGGGCGCGAGCCCACCGCCGAGGAGCTGGTCACCGGGCTGCCCGAGCTCGAGGCCGTGATGGACGAGACGCTGCGCATGTACCCGCCCGCGTGGGTCGGCCCGCGGCGCGCGGTCGAGAGCTTCGAGTTCGCCGGCGTGCCCGTGCCCGCGGGCTCGCTCGTCAACTACTGCTCGTGGGCGAGCCACCGGCTGAAGGAGGTCTACCCCGAGCCGGACGAGTTCCGCCCCGACCGCTTCACGCCGGAGAACAAGGCGGCGCTCCCCAAGGGCGCGTACGTGCCGTTCGGCGGCGGCTCGCGCACCTGCATCGGCATGCGCTTCGGCCAGCTCGAGATCAAGGCGATCACCGCGCTCGTGCTGCAGCGCTACCGGCTCGAGCTAGACCCGGACTACGAGCTGAGCATCCGCATGATGCCGACGCTCAGCCCGAAGCAGGGTCTTCCGCTCAGAGTCCTGTCTCGCTAGTGGTGATGCCCATGGTGGCCGTGGTCACCATGGCGGCGGGGAACTCCGCTCACCGTGAACGGCGTGCGGCTCTGTCCGAAGTCCGCGTTCACCACCAGGTACTGCTTGCGCGCGGCGGCGATGGTCGACGGTCCGCGGAACGTCGGATCGGTCAGCCTGTTCGCCAAGCGGGCACGCCGCCCCTGGTGCGTGAGCTTCACGAAGTTCACCACCCCGTTGGCCCCATTCGGCACCGCGGAATTGCTGCCCTGGACCACGATCAGCCGGCCGCGATCGATCAGCAGTCCGTCGCCGCCGACGAACGGCCCGCCCTTCACCTTCACCTCCGCGATACGCCGCTGAGCGTTCGCGCCGTCGCGCACCTTCACGCGGAATAGCTGGCCGGTGGCCGTGTCGACCAGGACAAGCCGGTGGTTGTGGCGGCCGCCGCCGATGTCGACGATGCCGTTCAGATTGAACGTATTGGGGGTCGCGTCGAACGGAATCTCCGGCCCGGTGTTGATCACGTCCGCCGGGTCGATCGGCTTCGCTGCCGGGGTGCCGGCCGCGATCTCCGCCTTCGTCAGGTGGTAGAGAGCCGGGCGGAACGAGTCGGTGGCGAAAACGTCACCGTCGCGCGTGACCACGAGGTCGTTGATGAACGTCGGGTCGCTGCTTCCTCCCGTCGTGTCGAAGGTGGCCAGCAGCGTGCCGGTCTTCACGTCGTAGACCTTGATCGTGCCCGTGCCCGCGCCGGACACGTACAGGCGTCCCCTGAAGACCTTCATGCCCGTGGCGCCGTTGCCCGCGCCGCCAGGGATGAACACCGGTACCGGCGCCGAGGTGTCGCCCACCTTGCCGCGCCAGATCGAGCCATCGCCCGCACTCGACACGAAGAAGTTGCCGCTGCGCTTGTCGAACGCGACGCCTTCCGGATTGCCGTGGCTGCCGTCCAGGGTGTAGACGACGGTCGTCGCCTTCTTGCCGCCGTGCTTGCCTTGCCCGTGGCCGTTGCCGTGCGGGCCGTGCGCAAGCGCGACCGTCGCGCCGACCAGCGCTCCGAGCGCCGCGATCGTGACAAGGCTCAATATCCGCTTCACGAGGGGACTCCTCCCGAGTTCGCCTAAGTGCTTTCTTAGGGAACCCACTCGCAGGGGGAAAGTCCCGGTCCCGGTGTCAGCGGGCGCCGCCGTTGCTGCCGTCGTCGCCGATCGACAGCACCGACAGGAACGCCTCCTGCGGCACCTCGATTCGGCCGACCTGCTTCATCCGCTTCTTGCCCGCCTTCTGCTTCTCGAGCAGCTTGCGCTTACGCGTGATGTCGCCGCCGTAGCACTTGGCGATCACGTCCTTGCGCACGGCCTTCACCGACTCGCGGGCGATGATGTTCGACCCGATCGACGCCTGGATCGCGACCTCGAACTGCTGGCGCGGGATCTGCTTGCGCAGCCGCTCGGTCATCGCGCGGCCGGCGTTGTAGGCCTTGTCCTTGTGGACCACCATCGACAGCGCGTCCACCATGTCGCCGGCGAGCAGGATGTCGAGCTTCACGAGGTCCGAAGGGCGCATGCCGATGAGGTCGTAGTCGAGTGACGCGTAGCCCTTGGTGCGTGACTTGAGCTGGTCGAAGAAGTCGAGCACGATCTCGGCGAGCGGGAGGTCGTACTGGATCTGCACGCGCTGCGGCGAGAGGAAGTGCATGTCCACGTGGGTGCCGCGGCGCTCCTGGCAGAGCTCCATCACGGCCCCGACGGCCTCCTTCGGGCACAGGATCGACGCCCGGATGTAGGGCTCGCGGATCTCCTCGATCAGCCCGCGATCGGGCATGTCGGTGGGCGAGTGCACCTCGATCACCTCGCCGTCCGTCTTCGTCACCTCGTACTCCACGTTCGGCGTGGTGGCGAGCAGCTCCAGGTCGTACTCGCGCTCGAGCCGCTCGCGCACGATGTCCATGTGCAGCAGGCCGAGGAAGCCGCAGCGGAAGCCGAAGCCGAGCGCCTGGCTCGTCTCGGGCTCGTATGACAACGCCGCGTCGTTGAGCGCCAGCTTTTCGAGTGCGTCGCGCAGGTCCTCAAACTGGTCGGTGTCGACGGGGAAGAGCCCACAGAACACCATCGGCTTGACTTCGCGGTAGCCGGGTAGCGGCTCGGCGGCGGGGTTCGCGCGCGTGGTGAGCGTGTCGCCCACCCGCAGCTGTGAGACGTCCTTCACGCCCGTGATCACGTAGCCCACCTCGCCGGCGCGCAGCCCGTGCACCGGCGTCATGTCCGGCGAGAAGAAGCCGATGTCGTCGATGTCCGCCTCGGTGCCGGTCTGCATCGCGAGGATCTGGTCCCCCTTCTTCAGCTCGCCGTCGACCACGCGGACGTAGGCGACTACGCCGCGGTACTGGTCGAACTCGGAGTCGAAGATGAGCGCGCGGGCGGGCGCGTCGGCGTCGCCCTCGGGCGGCGGGACCTTCTGCACGATCGCCTCGAGCAGGTCCACCACGCCGTCGCCGGTCTTGGCGGAGAAGCGGAGCACCTCGTCGGGGTCCTCGCCGAGCAACTCGTGGATCTCGCCCGCCACGCGCTCGGGCTCGGCGCCCGGCAGGTCGATCTTGTTGAGGGCGGGGATCAGCTCGAGCCCGGCGTCGACCGCCAGGTAGGTGTTGGCGAGCGTCTGCGCCTCGACGCCCTGCGCCGCGTCCACCACGAGCAGCGCGCCGTCGCACGCCGCGAGCGAGCGCGACACCTCGTAGGTGAAGTCCACGTGGCCCGGCGTGTCGATCAGGTGCAGCCGGTAGCTCTCGCCGTCGCGCGCCTTGTACTCCACGCGCACCGCCTGCGCCTTGATCGTGATGCCGCGCTCGCGCTCGAGCTCCATCTTGTCGAGCACCTGCGGGCGGTGCTTGCGCGCGTCGACTGCGCCGGTGATCTCGAGGATGCGGTCGGCCAGCGTCGACTTGCCGTGGTCGATGTGGGCGATGATGCTGAAGTTGCGGATGTTCCCTGCGGGCTTGCTCAAGAAGTTCCTAGTTCCCAGTTCCCAGTTCCTAGTTCCTAGTTGATGCTAGTTGCGTGCCGCGCCTGGCAATAGTTGGCGGATCTGGTGAGCCTCGGGCACCTTCATTGCGATCACGCAGCGGGCGTACACGAGTATTCCGGCGCCGATTCCCGCGCTCAGGCTGATGATCTGGGCGATCAGCCCGGTGCCGAGCCCGCTGTCGAACAGCCACCAGACGAAGTAGCTCACGAGGGCCATCGCGATCGTCGCCAGCGCGATCCGCACGACCGTGCGCAGTGTCTCCGTGCCCTCGATGCCGTGGAGGTCGCGGCGCAGGACCAGCGCCTGGCAGACCGCCATCGCCAGCGTGCCTGCCACCGAGCCGAGCACCACGCCGGTGATTCCCCACGGGTAGTAGAAGATCGCCGAGAACACGACGTTCACCGTGAGGTTGACGCCCGCGAGCGCGGTGGTGAGCCAGGGCTTCTGCAGGCTGAAGAAGGTGCGGGAGTAGAGCAGGCTGGCGCCCTGGAACGGCAGCGAGAACGACCAGCAGATCAGCGCGATGGAGACGAGGTGCGTGGCCTCCCCGCCGAACGCCCCGCGCTGGTAGACGAGCCGCGTGATCGGCTCGGCGAGCACCGCCAAGAGCGCCGCGGAGGGGATCAGTAAGAGCAACGTCTGGCGCACGCCGTTGGCCATCCGGTAGCGGAGGTTGTGGTGGTCGCCACGCGCGGCGAGGCGGGAGAGGGTCGGGAACAGCACGGTGGCGATCGCGACGCTGAACAGGCCCTGCGGCAGCTGGTAGATACGGAAGGCCTTGTCGATCGCCGCCGGCGCCTGGTCGGACACGAGCGTGCCGAAGATCGAGTTGATGAGCGCGTCGAAGTTGATGAGGCCGAGCGCGATGGTCACCGGCAGCATCAGCCGCAGCACACGCCAGACATCGGGGTTCGACCAGTCGAAGCTGAGCTTGAAGGGGATGCCCGCCTTGAATAAGAACGGTAAGGGGATCAGGAACTGGGCGATCGTCCCGAGCAGCACGCCGATCGCGTACGCGTAGATCTCGTGCGGGCCGATGAAGCGGTCCCGCAGGAAGACCAGGCAGGCGATGATGATCAGGTTCCAGACCACCGGCGTGAGCGCCGGCACGCTGAAGTGCCCGAGCGAATTGAGCATGCCGACGACGATTCCCGTCAGCGCCAGCAGCAGGACGACCGGGAACATGATCCGCGACATCACGATCGTCATGTGGCGCAGCTCCGGCGAATGGTCGAAGCCGGGCGTGACCGCGGACATGATCGGCGCGGCGAGCACCAGGAACAGCAGGGTCACCGCCCCGAGCAGTGCGGCCATCAGGCTGAAGACGCTCCACGCGAGCGTCACCGCCTCGCGCTTCTTCCCCTTCTCGAGCAGCTCGGTGAAGACCGGGACGAAGGCGCCTTGCAGCGCGGCGTCCGCGAACAGCGCACGCATCAGGTTCGGCACCTGGAAGGCGATTGTGAACGCCGACATCGCGCCGCTCACGCCGAAGTAGCTGGCGGCGATGATCTCCCGCGCGAGGCCGGCCACGCGCGAGATGCCCGTAGCCAGCGAGAAGAAGGCAGTGCTAGTGGCCAGCCGCCGGCCGCCGCCCGTCGAGTCGGGGGTCATTCCGTCCCCGGAGGAGCCGCCACGGCGCGTGCTCGCGCGGTCGGCCCCTCGGGGCGCAGCTGGGCGCTCTGGAGCCGCCACGAGGCCGCTATAGTAAGCCGCCGCCGCGGCGCCCAGTGCCGCGGTCGACTTCTGTCATGGCAAACATCGCCTCACAAGAAAAGCGCATCCACCGGGCGGAGCGGGAGCGGCTCGAGAATCGCCGCTACACGTCGTCGATCAAGACGTACTTCCGCCGCCTCGAGGAAGCCGTCGCCGC
>DATBKS010000002.1:0-5686 GCA_036555755.1 Thermoleophilaceae bacterium
CGCCCACCGGCGCGATCGGGATCCGCGAGCCAGAGCTCGCCGTTCGGCTCGAGCAGGCGCGGGACGATGCGGAGCATGGCGTCACCGTTCGGCACCGTATAGAGGACGTCGGCGGCGAGCACCAGGTCGAACGGCCCTCGCTCCACGAGAGCATCCGCGTCGTCAGTGAGGTCGGCGGTGACCACCGTCGCCTCCTGCTCGTTCAGCGCGAGCGAGTGGGCCGCGAAGGCCACGGCGTCGGAGTGCCCGTCCGTGGCGAGCACGGCGGCCCCGGTCCGCGCCGCGACGATGCTCGGCAGCCCGAGGCCGCAGCCCAGCTCGATCACGCGTGTGCCGGGGCCGGGCGGATTCTCCGCGAGCGCCTGGGCGAGCACCATGGCGCTCGGCCACAGCCGCGCCCAGTAGGGCAATGGCCGCCCGGGCGCCATGCCCTCCTCATCACGCAGCGCCTCCCAGTCCCGGGGCCGCACGATGTACACCTCCCCGCCCGGCAGCTCGACCGGGTAGACCGCCACGTCAAGCAGCTCCGCCGGCAGCTCATCGACCTCAACGCCCCGCAGAGCAGCAAGCCGCTCGGCCAGGGACGTCTTGAGGACAGTGAGCGCCTCGGTCATGCCCCGAATACTGCCTGGCGGCGTCGATTGAAGGATTTGCCCCGCTATGCGGGGGAAAAGTGCCCAGTCGACTAGCGGGCGCGGCGGTAGTAGCTCGAGCCACCCTCGAACCAGAGCTCAACCAAGCCGACGCGCTCTAGCCGCGTGAGCTCACGGCCGATTTCTTCTGCGTCGGCCGTGGGGCTGAGCCGGCGCGCTACGGCGCGCGCGGTCACCCAGCCCTCATCACCACCCGTGAGGCGCTCAGTGGCATCGAGACACTCGAGTAGGACGGACTGCCTGGTGGGCACGCCTGAGTAATCGGATCCCACCGAGCGAGCCTTAACGCCGTGGACGACGGACGGCGGACGGCGGACCCGGAGCCGCGAAGCGGCGACCCCCTAAATCGGCTGCAGCATCGACCCGCCGCAGCTGTGGCACTTCACGTCGTGCGTGGAGGACATGCGGGCGATCGTCGAGTGGGCGCCGCAGTCGGGACAGCCCGACAGCAGCTCGAAGCGGCGCAGGCAGTTCACGCAGCGGTAGCGGCCCGGCAGGTTCGTGCCCCGCAGCCACGGCTCGTGGCAGGCCGGGCAGGTCGCGCCTAGCTCAAACAACGGTTCTTCACTCAAACCGGCCCCTCCGCCACTCGCCGCAGCCTTGCGATGAAGAAGCCGTCCGTTCCCTGGACGTGCGGGAGGAGTTGGAGGAAGCGCGGAATGCGCGGATGACGGAACTCGGGCATCCCCGCCGCGAGGTCATCGGCCTCGAACTCGGGATGACGGGCGAGGAAGTTGTGCACCTGGTCCTCGTTCTCGCTCGGGGAAATCGTGCAGGTGGAGTAGACAAGCGTGCCTCCCGGACGGACGTGGCGGGCGGCGGACTCGATCAGCCCCTCCTGTATACGGCTGAGCTCGCGCACCTGGTCCGGCTCCTTACGCCAGCGCGCGTCGGGGCGCGACTGGAGCGTGCCGAGGTCCGAGCACGGCGGGTCGAGCAGCACGCGGTCGTAGCCGCCCTCGTGCTCGCCGACGAAATGGGCCGCGTCCTCGCAGCGAACGTCCACCCAGTGCGCGCCCATGCGCCGGCAGTTGGCCTGGAGGGAGTCGCAGCGCCCAGCGTTGCGCTCGACGGCCACGAGCTTGCCGCGGCCGCGCATGAGCGCGGCGATGTGCGTGCTCTTCACGCCCGGGGCCGCGCACAGGTCGAGCACGGTCTCCCCCGGCTCCGGCGCGAGCACCCGAGCCACGAGCATCGACGCGCGCGACTGCGGCGTCAGCGCGCCCGCCTCGAAGAGGAGCGAGCCGTGGACGTCGAAGGGCGTGTCGAGCACGAGCCCCTCCGGCAGATCGTCCACCGGCCGCGACTGCACCTCGAGGTCGAGCAGCAGCTCCCGCAGCTCGTCGCGGGTGATCACGAGCTCGTTGGCCCGCACGGCGCTCTCCGGGGCCTCGTTGTCGCGCTCGAGCAGCTCGAGCGTGTCCTCCGGCCCGAGCGCGTCCCACCACAGGCGCACGAGCCACTCGGGGTGCGAGTGGAGCACGGCGGCGTCGGCCGGCGAGTCTGCGGTCAGCTCGCCCACGAGGCCCTGCGCCTCGCGGGTGGCCCGGCGCATCACCGCGTTGGCGAAGCGATGGCCGCCGCCGCGCTCGAGCTTGGCGAGCTCGACGGTCTGCTCCACGGCGGCGTGATCGGGCACGCCGCCTAGGTAGAGCAGCTGGAACAGCCCGAGGCGGAGCGTGTCTCGCAGCGGCGGGTCGATCGAGCCGACCGGCCTGGCCGACAGCGCGGTGAGCACGTAGTCGAGCGTGGCCTGGCGCTGGAGCGTGCCGTACACGAGCTGCTGGGCGAAGGCGCGGTCGCGCGGTGTGAGCTCGTAGCGCTCGGCCTCGCCGTTGAAGGCGCGGTCGGCGAACGCGTCCTCGCCGGTCACGCGCCGCAGGACGCGGTAGGCGCAGCGCCGCGCGGGCGAGAGCCGGCTGCGGCTGTGTGAGGTGCCGTGAAGTCGTGCGAGCCGGACCATCAGACCCCGCCTCCGAGCTTCGCCGCGTGGCCGCGCAGGTAGGCGGCGGCGTCCATCGCCTTGCCGCCGGCCGGCTGAACCTCGTGCAGCTCGAGCGCGCCGTCGGCCGCGCCGTAGAGGAGCGTGTGGTCGCGCGCGGCAAGCTCCCCGGCCGACACCCCGCCGGCCGACGACACCGCCGCGCGGCGTACTCCCAGGCGGTCACCATCCGGAAGCTCGAGGTAAGCGCCCACGTGCGGCGTCAGCGCGCGCACGCGGCGCTCCAGCTCGGCCGCGGAAAGCTCGGGGTCGAGCCGGCGGTCCTCCGGGCCGATCTTCGGGGCGATCGTCACGCCCTCGTCCGGCTGATCGTGGAACTCGGGCGAGGTGTCGAGCGCCTCCACGAGCAGCTCGCCGCCAAGCTCGGCCAGGCGGCGCGAGAGCGAGCCATAGTCGTCGTCCGGGCGGATCGGCAGCTCGCGCTGGAGGCAAATCGGGCCCGCGTCCATCTCTTCCACCGGCCGCATGATGGTCACGCCCGTGTCCGCGTCGCCCGCCTCGATGGCGCGCTCGATCGGCGCGGCGCCGCGCCAGCGTGGGAGTAGGGATGGATGAACGTTCAGCATCGGGTATGCGCTCAGCAGGGGCTCCTTGACGAGAGCACCGAACGCGCAGATACAGACGCTATCTGCCTTGGCAAGCCCGATCCGCTCGCGCGCCTCGTCGGAGTTCACGCTTTCCGGCTGGAAAACCTCCAGTCCGAGCACTCGGGCGGCGTCCGCCACGGGCGGCGCTTGGACCTTCCTGCCGCGCCCCTTGGGCCGGTCCGGACGGGTCACGACGAGTGCCGGCTTGTGGTCCGAGCGGGCGAGGTGCCCAAGCACGGTCACCGCGAAGTCGGACGTGCCCAAATAGACCGTGCGCACGGCGGACAGGGTATTCCTCCGCCCCTCGAGGGGCCGATCAGGCCGCTTCGCGCTGCTCTTCGGCCTCGCGGAGCGCGCGCATCGCTTCCTTGCGCTGGTCCTTCGAGGTGCGGTCCAGAATCAGCACGCCGTCGAGGTGGTCGATCTCGTGCTGGATCACGCGAGCCTCAAGCCCGGATGCCTCCACCCGTCGCTCGGCGCCCGTCTCGTCCTGGGCCTTCACACGCACGTGGACCGAGCGGGGAACGTCCACGGTGATGCCGGGAATCGAGAGGCAGCCCTCTTCGGCTTCCTCGCCATCGTCGCTCGACCACTCGATCTCGGGGTTGACGAGGGCGATCAGCGGCGCCTCCTGCCCGACGCGATAGACGAGCAGCCGCTGTGAGAGCCCGATCTGCGGAGCCGCGAGCCCGACGCCGAGCGCGTCGTTCATCAGCCCGCCCATGCGCGCCACCTGCGCGCGCAGCGCGTCGTCGAACTGGTCGACCGGCGTGGCGCGGCTCTTCAGGACGGGGTCGCCCAGGCGGCGGATGAAGGACATGGCCGCGGCGCGGCGCGCCTCGACCTGCGGGTCCTGCTCCTCAACCTGGGGCTCGACCTCCCCGGTGTGCTGCTCGAGCTCCTCTGACATCCGAGCTACGAGTCTACTGGGGGTCGACGTCCACGGAGAAATTGACTCCGCGGCGTCCGAACTCCCCCACCACTCCCTCGACGGCGGTACGCACGGCGGCCACCGCGCTCGCCCGATCCTGCGCCTTGAGCACGAGCTGTGAGCGCTCCCGCCCCTTGAGGCGGAAGAGTGGCGCGGGGCCGAGCACAGCGACGTCTTCCAGCGCGATTGCGGCGCGCACGGCCTCGGCGGCGGCGGTCTCAGGCCCCTGCTCCTCGCACGAGCACACCACGCGGATCAGGTGGCCGAACGGCGGGTAACTGAGCACGCGCCGCCGCGCGAGCTCGCCCTCGAGGAAGCCCTCCGAGTCGTGCTCCGCCGCGTGGCGGAGCGCCCGCGCCTCGGGGTCGAGCGCCTGCACGATGACGCGCCCGGCCCGCGAGCCGCGCCCGCTGCGCCCGGCGAGCTGCGCAACGAGCGCGAAGGTGCGCTCCTCGGCGCGGAAGTCGGGGAAGCGCAGCGTCGAGTCGGCGTCCAGCACGACGCCGAGCGTGACGTCGGGGAAGTCATGCCCCTTAGCCACCATCTGGGTTCCCACGAGGACGCCCGCCTCGGCGCGATCGAAGCGCTCGAGCACCGAGGCGATCGCGCCCCGCCCGGCCGCGGCATCGGAATCGAGCCGGAACACCGGCAGCGGCCTGACGAGCTCCTCCAGCTCCTGCTCGAGACGCTCGGTGCCGGCCCCGTGGCGGGCCACCGACACCGAGCCGCAGTCGGGACACGTCGACGGCGCGTTCTCCTCGTGGCCGCAGTGGTGGCATGCCACCGATCCCGTGGCGCGGTGAAGCACGAGCGTGACGTCGCAGTTCGGGCACTGCCAAACGCGCCCGCAGACGCGGCAGGAGAGAAAGTTCGACCAGCCGCGGCGGTTGAGCAGCACGATCGCCTTCTCGCCGCGCCCGCGCACCCCGTCGAGCGCCTCGCGCGTGCGCTGGTGGAGCGCGCCGTTCACGCCCGCCATGCCCACGACCTCCACCGGCGGGAGCCCGCGGCCATCCACGCGCTCGGGCAACTCGATGCGTTCGAGGCGCAGGCGGCTCTCGGGCCGCGGCGTGGCGCTCCCCGCCACGAGCACCGCGCCCGCCTGCGAGGCGCGCCACTCGGCGATGTGCCGGGCGTCGTAGCGCGGGTCCTGCTCCTGCTTGTAGGAGGCGTCGTGCTCCTCATCCACCACGATCAGGCCGATGTCCGGCAGCGGAGCGAACACCGCCGAGCGCGGTCCCACGCACACGCGCGCCTCGCCGCGACGGAGCCGGATCCATTCGTCGTAGCGCTCGCCCGCGCCGAGCTTCGAGTGCAGAACCGCAACCTGGTCGCCGAAGCGCTCCTCGAAGCGCCCGGCGGTCTGCGGCGTCAACGCGATCTCGGGCACGAGCACGATCGCCGAGCGGCCACGCTCCAAGGCTGCGGCCACCGCGCGCAGGTACACCTCGGTCTTGCCGCTGCCGGTCACGCCGTGGAGGAGCAGCTTGCCGCCGCCGTCCGCGTCCATCCG
>DATBKS010000003.1:0-27902 GCA_036555755.1 Thermoleophilaceae bacterium
GCGCCGTGGAGAGCATCGACCAGCGCGGCTCGATGGCCCGCGTGCATCTGCTGATCGACGAGCTGCCCGCGTACCTCGGGTTCGACTCCAGCGAGGGAATCCAGCACCACGGCCACCAGATGCTGGGGGCGTCGGTGGAGAACTTCGAGGCGACGTGGGAGGCCCAGCGGCGCGGAACCATCCCCGACAGCTATGTGATCGAGGCGGTCATCCAGTCCACCACGGACCCGACCCTCGCGCCGGCCGGGCAGCACACGCTCACGCTCGGCGTGCAGCAGCTTCCGTACGAGCTTGCCGACGGCAAGACGTGGGACGACATCAAGGAGTCGTGGACCGACAAGGTGGTGGCCGAGCTCATCCAGTACGCGCCCAACCTGGACGGCCACATCCTCGACCGCGTGACGATCACTCCGCTCGACCTCGAGCGCGACTACCTGATCACCGAGGGCAACATCTTCCACGGGCAGATGTACCTGGACCAGCTGTTCAGCGCGCGGCCGCTCCCGGCGATCTCGTCCTACCGCACGCCGATCGGCGGCTACTACCTGTGCGGCGCGGGGATGCACCCGGGCGGCGGCGTGATGGGCGCCCCTGGCCACAACGCGGCGAAGGTCGTGCTCGCCGACCTGTCGGGTGAGACAGCCCCCACGAACGGCGCGCCCAGGTCGCGTTCCTCGAAGGGCTTGATCGACAAGCTGATGGAGACGGAGACGGGACGCAAGGTGGGCTACAAGGTCGCGCGGCAGCCGGCCTTCCGCCCGCTCGCCAAGCTCGCGACGCGGCGGCCGAAACGGTAGGCCGGGAAGCCGCGGTGCCCCTGCCAATCGCACACCCGGGGAAGATCGTGTGCGTCGGTCTCAACTACCGGGACCACGCTGCTGAGTCCGGCATGGACCTGCCCACCCGCCCGCTGCTGTTCGCGAAGTGGCAGACGTCGCTGATCGCTCCCGGCGAGCCGATCGTCCTGCCGGCGATCAGCCAGCAGGTGGACTACGAGGCAGAGCTCGGCGTGGTGATCGGGCAGCGCACCCGCGGCGTGGCAGCCGAAGCCGCGCTCGATGCCGTGGAGAGCTACCTCTGCGTCAACGACGTGTCGGCCCGGGACATCCAGCTCCCCGACGGGCAATGGAGCCGCGGCAAGTCGTTCGACACGTTCTGCCCGGTCGGGCAGCCGGTGCCCGCGTCGGAGGTGCCCGACCCCCAGGCGCTCGGCATCCGCTGCCGGGTGAACGGCGAGCTGCTCCAGGATTCGAACACGTCGGAGATGGTGTTCTCGGTGGCGGAGATCATCGCGTTCGTCAGCGAGGCGATCACGCTCGAGCCCGGCGATCTGATCGCCACGGGGACGCCCGCCGGGGTGGGCATGGCGCGCACGCCTCAGGTCTGGCTCACGCCCGGCGACGAGGTGACCATTGAGATCGACGGCCTCCCCAGCCTGACGAACCCGGTGCTGGCGGAGGGTGCATGACCACGCCGCTCCAGCCCGACGCCTGGCGCGTGATCGTGACCGGCGCATCGTCGGGGATCGGCCGTGAGGCGGCGATCCGGCTCGCGGCCAGGGGCGCGAAGGTCGCGCTCTGGGCGCGGCGCGCCGACGAGCTGAACGCGCTGGCCGACGAGATCGGCGACGGCGCGGTGGCCGTTCCGTGTGACGTGGCGGATCCCGATGCCGTGGCCCGCGCGACGGACGAGACCGAGGACCGAATCGGGCCCGTGAACGGTCTGGTCGCGGCGGCCGGCATCGCAGACCCGCTGCCGCTCGCAGAGCTGGACGAGCCCGCCTGGCGGAGGACGATCGACGTCAACCTCAGCGGCGCCTTCTACCCCGCGCGCGAGATCGCGCTGCGCATGCGCGACCGCGAGGACCCCGGCTCGCTCGTGCTCGTGGGGTCGGAGCTGTCGAGCGTGGGCATGCCCGGCTACGCCGCCTACTGCGCCTCGAAGTCGGGCGTGATCGGCATCGTCAAGGCGCTCGCCGCCGAACTCGCGCCGCGCGTCCGGGTGAACGCCCTCTGCCCCGGTCCCGTGGACACGCCAATGCTCGAGGGCGAGCTCAACCTCGCGGACGATCCGGTGGCCGCGCGCGAGCAGGAGAACAAGCGCCCGCCGCTCGGCCGCATCGGCCAGCCGGGAGAGATCGCCGACGCCGCCGTGTGGCTGCTCTGCGACGCGACCTTTGCCACGGGCGCACTCGTCCCGGTCGACGGCGGGACAACGATGGTCTGACACTTCACATGGCTCACGAGACTCGCGAAAACCTGG
Source organism: Thermoleophilaceae bacterium (assembly GCA_036555755.1). Classification (GTDB taxonomy): domain Bacteria; phylum Actinomycetota; class Thermoleophilia; order Solirubrobacterales; family Thermoleophilaceae; genus JAICJR01. The sequence continues at coordinate 2,263 of DATBKS010000003.1, forward strand.
CCGGAACGCGCATCCTGATCACGGGTGCGAGCTCCGGCGTGGGGATGGCCGCTGCTCGTGCGTTCGCCACCGAAGGAGCGCGTGTGGCGCTCCTGGCACGGCGTGCGCAGGTCATCGAGGATCTGGCCCGGGAGCTCGGCGACGGCGCACTACCCCTCCCCGCCGACGTCACCGACTCCCGGGCCGTTTCCGCCGCCGTCGCTGCGGCCGCCGACGCCTTCGGCGGGCTGGACGTGGCCATCAACGCTGCCGGAGTCGGCATGCCGACACCGCTCGAGACGCTCGATCCGCCGGGCTGGCAAGAGGTGATCGACATCAACCTCTCGGGCACGTTCTTCGTCGCGCGCGAGGCCGGCCTCCGGATGCTCGAGGCCGGCGGCGGGGCGATCGTGAACGTCGGCTCCGAGCTCTCGAGCGTCGGGATGGGGATGTACTCGGCCTACTGCGCTTCGAAGTTCGGGGTGATCGGCCTGACGAAGGCGCTCGCGGCCGAGCTGGCGCCGACCGTGCGCGTGAACGTGGTCTGCCCCGGCCCCATCGACACCCCGATGATGGACGCGGAGCTCGACTGGTTCCCCGATCCCGAGGCCACCCGGCGAGAGGCGACCGAGCGCGTGCCGCTCAAGCGCTTCGCCGCGCCGGAGGAGGTCGTCGGGGCGATCCGCTTCCTGGCCTTTTCTGCCCCCTTCGCCACCGGGACGGTCCTGCCGTTCGACGGCGGCACGACGATGGTCTGAACGAAAGGCGGTTTGACATGCGAATGGAAGGCAAGCGCGCGGTGGTGACCGGAGCCGCATCCGGGCTTGGTCGCGAGGTGGCGAAGCTGTTCGCGGCCGAGGGCGCACGCGTGGTGGTCGCCGACATGAACGCAGACGGCGCGGACGCGGTCGTCCAGGAGATCGAATCGGCGGGCGGAACCGCCGTCGCGCATCCCACCGACGTGACGGTGGAGGAGCAGGTCATCGACGCACTGGAGCGCTGCGAGAGCGAATGGGGCGGCCTCGACGTGGTGGTCAACAACGCCGGTGTGCAGCTCGAGAAGCCGCTGCACGAGACCACCAACGAGGAGTACGACTGGGTCTTCAACGTCAACGTCCGCGGCGTCTTCTGGGGCTGCAAGCACGCGGTTCTGAAGATGCGGTCGAATGGCGGCGGCGCGATTGTGAACACCGCGTCGGCCCTCTCGCTCGTGTCCGACCCGTTCCTACCGGTCTACACCGGCAGCAAGCACGCCGTGCTGGGCCTCACGCGCTCGGTGGGCGTCGCGTACGCGGCCGACGGCATCCGCTGCAACTGCGTGTGCCCCGGCGACATGCAGACGCCGATGATCGAGAAGTACTGGGCCGCCACCGGCGATCCGGAGAAGGCCGAGAAGGAGATGGCGGCCATGTATCCGGCGGGCAAGATCGGCCAGCCGGGCGAGGTAGCCCGCGCCATCCTGTTCCTTGCCTCAGACGAGGCGTCCTACGTGAATGGGGCCTTCATGCAGGTTGACGGCGGGCTTCTCTCGAAGGTCTATTGACCCGTGCCGCTCAATGCCGGAACTATCATCCGGAGCGCGCGAAGGCTCTTGACTGACAAGGTCTCGAGCCGCGATAGAGGTGGAGAGGGAGCCGATTAAGCGAGCGCGCAACAGCACCGGACGGCCGACCATGAGGCAGGTCGCCGAGTTGGCCGGCGTGTCCGTTCAGACGGTGTCGAACCATGTGAATGGGCGCCACCAGTACATGGCCGAGGAGACGCGCGCCAGGGTTGCCGACGCCATGCGCGAGCTCGGCTACTACCCGAACCTGACTGCGCGCGGCCTGCGCTCGGCCGAGACTCGCGTGCTCGGCTTCCTCGTGCTCGACGAGCACGCGCGCTTCCTGGCCGATCCCCTCACCGACCTCGTGATGGCCGGGATCGGTGACGTCGCGCGTGAGAGCGACTACGGGATCCTGATCCAGTCCTCCACGCCGAAGGAGACGCCGGACCGGCTCGTCACACCGCTCCTGCAAAGCCGCGTGGACGGGGCGTTCCTTCTTCTCTCGGGCGAGCGGACCGTCCGCGAGGCTCACATCGAGCGCACGGCCGCGATCACCCACGAGTTCCTCGTCTTCGACGAGCTCATCAACGACCCGGAGATCATGTCTGTGCGCGCCGCGAACCGTGAGGGCGGCCGGGAGATCGCCAGTCACCTCATCAGCCAGGGACATGAGCGGATCGCGTTCGTCGGCGCCGCCGTCCCGTGGGCGGTGGTGGAGCAGCGGTTCGCCGGCTTCAAGGACGCGATACGCGCGAGCGGGCTCGAGCTGCACAACGACCTCGTGCGCATGGAGGCCGGCTGGGAGCCCGCGAGCGCGGTGCCGATCGCGGAGTCGCTCCTCGGCATGGACAATCCGCCCAGCGCGATCATGTGCTCGACGGACCTGCTCGCGCTCGCGACGATCCACGCGGCGCGGCGACTCGGCTTCGAGGTTCCGTCGCAGCTCGCCGTCTCCGGCTTCGACGACTTCCAGTTCGCCCACTTCGCCTCCCCCGCGCTCACCACCGTGCGCATCCCGGCGTATGACATGGGGCGCGAAGCCGCCCGCATGCTGATCGGCCACCTCCACGACGGCGACAAGAAGCCGCCCGAGGTGGAGCAGGTCGAGTTCCCCGTTGAGCTGGTGATCAGGGAATCGACCTGAGCCGCGCGTGCGCCCGGTCGTCCTCGTCACGCACATCAAGCCCGTCGAGTTCGGGCTGCTCGGGGACGCGCTCGCCGAGCACGAGCTGCCGCTGCTCGACGTCGCGCTCGACGAGGGCGACCAGTTGCCGAGCCTCGACGAGTTGTCCGGGATCGTCTCGCTCGGCGGCACGATGGGGGTGCCGGATGCCGATCGCTACCCCTTCCTCGTAGAGGAGCGGGACCTGCTGGAGGCGGCACTTGCGGCTGAGGTACCGATCTTGGGACTGTGCCTAGGAGCCCAGCTCCTCGCCTGGGCCGCCGGCGGCTCGGTGGTCCGCATGGACGGGCGCGACATCGCCTGGTACCAGCTCGCGCGTTCGGAAATGGCGTCTGACGACCCGCTCTTCGGCGCCTGGCCGGACGATGCGCCGGTGCTCGAATGGCACCTCGATCAGATTGTCCTCCCGGACTCAGCCGAAGTGATCGCGGACTCGACCGGCCCGGGAGCGTCGGTGTTCCGGGTGGGTTCGGCCGCCTGGGGCAGTCAGAGCCACCTCGAGATCACGCCCGAGATCCTCGCCGGCTGGCTGGCCGACCCTGTGATTGGCGAAGAGCTGCGCGGGGCAGGCATGCCGCCGGACCAGTTCCTGTTGGACGCCGCCGATCCCCTACCGCGCCAGGGCGCCGCCGCGAGCGAGGTGTTCGCGCGCTTCGCGAAGCTGGTGCTCAGCCGCCAGGCAGCCGCGATCAGCGGCTAGCGCAGCGGATCGCCGATCGCACGCGCGATCTCGTCGAGCTGCGGTACAAGCTCGGCTTCGCCTCTCGTGGGCAACCAGAAGACGGTCCGGGTCGCGCCCGCCTCGGCGTAGTCCGTGATCAGGCGCGGCTCGGGCGTCACCCCGAATACGGTGATCATCGGGAGCGCGCGGCCGGCCTCCGCCGCCGCGGTCTTGAGCTCGGCGAGCCGCTCCATGAACTGGTCGTGCGAGAGATTGACCGGCTCGGGGAACCAGCCGTCGCCGTAGCGCAGCACCCGCTGCACCACGTGCGGCCCCATGCCGCCGATCATCACCGGCGGATGCGGTTGCTGGAGCGGCTTGGGCCAGGACCAGATCGGATCGAAGTCCACGAGCCTGCCGTGGTACTCGGCCTCGTCCTCGGTCCAGATCGCTCGCATCGCCTCGACCCGCTCGCGCATCAGCCGAAAGCGCGTCGAGGGGTCCGTCCCGTGGTTGCGCATCTCCTCGACGTTCCAGCCCGCGCCGATGCCGAAGATCATTCGTCCCCCGGACAGCCTGTCCACGCTCGCCACCGCTTTGGCGGTGACGATGGGATCGCGCTCGGTCACGAGGCAGATCCCGCTGCCGATCTTCACTCGCTCGGTGGCGGCAGCCGCCGCCATCAGGGCGGCGAACAGGTCATACGTGTGCCAGTACTCGGGCGGGAGCTCGCCACCGTCGGGAAAGGGCGTCTCGCGGCTGACCGGGATGTGGGTGTGCTCGGGGAAGAAGACCGACTCGTAGCCTCGCTCCTCCGCGATCTCGGCGAACCGTGCGGGGTCCACGGAGTCCGCGGTGGGGAAGATCGCGATTCCGTAGTCCACGGTGCCGCTACCGGACGACCTTGCTGCGCTTGGACGTCGCCTTCGCGCGGCCGAGCTTGTTCGTCGCTGTCATCACCAGTCGTAGACGGTGGCCTGCGTCGGCCGGGCTCGGCGTGTAGGTCGACTTCGTCGCGTGCTTGATGTTGCGGCAGCTGCCGCCCTTCGCGGGGCAGCGCTGCCAGTGCAGCTTGAACTTGGCCTTGGGGTAGGCGGCAAAGGTCGCCTTGCGTGCCCGGAGCTTTCGTCCGACGCGCAGCTTGCCGCGGATCTTCGGCTTGCGGCGCACGACCGGCGCCGACCTGACCACGGCGGTCCTGTTCGAGTTGGCTGAGGCGCTGCCGATCGCGTTGGTCGCCGTGACCGCGATCCGCAGGCGCCTTCCCACGTCGGCCGTCGCGACCTTGTAGGTCGACTTGCCGGCTCCCTTGATCGCCGTGCACTTGCCCTTCGTCGTGCAGCGCTGCCAGGCGATCGTGAGGGTGGGCGCGGGGTTGCCGTCCCAGGTGCCGGCAGTACCGGCGAGCGTATGACGACGGCGCGCGGTGCCACTCACGTGCGGGCCGGTGACGAGCGACGGCCCGCGGCCCGGAGACAGCGTGCGGGCGGCCAGACCGATCGCCTGGGTGCCCGCGTAGAGGGTGCGTCCGTCCGCGTCGAAAGCCAGCTTTCCTACGGCGGGAAGGACCACTCCGCCCGTGAGCGGCGCCCAGGTGCCCCCTGAGTCGGTCGAGCGGAAGACTCCGCTGGCACCGGCCGCGTACACGCTCCCCGCCAGCGACGGGTCGACGACGATGTCGCTCACAAAAGAGTCCGGCTCCCCGTTGGTGGCGGGAGTCCAGTTACCTCCGCTGTTCGTGGAGCGGTAGATGCCGCCGCCCGCGGTGGCCGCGAAGAGCGTGCCCGGGGCGCGGGGATCGACCGCGAGCGCACTGACGTAGATGCCCGCGAGCCCGTTGCTGCGCTGGCTCCAAACGGGGTCGCCGGGAGCGAGGTGGATCACGCCCCGGTCGGTGGCCGCCCAAACTGCCCCGACCTGGGTTGGGTCCGGGACGATGTCATGCACCCCGGTTGCGCCGCCCGGCAGTGCCGGAAGCGGCGCCCAGGTATCGCCGTGGTCGGCGCTCTTGACTGCGGTGCCCCCCTCTGCGGCGAACACGAGTCCCGGTTGCCCGGGGACGGTCCTGATCAGTTGCGCCGACAGCGGATCGCCGGTGCCGACGGCCGCCCACGTCGAGCCACCGTCGTTCGCCCTGTAGATGCCATTCCCGTTGGACGCGGCGTACCAGATCGCCGGATCGCCACCGTCCTGCGCCAGGGCTCCTACGTCCACCTTCGGAAGCCCGGTGGCCGCCGGTCCCCAGGTCGCGCCGCCATCCTGTGAGCGTTGCACCGCATCGTGTCGCGTTCCGGCGAGTACGCGCCCCGGAGTGTGCGCGTCCGGCGCGATCGCTTCAACCGCCGCTGCCCTGAAACCCGCAGCAGCTCGAGTGAACGTGTCACCGCCATCCGTACTCCCCCAGAGCGGACCGAGCCCGGCGTTGGGTTCACCGAAGGTCGACGCAAGGTCGAGCACGTGTCCTGAGGTGGCGGGATCGCCGACCAGCCTGTTTGCGAAGGCCGCGGGCATGCCGCCTGCTGGAAGCGCGCTCCAGGTGGTACCGCCCGCCGGGAGCCGCCACATCCTGCCGCCGAGGGTGACGAGGTAGGCGTTGCCTGCGCCGTCCGAGCTGATCGAAGTGCCATAGGTGTCCGCGCCCAGCCCCGTGTTGTCCGTGGTCCAGGACGGGCCTCCCGCCGCGGGAAGCGTGGCCATGCCGGAAGTCGTCGAGACGATCATGCGACGGCTCCCGGAGCCGTCGAGCGCGATCCCGCTGACCGATGTGCTGGGCAGCCCGGTGTTGGCCGCCTGCCACGTGGTATCGCCGGGTATCAGGACGAAGACACCCTCACCGTTGCGCCAACCCCACGCCCAGTGGCTGACCGGGTCGACAATGACTCCGTTGAGAAACGGAATCGTGCCCGTAATTCCCGCCGAAACGTTGGTCCAGGTCCCGGCGCCGCTCGTCGTGGACCTGTAGATGCCACCGCCACTAGACGTCCAACGGAGAAAGAAGACCGTTCCCGGCTGTCCGCGATCCGCGGCGACGCCGTTGAAGAAGTGGCCCGACCCCTGTCCACCGTAGACCTCGGCCCAGGTTGTGCCGCCGTCGAGGGAGCGCATGATCCCGGTCATCGTGGCGGCGTACTCTGCGCCGCCCGGCGAGGGATCGATGGCCACCGCCTCCACGTCGCGGTAGTCGAGCGCCGTGAGTCGGCTCCAGGTCAGCCCGCCGTCGCCCGAACGAAAGACCCCGCCGCCGAAGCCGCCGGTGGTGTAGCCCGCAAGTGCTGTGGAGCCACTGAGGGCGACGTCGGTCGGGCTCCCGCCCACCTGGTTGCCGATCGTCCAGGAATCGAGGCCCGCGTGTGCAGCGGGAGCGCCCGCGAGCGCAAGGGCGGCTGTTACCAGCAGCGGCGCGAGGCGCTTGCCAGGGGTCGAGTCCATGCGAGTCTGCCCCCGAGTCTAAGTTCGGGGCCACCCGCGGCGCAATGGGCTATGCGTCGTACGCCTTATAGCGGTGGTGCAGCATCAGGTCGTTGCCGTCGGGGTCCGTGAAGAGCGCCATGTGGCAGACACCGGTGTCGAAGATCTCGCCGGTGAACTCGACGCCCTTCGCCTCGAGCTCCGCACGGGCCGCGGCGACGTCGTCGACATGCAGCGCCGGGTGGGCGTTCTTCTGCGGCGCGAACTCCATACCCAGACTGGCCGGCTCCCAGATCCCGAAGCAGGTGTCGCCCGCCCAGAACTCGAACCGCCCGTGTTCGTCGGGACGCAGGCCGAGTGTGTCGACGTAGAACGCGCGCGAGCGCTCGGCGTCCTGTGACGGGATGCCTACGAAGTCGAGCTTGGTGATCATCGGTCCTCCGGTCGAAGTCGGGGTGACGGAGGGCTGATGATCTCAGGCGCGAGGTGACCGCATCCGGTTAGGCTGGACTCCCGTCCAAGGGAGCTGGCCATGAAACGCCTGGTTGTCTGCTGTGACGGCACGTGGGACGTGCCCCAGCGCACCGACGAAGGCGTGCCGTCGCCGAGCAATGTCTCGAAGCTGTACGACGCGGTTGCGCCTGAGGCGCCCGACGGCACGAAGCAGGTCCCGTTCTACGAACCCGGTGTCGGCAGCCGCCGACGCGAGCACCTGCGCGGCGGCGCCTTCGGCTTCGGGCTGTCCCGCAACGTGCGCGAGTGCTACGGCTTCCTCATCGAGAAGTACGAGCCCGGCGATGAGCTCTTCTTCTTCGGCTTCAGCCGAGGCGCGTTCACAGCGCGGAGCACCGTCGGGTTCGTCCGCAACTCCGGAATCCTGTTGCGTGAAAACGCGGACCGGATCGACGAGGCCTTCCAGCTGTATCGCGACCGCGACGAAGCGACCAAGCCGGGTGGCGCCACTGCGCAGGACTTCCGCGGCAAGTACTCGCACCCGGACACCAGGATCCACTTCGTCGGCGTCTGGGACACGGTCGGCTCGCTCGGGGTCCCGCTCAACATCCCGTTCCTGACCAAGCGCTGGAGCTTCCACGACACCAATCTCTCGACCTGGGTCGACAACGCCTTCCACGCGGTCGCGATCGACGAGCGGCGCAAGCCGTTTCGACCCACGCTCTGGACGCAGAAGGACCCGACCGCCGGTCAGACGCTCGAGCAGGTCTTCTTCTCGGGCGTCCACTGCAACATCGGCGGTGGCTACAGGGACACCGGGCTGTCCGACATCGCGCTGCTCTGGATGGCGGGGCACGCGAACCAGGCGGGGCTGGCGCTCGACCTGACGTTCGCCCGCGCGCCCGCACGCCCCGCCCCGAATGCCCTCGGCAAGCTCCGCAACTCGATGACGGTCTTCTACAGCGTGTTCGGTTCCTACGAGCGGCCGGTCGTGGCGGCCGGAGGGTCGGTGGCATCGAGCGTGCTGCGCCGCCGCGATGACCCACCGTCCCACTACGACCCGCGGACGCTCGTCGGCTATACGGCGCCCAAGACGGACGTCGTCGACAGCAGTTAGCTAGCCGCGCACGATCCGGAAGCTCAGCTTCGGCTGCCTGGCCGAAGCGTTGCCGGCGGCGTCCTTCGCCGTTATGCGCGCGCGGTACTTGCCCGGCTTGAGCGCCTTGCGCTTCAGGCGCCCGGTAAAGGCGACCGAGTTCTTGCCCGCCACGCCGTTCGCCGACAGGACGCCCTTGCGCACGTAGCGCGTGCAGGACCTCTTCTTGCGCAGCTTCGTGCTCGGCTTGCGGCACTTTGAGCCGGCCCTCCGCCCCTTCCCGGGCTGCTCGATCACGATCTTCACGGCGGCCGGCTCGGAGAGCGTGAACAAGAAGCGCGTGCCATGCGGGAGCTTGCGGGCGAGGTTGCCGACGACGAAGACCTTGTTGGTCATCGACACATTCGAGAGCGTGGGCTTGACCGTGTCGGGAGTGGTGGGAACCGTCACCGGCTGCTTGGCGACCGAGATCGACTTGGTGACGTGCCCCTTGTGGCCGCAGGCGTCCGTCGCGTCGAGGCTCGCGCTGTAGGTGCCTGGCGTGGCGAAGGTGTGCGTGGCGTTCTGCGTGCTCGCGCTGCCGCCGTCCGAGAAGGTCCAGTGGAACGCGAGCGCGGACTCCGGCTGCTCGTCAGTGGCGTGGCCCACGAAGGTGACCGGTGTGCCGGGCGCGACGCTGGCCGGTGCTGTGATCTGCGGGACCGGCGTGCCCGTGTTCGTTCCCACGAACTCGTAGGCGCCCTTGTCACGCGCATTCACGCAGTCGAAATTGCCGTCGTTCACGCGCGGGTTGCCGTCGAGGTCGGTGGGCGACTCGTCACCCGCGAGCGCCGCAGGCGACCCGGTCTCGAGCGCCGGCGAGTCAGGAGCCAAGTGGTAGTCGCCGCCGGCCAGGTTCACGAACAGGTCGCTCGACGTGGCGGTGAACACGTTGTTGTTGGGGTTGCCCGCGTCCGAGGGACAATCGATCGCGCCGGTACCGCCGTTCTCCGCCTGGGTCTGATCGAGCACGTCGCTCCACGTGCAGGTGATGGATGTCAGGGAGCCGTCGTTCGCATGGCTCGAGTTTTGCCCCTGGGGTGAGATCAGGATCGAACTGTCGACCTGGATTGTCGGATGGGAGCCGCTGCCAGAAGCGCTGTTCCAGGTGGCGTACTGCGTGCCGATCAATGTGTCGTTGCGAAGGGTCGCCGTTGGCGCGGTGCCCATCGAGCCGCCGAAGAGAACAGCCGCCTGTCCGCCACGCACGACCGACGAATCGATCACGACGTTGGTGTTCGTGGTCTCGACCGCTCGCGTGCCGCTTCCTGTGCCAAGCAGGCTGCTCCGCTCGATGCGCAGCGTGTGCAAGGTGGCGAAGGGGTTGGAGAGCGAGACGGCGGTGCCGGTGGAAGACGAGATCGTGGAGTCGCTGATCGTCGTGTCGTGGATTCCCAACAAGACGGGGGTGCTCACCATCGGGCTGGCATCGGTGATCGTCACGTGGTCGAACGTCACCGGCCCGTTGGCGTCCGACCAAGCGGCAGCCGTCCCGTTCGGGTTCTCCATGCTGAGGGCGACGTTCTGCAGCTCAGTGGTCGTCCCGAGCACTGAGAACCCGCCCGTGTCGTTCGGGGCCCCGGACGGCACCACGACTCGCAGATCCTTGAACGTGACGCTGTCGACGGTCGAGTCGATGAACACGGCACTGCCGGCACTCGAGAAGCTGATGATCGAGTCGCTTGAGGCGTCGTCCCCCGACCCGGAACCGACGAAGGTGTCGCCGCTGTACGCCGAGCTGTTCAGGTTCACCATCTCCGTGTAGGTGCCGGGCGCGAGGAAGATCGTGTCCGCCTCCGCCGTCCCTGCGCTCTTCGCGCGCGCTCCGAGGATGTTGAGACACGGGTCCGCCGGCGTTGTGCAGCTGTTGGCGTTGTTACCGGTCGCCGGGTTGACGTAGAGGTTCGCCGCGAGCGCGTGCGCCGGCAGCGCCAGGGCCATCACCGCACCCACGAGCGCCGCGACCCTCACGGCTGCTTCCACCCCGCCTCGTCGAACGCCTTCGCCAGATCCTTCAAACCCGTGCCGCAAATACGCAGCCCGTAGTCGTGCGCGTACCGATCACCTTGGGTGTCGATCTGCTTGATGCGGTCCTCGAGCCGGAGCGCGAACACGGTGTCGCGGTCGAGGAACGCCATGCTCGTGAGCCGGTAGAGCGACGCACGCGCCTTCAGCGTCCTCACATAGCCCGCAAACGCATCGCCGCGGGGTCCGGGCGCCGGCCCGAGGCCATCGAGTCGCTGGATCGAGCGGTCCATGATCTCGTAGATCCCCTCGTCCTGGGTGGCCTGCTGCTGCCATACCGCGCCCGCGGCCGGCTGATCGAGCCAGCTCATCACGGCCCGCACGTGCGCCGCGCACACCTGGTCCGCTGCGCTGACGAACATGCCCTTCTCCGAGTTGTCGGCGCCCCCGTTCTTCCCACAGCCGACGACAGCCAGCATCAGCGCGCACGAGAGCGCAAGTCCCGGGGGCCAGACCCGGACGCCAAACATGTGTGGACGCTAGCCGCGCCGCGATATGCGGGTCAAGGGACGAAGAACTGCCGGTAAGCTAGGTGGCGAATCCCGTCCCCGACCAACTGGCCCAAGTTGGCGATCGCTGTGAAAGGCGCCCAGGACGGAGCGCCCCCGCCCACTCCGCAACGCGTAATCGCGCCTAATGGCCGTGCGATGACCGGCGAGGGCTGGTACTCGCTGTTCGCCACCGCGTTCAAGCGCTCGCGCAACCCGATGATGCTTGCCAATGCGGCTCGCATCCAGGTGGACGTGAACCCGGCCTTTGCCCAGCTCCTGCAGCGCCGCCGCAGCGCGTTGATCGGGCAGCACATGTATGACTTCGTGCGCAACGGCCCGCTGCTGTCCGAGGACGAGTGGAAGGAGCTGATGCTCCGGGATGAGGTGGTCGGCGAGGCATGCATGCTCCTCCCCAAGGACAACTTCGTGGTGGTCCAGTGGGCAGCCCACCCGGAGGTCGTGACGGGCAGGCGCCTGGTCCTCTTCGTCGCCCTCACCACGTACCGCTCGGGCCGCCACTTCCGCCGCTACATCGAGGAGCACCAGGAGGACGGCATGCTGTCCGACCGCGAGATGGAGATCGTACGTCTCGTCGCCCTGGGCGAGAGCGGCCCGGAGATCGCCGACCAGCTGCACATCACGCACAACACAGTGCGGACACATGTACGCAACGCGATGGTCAAGACGGGAGCGCGCTCGCGCGCGCATCTCGTCGCGAAGGCTCTGGGCCAAGGTTTAGTGCTGGATTAAGCCGCGCGCCAGATCGCGCAATCGCAGTATCGACGCTCGGGCTGTATGCAAGCACGATGAATGCGTGTCGTCCCTCGCGTCATCGTGCTTCTCGTAGAGCCGGAAACCGGCCTCGCCGGCCTGCGCTGCCGCGCGTGTCACGCGCCGGTCCGCGTCGGTGACGCGGTGCTGGTCTCCTACCGCGCCGGACGACCCAGCCTGCTCCACGCCCGTCTATGCCAGACGTCGCCCTCGAGCCAGCCGATGCACCCGGCCGCGCCACTCGCGCGACCCGCGGCTTGAGCCTCGTGGAACTGCCGCTCACGCTGCCGCCGATGTTCGCGGAAGCGTGCGGTTATCAGGGTGAGGCGCGCCACATCGCGCTCTGCTGGATCCCGGAGCTTGGCGAGCTGTGGTGGTCGGACAACGGCCAGGCCACGCTCGGGGACTCGCGCGCCTTTCTCATGCTCTGCGGCCATCCGGCCACCTCTGACGCGCTGAAGGACTACCAGCGCGAGGCCGCAAGCGAGGGAGATGAGCGTCCCTGGCTGCTCGTGGACCGCGACAGGCGCAGGCTGAGCATGGGCCCGCACGAACGGATTTGGCGGATGGTCGAGGCGCAACCGAATGGGCGACGCCTTGGACGGCGCCCGCGACTCGACCGCTACCGGCAGCGCCAGCTCGAGCACATCGTCTCGTCCTGGCTCGACTGGATGGGCAGGCGCAACGGCCGCGCCTAGGTCCGGGGGGACCGCCGGGGGAACGAGAGAGGGCCGCGGTCTCCCGGAGATCGCGGCCCTCTCTTTTCGTACTGAGCTGTCCGGCTACTGACCTTCGTTGGTGGTGTCCGGTTGCGAGTCGTTCACCTGTTGTGGCGGAGCCGGGTTCACGGTGATCGTGAAGGTCTGGCTCGCGGCGCCCTGGTTGAGCGGGCCACCCGGGATGAACACACGGAACACCTTCGTGCCGGGCACGAACAGCCGGCGGGTGATCGTGTAGACGGACCCCGCCCCCACGTTCTGCACCTGCACCGTGTGGAACCCGTTGCCGTTCGGGTTCTGGCGCTGGAGGTAGATCACGTGGCCGGTGGCGTCCGGAGCGACCGTGCCGCTGAACGTCACCGACTGACCGGCCGAAACCGTGCTCGGCGACTCGGAGGCGCTGAGCAGGAACTTGACGCCCTCGAACAGCTGCGCCGACTTCTTGCCGCCGCTCTGCACCTGGTAGAGCGTGTTGTGCAGCGGCACCTGCACGAACGAGTAGTTGCCGCTTCCGTCGGCAACTGTCGTCGCCACCTGCTGGAACTGGCCGCCCACCGTCCTGGCTAGCAGGTTCACCTGCTGCCCGGCGCCGCCTTGCACGGTGCCGGTGAGCGTGGTCGCCTGGCCGACCGTGAGCGGGTTGGCCGACGAGTTCAGCGTGAGCGCGGGATTCTGCGCCTGCGAGACCTCATAGCTGAGCACGTTGGACACGCTGCGGATGTTGCGCCGCGTCGCGCCCACCACCACGCGCACGTTGGCGTCGCCGGGGACGCGGAACGTGTGGTTGATCGTGTACGTGCCGCCCGGCCTGACGCGCGTCTGGTCGATCCGGTGCCAGCCCTTCCCGCTGTTCGCGTTCTGGCGCTGGAGGATCACCCGGTCGCCCACTGCGAACGGCGACACGGTGCCGCTGAAGGTCACCTTGTGCGCCGGACCGGTCTCGAGGTTGGAGCCATCGGCCGGACCGCTCAGGGTCACGAGCGAGAACACCTTCTCGTGCACCGTGCGGCTGCGCGCGCGGAGCGACTTGACATACCAGTTGCGGTTGGTGTTGACCACGCCGTTCGGACGCAGGAACGCATAGAAGCCATGGGCGTCCGTGCGCGTGCGCTGAATCGGCGAGAAGAAACGCCGCGGGTTGATCCGGTGCCAGAGCACCACCATGCGGTTGCCGTTGTTCGGACCGCGAAGCCGCCCGAAGATCGCGAGCTGGTCGCCCGCCACCACCGGGTTGTCGGACGTTGCGATCGAAATGTTGTGACGCCCATTCGGGCTCGGATGCCTGCGCGCCTGCGCCGCTGCCGGCGCAAGAACGAGCACGCAGCCGAGGATGCCGAGAGCGCCCAGGCAAAGCCTGCGAACTGCACTCATATCTGCTGAACCTCCCAGGGGAACGTGTTGGCAACCGCGCAAACACAACCTCCCCGGAGGAGGTGCGGCGGAAGCCAGAACCTTTAAGTTCGATTACTCAGTTGCGCTGCCGACCAGGCCGAGCTGCGCGGCCTTTGCGCTCGCCTCGCCACGCGTGCCGGCGTCGAGCTTGCGGAGGATCGAGGAGACGTGGTGGTCGACGGTCTTCTCCGAGATCACGAGGCGCTCGGCGATCTGCGCGTTCCGCAACCCCTCGGCAAGGAGCGCCACCACCTCGAGCTCGCGGCGGGTGAGACCCGCCGGGTTGTTGCGCGTCGCCTCGCGTGGACCCTGCGGAAGGCCGCGCACGCCCTGCTCTCGCAGCCGCCGCGCGACGATCGCCGCGGCCGGGCGTGCGCCGAGCGCCTGCAGCTCCTCGAGCGCCTGCCGCAGCGGCCCTTCCTCGTCCGCGTCGGCGAGCGCCAGCGCCGCCTCGTAGGGGCAGCCGAGCTCGCGCCACCACGCCGCGGCCCCTGCCCAGTCGCCGGCGAGCGAGAGCGCGTACGGGTGCGCCGCGGCGGCGGCCGGAAGATCGTCTTGCAGGCCCGCCCGCCTGCGCCAGCACGCCAGCTCGCCGACGATCCACGGCACCTCGTAACGCAGGGCAAGCTCGAGCACCGACGCGGTTGCGGCATCCACCTCGTCGGACCGCCCGGCGAGCCAGAGCGCCTCTGCCCGCCCGGCTGCCACCGGGCCGAGCCTCTGCAACTCGCCGCCCGAGACCGTCAGCGCCTGCGCGTCGTCGAGCGCCGCCCACTGCTCCGGGTCACCGCGGCGAGCACGCACGAGGCCCAACACGGCCAGCGCCGGAGCGCGCGCGTCCGGCGAACTACGCAGATCGCGCCCCACGAACCAGGCGGACTCGGCGGCGTCGTCCCACTGGCCGCGATCGAGCTCGATGCGCGCCCGGTACGCGTAGAGGTAGAAGCGGTGCAGCTCGAGGTCGCGCGCCGTGCAGTAGTCGATCCCGGCGGCAAGGTAGCTGTCGGCCACCTCATACTCGCGCGTGCGCGTAGCCGCCCAGCAGAGGTTGATGTACACACGAGCGGCGTGCTCTTCAAGACCGTCGTGCAGCGCCAGCTCGAGGCTCGCATCCAGCTTGCCCTTCCCGCTCGCCCTGCCGAGGAGGTACTCGACGGTCCCGAGGTCGTTGAGCGAGATGATGCGCAGCTCGGGGTCTCCCAGCCGCTGGCCGAGCTCCACCGCGCGTGCGCCCCACTCGAACGCGCCCTTGGCGTCGTCGGCATCCATGTGCACGCCCGTCATTCGGCAGTAGGCCCGCGCCAGCTCCGGCCCGTCTCCCAGCGGCTCGAGCATCTCCACCGACTTTCGCGCGGTCTCGTCGGCCTCGCCTTCAAGTCCGCCGCGGCAGAACATCGTGCCGGCCAGCAGGCCCACGGCACCGCCTTCCTTGCGCTTGTCGCCGAGCCGCCGGTAGCACTCGACCGCCTCTTCGAGCGCGGCGATCGCATCGTCGAAGTCAGCGATCAGGTGGCACTCGTGCGAGCGGCGCTCGAGCAGCTCGGCGCGCTCACGCAGATCGTGCGCGTCCGAGAAGCGGATGGCCCGCGCGTACTGCGCGGCCGCCTCGCGATGCGCGGCCACCGCGGCAGCTTTCTCCGCGGCGAGCGGGGCGAACTCGAGCACCGCCGCGCCATCGCCTGCCGCCTCCGCGTGGTGTGCAAGGCGAGCCGGGTCCGAGCCGCCGTTCGCGTGGTCGCGCAGCGCGGCGAACGCGTCCCGGTGGAGCGCCACGTAGCGGTGCGGCGGAATCGCCTCTTCCACAGCCAGGCGCGCGAGCTCGTGCCGGAAGGCCACCGCCGGGCCTTCGCCGTGCAGCATGCCGGACGCGAGGCACCTGTCGAGGTGCTCAATCTCGTCGCCGAGCAACTCCTCGAGCAGCCAGATCTCCACGCGCTTGGGGACGATCGCCACGGCATCGAGCACCGCGCGCGCGGGCGCGTCAAGGAGTGCGGCGCGAGCGAGCACGGCGTCGCGGATGGTGGCTGGGAGCTCGCCGCTCCCGGCTGCGAGCACCTCAGTGACGAAGAACGGGTTGCCGGCGGTGCGTTCGTGGAGCGCCGGGCCATCGATGCCGTAAGGCTCGGCGAGCGCACCCACCGCGTCGAGCGACAGCTCAGGGAGCGCTAGCCGACGTACGCCGGGCGCTCCGGCCAAGCTGCCGATCGCAGCTTGCAGCGGGTCGGTGGCGCCGAGGCCGTCATCTCGGTAGGTGGCGATCACGAGCGCGGGCGTCCCCTCCGCGCGGCGGCCGAGCATCATCAGGACGTCGAGCGTGGCCTCGTCGGCCCACTGAAGGTCCTCCAGGACAAGCACCGGCGGGCCGCCGGTCTCGAGCTCATCCACCAGCGCTGCAAAGCAGCCGGCCGGCTTCTCGCCGCGGCCGAGTGCCGCTCCCAGCGCGCCCTCGGTGACGGCCGCGATGTCCACGAGCGGCCCGAGCGCGCGCGGCGTGTGCAGTCCGTCGCACGCGCCCCACAGGACGCGGCGCCGATCGGCTTGGCGCGCGCAGAACTCGCGCACGAGCGTGGTCTTCCCGATGCCAGCCTCGCCCGCGAGCAGTACGAGTCGTCCGCGTCCGTTCTCGACCTCGCCCATCCAGCCCCCGAGCATGTCGAGGAACGGCTCGCGCTCAATGAGGTCGAAACCGTCCTGCACTGCGATCGCATCGGTCACCGAGCGATCCTCTCACGAACCCTTGACACCCGCCTTAGAGCGGCGCCCGCCGGGATGCTTTCTTCGAGGAGGGTGAGACTCGCTGTCGCCGGGGCGGCCGCCACGCTGGCCGTCGCTGCGCCTACCCACGCGGCTTCGAAGCCCGTCTACAACCTCGCGGGCGGCTGCTACTCGGTCGCGCCGGTGCAGGGCGACGGCAAGATCACTTTCGAGCGCGAGCAGACCGGCACGCGCACCTTCGACCTGAACACCGACGGCGTGGCGCACTACGGGCTGCTCGCCGATCTTGTCGCCGACGTGGGGCAGACAAGCGCCCGCCGCGCGCTTCCCGTGCTGTTCCGCTCGGCCGAGGCGTACCTGCGCACGTGGCAGCGTGCGATGCGCCGCCGCTAGCTCGCGGTCTCCCGACCAGAGGACCCCGTAGCCTAGGTTCCCGTGCTGAGGGGTAATACCTCAACGTGGCGATGGCTCGCCTAGGCAGGACGCCGACTGGCCCGCACTCTCTGAGGCGCATTTTCGCGTTGCTCACGGTCCTCTTTTTCGCCGCCGCTGGTGCGGCGCGCGCGGACGTTCCGGCCGACTTCTTCGGGGCAGATGGCGAGACGCTGGTGGGCACCAGCTCGCTGGCGGACAGCCTCGCGACGATGGCCGGCGGCGGGCTCCAGGTGGTGCGCGCGGGCGCGCAGACGCAGGTGGGCGACTACTCCTGGTCCGAGGATGACCAGCTCGTCAGAGCCGCCGCTGCGGTGGGACTGCGCTGGTACCCGTTCATCGCGTACTCGCCCGGCGTCTCCGACGTGCACACGGCGCCCGACATCTCGGACTTCACCGACTACGCCGCGGAGCTGGCCAACCGCTACGGACGCGGCGGCTACTTCTGGGACGACCACCCGCACGTCCCGTACATGCCGATCACCTCGTACGAGGTCTGGAACGAGGAGAACGCCTCGACGTTCTGGCATCCCCAGACCGACGCACCGGAGCGCTACGCGGACCTCTACATGGCCACCCGTGCCGCCATCAAGGCGAAGGATCCGCAGGCCACGGTCGTGGTGGGAGGCCTCGCGCTGGGGCAAGCGGGCCAGGCCACGGACGAGATCCAGTTCCTCCAGCGGATGTACGCCCACCGCCCCGACCTCCAGCTCGATGCGGTCGGCCTTCACCCGTACCAGCCGACGGTCGCCGACGTGTACGCGCGGATCGCCAGGTTCAGGCAGGCGCTCGACCAGCTCGCCGGCCCGCAGGTGCCGATCGAGATCACCGAGGTCGGCTGGTCGACACTCACGACGGCGGAGAGCCAGCGGGCCGCCAACCTGCGCACGCTGGCGCTCGACCTCCCCCGCTCCGACTGCAACATCGACCGGCTGATCCCCTTCAACTGGTCGAGCTACCCGGTGGGCGGCAGCACCGACAGCACCTTTACGATCGCCTACACCAACGGCGACGCAATGCCCTCCGGCCAGGCCTACCTGGCCGCCGCCCAGGCGATGCGCGGGACCGGCGCCCCCACGGGAACCATGAGGATCTGCCATCCCGACCCAACAGTGGCCACCGGTGCCATAGGAGCGGGGCCGCGCGTGAGGTTCCGGGTGGTCAAGAATCGGCGCCATCGGCGCGTTCGCGTGATCGCCCGCTGCTCGGCCGCGTGCCGGCTGCGGATCGAGCTGCTCGCGCCGCGCGGTGGACGGCACCGCCTGCGCCGGGTCGCGGTGAAGCGCTCTGGGTTGAGCCGCAGGCGGCGGCACTTTACGTTCCGCACCCCGCGGAAGTCGCGTCGCGTCCAGGTGCGCGTGCTCGCCACAGGACGGAACGGCGGCCACACGCTTCGCAAGCGCCACCTGCGAATGCGCTAGGAGTGGAAGTCGGTAAGCCGGTCGGCCTCGTCCCGTAGCTCGCGCATCGTCGCGCGGTCGAGCTTCTCGAACGGGTCGACCTGCACGCGGCCGTCCTTGAACTGCCAGACGCCCGCCGCCACGCCGTCGACGAGGAAGAGCGGGCTGGCCTGCGGGTAGCTGCTGTTGGCGAGCGCCTGGCGATGCGGCTCGCGGAAGATGCCCGTGCGCTTGATGGCAGGGAGCAGCATCGTCGCGTCCCACATCGGCAGGAAGCGAACGGGCGCGGGCGTGTCCGGGTCGGGCAGCGGCTGGCGCAGCAGGTCGACGAGCTCCTTGCCCTGCTCGTCCTCGAAGCGGCGCAGGTCGAGACGCTTGAGCGATGCGTCGACCGTCGGCTTCGTCAGCCCGGCGAAGCTCGCGACCTCGGGGGCGCCCATCGGGCCGAAGCCGCGCAGCGTCGAGCGCACCAGGTGGTCCACGGCGTCGTCCACGGACATGTCCGAGCCGTCCCTGCCGAGCCAGTCCTCCGCGGCGGCGTGGATGTCCGCGCGGCGGCGCTCCCAGGTGCCGGACGGCGGCACGCGCACGAGGTCGAACCAGGTGGCGGTGCTCAGTCCGCCGCCCGATTCCCCGAGCAGCTCGCGCATCTCGGCCTGGGTCATCGTCGTGCCCGCGATCCGCTTGCGGATCTTGCGGCCTGACGCCGCCTGCTTGCGAGCGTCGCCATGGTCCTTGTGGGCGCGGAGCAGGTACTTGCGCCGCTCCTCCCGGACGGCCACCGCGAACGGCCACCAGTCCGCCGCGGACACGAGGTGGATCGTGATCCGCAGCAGCGTGCCCTGAACAACGGTGCGGCGCTCGAGCGCGCGCGTGAGCTGGTCGCGCTCGAAGCCCTCGAGCCGCGTCCACAGGCCGATGTACATCGACGGCGCGTACTGCGCCTGGATGCCGCCGATGCGTTCGAGTGTCTTGGGCAGGCTGGCCGTGCCGCGCTCGAGCAGCTGCTGACGGGCGAGCAGCGCGCGGTTGAGGTGACGCTCTGTGAGAACGGTCACTGGCACTGCCTCCGGACGCTAGCGAGCGCTTGACACACCCCGTCCGCTCGACGAGGCTGGCCCGCTGTGAAGCTGCCGCCGTTCAAGAGCCTCCTCATCCCCTTCGCGCTCGCCCTCGCCCTGCCGCAGGCGGCGAGCGCCGCGACCGTGCATTGCGCCGGCCTCCAGGACGCCCTCAACACCGCGACCAGCGGCGAGGTGATCACCCTCGACGAGACCTGCCACAACACGCACTTCAGCCTGCCGACAGTCCCAATCACGCTCCAGGCGGCGGCACCCGGCGACGGCTTCGACGGCTCGGCGATGAACGACGCCATCCTCACCGGCTCCAACGTGGGCGAGACGACGATCAAGGGCTTGACCTTCAAGAACGCCAACGCGTCAGCAATCCTCATAACCGCCGCGTCGGCTCCGCACCTGATCGACAACGTGTTCGAAAGCAACAGCCACGCCACCGATGGTGGGGCCGTGAGTATCACCCCTACGCCCACAACAGGCACGATCGTCGTTCAGGGCAACCAGTTCGGCACCGGTCCCATGACGGGTAACACCTCCGGGAATGATGGCGGCGGCCTGTGGCTGGTCGCGAACCGCATCCCGGCGGTGGTCTCCGGAAACCGCTTCGTCGGCAACAAGACAACAAGCGGCGAGTTCGGCGGCGGCGCCGCGGTCGTCTCGGAGGGCGCCGGCGCCACTCTGACCTTCAGCGACAACGTGTTCAACGGCAACTCGGTCAGCGGCCTGGGCGGAGCGGGGCTTTCGATCAACTTGCAAACGAACGCGCCCCTCGTGCTCACAGGGAACCAGTTCGTGGAGAACGTCATGAATGCCAACGGCACGGACCGCCGCCACGGCGCCGGGCTCTCGGTGGCGAACAACAACCCGACCTCCGCGCCCGTCACGCAGGCGAACAACCTGTTCGAAGGGAACCGGATCACCACAGCCCTCGGCGGCGACACCGGCGGCGCCGGCGAGTGGATCGCGGGCTCCCCGGTGACCTCCACGGGCGACCGCTTCATCTCCAACACGATCGAGATGGTGGACGGCGAGGGCGCAGGCGTCGGGGTCGAGGGACAGAGCGACGGCTCGACATTCTTCCCGGGCGAGCTTCACGCGACCAACCTCGTGGCCAACGGCAACAGGCTCGCCGAGGGCGGCAGCGGTGCGGGGATCTACGCGGGCCGCCTCGACATCTGTCCTGTGGTCGACTGCCCGAGCGTGCTCGAGCTGAATGACAGCACCGTGGCGGCCAACTGCGTGGACACGGCCAGCGACAGCACGGCGCCGGGCGTCGCCGGCAGTGGACTCGACAAGCTCACGCTGCGCAACTCGATCGTCTACAACGCCCAGCCCACGCTGCCGTGTCCCTCCCCCGCATTCGTGCCGGACGTCGCGGGCTTCACCGCGGCGAACACGAGCATCTCCTTCACGGACCTGTGTGCGGGCCTGCACGGCACTGGGGGACCGGTGGCGGGCGCGGGGAACATCTGTGCCAACCCGCTGCTCGTTGACCCGCACTTCGGCGGCTTCCATGAGGTCCCCACCAGCCCGACGATCGACAAGGGAAGCAATGCCCTCGTGCCTGCAGGGTTGACTGTCGACCTCGACGGCCAGCCGCGAATTTCGGACGGTGTGGTCGACATGGGTGCGGATGAGTTTCAGGGGGCGCCGGTCGCGGACACCGTCAAGCCCCGGTTCAGCATCCTCAGGCAGACGCTGCGTGCCGACTCGAAGGGCCGCGTGAAGTTCAAGCTGCGCTGCGTCGAACAGACACGCTGCATCGGCACGGTGACGCTCACCACGGCCAAGCCGGTGATCGCGAGGAAGAAGACACCCAAGGCGCGACGCCTCAAGCTCGCCTCGAAGCGCTTCAACATCGCGGGCGGCAGCAAGACGCGGACGATCACGCTCAAGCTCTCGAAGAAGGCGCGCAAGCTGCTCGCGCGCAAGCACTCACTCAAGGTCACCGCCGCCGTCACCGGCAAGGACAGCGCCGGCAACAAGGCGAAGACCGCCAAGCGCACGCTCACCCTCAAGCGGGCACGCGCGAAGAACAAGCACCGCTAGACGAGAGCGATCGGCTCGATGCGCCGCTCGGTGACGAGCTCGGCGAGCACGTACGGGTCCTCGGCGGCGAACTGCTCCACCTCGGCGGGATCCTCCACGTCGAACACGATCGCCGCGCCGTGCGGCGGGCTGCCGAGCGCTCCGGCGAGCACGATCTTTCCTTGGTCGCGCCACTCGTTGATCCGCTCGAGGTGCGCCGGCCGGTGCGGTCCGCGGAGCTCGAGCATGTTCTCGACGTACTCATAGAACAGGACGTGCGCCATGGCGCGGCAGGCTATCGCGCTGGCGCGGCGGGACCAGTAAGGTCGAGCCGGTGCGACGCTGGCTGCGGGAGCACCCGCTCGCTGTTTCGGTCCTGGCCACCGTGATCGCGGCGGCCGCGGTGATCGTGATCGCGTGGGTCACTGGCGTCGACGAGGTGGGGCGCGCGTTCGAGACCGTCCACCCCGGCTGGATCCCGCTCATCGCGGCCGCCGAGGTGCTCGCCTACCCCGCCTACGTGATCGCATACCGCTCGGTGGCGCAGGTGCACGGGCACGCGCCGCTCGAGCTGCCGCTGGTCGGCCGCGTGGTGGCCGCGGGCTTCGGTCCGTTCGCGCTCGCGGGCGGCTTCGGGCTCGACAAGCAGGCGCTCCACGCGCTTCACGAGGACGAGCGCAGCGCGCGGGTGCGGGTGCTCGGACTGGGCGTGCTCGAATGGGCGCTGCTCGCCCCCACCGTCTGCGTCATCTCGATCGTCTTCCTGATCCAGGACGCCGACATCCTTCCCTCGCTCCTCTGGCCCTGGGCGCTGGCGGTGCCGCTCGGGCTCGGCTTCGGGCTCTGGGCGAGCGCGCCCGGCAGGCGCGAGCGGTTGTCGCACATCGGCGGCAAGCGGCGCGCCTGGCTGGCGGACCTGCTCGACGGCGTCGGCGTGCTGCACACTCTGATCTCGCACCCGGTGAAGTACGCGGGCGCATGGATCGGCACCGCGTTCTACTGGGCCGCCGACATCGCGGCCTTCTACTTCTCGCTGCGCACCTTCGGCATCGACATGGGTGCCGGCAAGGTGATCCTCGCGTACGCCACGGGCTACGCCGCCACGAGGCGCTCGCTTCCGCTCGGCGGCGCGGGCGTGACCGAGGTGCTGATGACGTACTCGCTCTACTGGGTGCGCCAGCCGCTCGCTCCTGCGCTCGCGGCGGTGGTGGCCTACCGCGCCTTCAACTTCCTTCTCGCCGCGGCACCCGCCCTGATCGCGCGCCGCCATCTCCACGAGCTGCTCGACAGCGCCGAGGAAATGCGGCGCGGGCGCGCCGCCTGATATCAAGGCACGGTCCCCCACGCGAAGGAGTTCGGCCATGGCACGCACGCCAGTCCCGGAGGCGCCGCTCGTAGACACCGACCTTGGCAAGAAGCCCGACGGCGACGGCTGGTTCGTCGTGAACGTCGGGGACTCCGCCGGGTTCGGCTTCAACGACGAGCAGTACGGCTTTGTCTTCGAAGCCGGCATTGGCAGCGGCTTCGAGCACTTCGGCATCAACCTGCGCGTGCTCGGCCCGGGCAAGATCGGCTCGATGTACCACGCGGAATCAGGCCAGGAGGCGTACCTCGTACTCGAGGGCGAGTGCACGCTGATCGTCGAGGACGAGGAGCGGCCGCTGAAGAAATGGGACTTCGTCCACCTGCCGCCCCAGACCGCGCACGTGCTGGTCGGAGCCGGTGACGGACCGTCGGTCGTGCTGATGGTGGGCGCGCGGAATGCGGGTGACGACCTCGTCTTCCCCCACAGCGACGCCGCTGCGAAGTACGGCGCGAGCGTCGCGGAGGACACGGACGACCGGCGGGTCGCGTACTCCGGTTGGCCGGCGCCGGAGCCGCGCAGATTCCCCTGGCCTCCGCCCGGTTCCTCGGGTTAGGATCGAAATGCCCGCGGGGGGCGCGCCACTGGCCCAGCGCTCCCCATGCGAATCGTCATCCTCGACCGCCGCTTCTCGCATCACTCGGCCTACTCCGGCTACCCGCAGCTGATCGAGCGCCAGCCGAGCGGGGTCGAGGTGGAGCGACTGTCCGGATGGCTGCCGCGCGGGTTGCCGGAGGCGGCTGTCGAGCGGCTCACCCGGCGCACCGGGCACGCGGCCTACACGCGCGAGTCGATGAGCTACGAGGCGGCCGCGCTCCGTCACATGGCGCGCTCGCCGCGCGCGATCTACCACGTGCTCTATGGCGAGGACGACTACCACTACCTCGCGCGCGTTGCTCCGCTGCTGCGGCGGCGAGGCGGGCGGCTCGCGGTGAGCTTCCACCAGCCGCCCGACATCTTCGACTTCGCCGTCCCCGCCAGGTCCGCGGCCCGCATCCTCCCGAGACTCGACGCCGCGCTCGTGACCACCACGGAGCAGGCGGAGCATCTCGCTCACTGGATGGACCCGGAGCGGATTCACCGCGTTCCCCATGGCGTCGACGTCGACTTCTTCTCGCCGTCGCCCGAGCCCTCCCGGGCGAACGGCGACCACACGCACCTGCGCTGCATCACCGTCGGGATGTGGCAACGCGACTTCGTCCTCCTCGAGCAGGTGATGCGCGCAGCCGCCGACCGCGCGCTGCCGCTCCGCTTCACGGTGGTGGCCGACGAGCAGGTCGCGACGGAGTTCGGCGCGATCCCCGGCGTCGACGGCTACAACGGCATCTCGGACGAGCACTTGCGCGACCTCTACCGCGAGAGCGACCTCCTGCTGCTCCCGCTCACACAGGCCGCCGCCAACAACTCGCTGCTCGAGGGCATGGCCTGCGGGTTGCCGGTCGTGTCCTCGCGCGTGGGCGGCGTGGCCGAGTACCTAGGGGGAACCGGCGCGGGCCGGCTCGTGCCGCCGTTCCAGCCCGAAGCGATGCTCGACGCGCTATGCGAGCTGGCCGCCGAACCCAGGGTGCGCGCCGCGATGGGCGACGCGTCGCGCAGGCGGGCGCTCGAGTTCGACTGGCAGCTGTCGGCGGACGCTCTCTCCGGCGTCTACCGGGCCCTTTCCAAAACGGCCTAGCGGTAGATGCTGAGCACGCCGTCCGTCGCGTGGTCGTTGGCGTTGCCGCTCGGCAGGTAGACGCGGCCACCCGCGATGATCGGGCTGTTCCAGTGGCCCGACGGCGCCGGAAGTTTGCGGACCAGCTTGCCGCTGCCCGGGTGGTAGACGTTCAGCCCGCCGTCCGGGTCGTACACCCACAGGAGTCCGCCCGCGATCACCGGGCTCGTGCCGCCGCTGTCGTTCTGCCACATCACGTGGAGCTTGCCGCCGCTCAGGCGGTAGCCGGCGGTGCCGTTGTTCGTGGCCACGAACGCCTCGGTCAGGCCCTTGCGATGGAGCACGGCCGGCGCCGTGAACACCTGCGTGTCCCCGACCACCTGCATGTTCTGCACCTCGCCGCCGAGGTGCGTGCCGGCCGAGCCGGTGATGCCGAACAGGCTCGAGTGGATGTCGAGCAAATGCAGCTGCGCGTCCTTGCCTCCTTGGAGCAGATAGCGCGCCTTCCGGCTGCGCGAGCCGGGTGCCGGCAGGAGCGCCGGGCTCGTGGAGCCGAGGTCGACGTCGCCCTCCTCGAGCTGCTTCTGGTTCGCCGGCGTCCAGTGCCGCAGGTAACGCGCGGTGCCGGGCGAGAACTCGAATACGGTGTCGCCCCAGTTGGTGCTGCCGTTCCAGGGACCGTTGCTCGAGGTCGTATAGACCCTGTGCGTGACCGGATCGACCACCGCTCCCGCGCGCCCCCAGATCGCCGACTCCTGCGCCGAGCAGGTGGTGGGGTTGATGATCTGCCGGCGGTTCGAGCAGAGCGAGTTGAAGACGTGCGCGATGCGGCCGTTGCGACGGTCGATCGCCACCACCTTCCCCTGGTAGGGCGGCGCGTCGCCGATGTAGCCGCCCGTCGTCGCGATCACGAGCCCCCGCGCGAAGTTCAGCGACGAGGTGAGCTTCTCGTGCGTCGGATCTCGCGTGATCGACGTCGACCACAGCTCCTTCCCGGTCGCGACCGCGAGCTTGCGGATGAGCCCGTCGGGGCCGCCCGCGTAGATCGCCGTCCGGTCCGGATCGGCGATCGGCGTCATGTTCGCGATCTGCGCGGAGCCGGCGTACGAGCCGTAGGTCGGCGGCGTGTAGCGCCAGAGCACGCGGCCGCTCGCGGGTGAGATCGCCTCCGTCCGGCCGTAGGTCGTCGTCACGTAGACGACGCCGCCG
>DATBKS010000004.1:0-1936 GCA_036555755.1 Thermoleophilaceae bacterium
GTCGATGTCCTCTCCGCTGATCGTTCAATTACCGAAGGAATGGGGAGGAGGCAGCTGGCTCGCATCCGCTGCCCCCGGAGGCCGCCATCCTCTTCCGGAATCGTTCCGTTACCGAAGCGTTCTGCGAAAGGATGTCGCCCGGCCTCGCCCGTTGTGGGCGCGGCTGCGCCGCGCGGGCGCTAGGTTGCGGGGCTCCGGCAAGCGATCTCGGAGGGTGTAGTGGGCAAATACGACGAGCAGGTGGCGAGAGCGCTGGCGGGTGCCCACAACACCGCGCGGGTGGCGCATCAGACGCCCGAGTACGTGCGCGTGGCGGCGGGTCTCGGGAGTGCGTTCGTGTGGGCGCTGCTCGACCTCGCCGACGCGATCCGTGAGTCCGGCGGCGTCAGGCGGGCGCCCTCAACCGACATCGAGCGCAAGCCGTAATGACCGACATCGCCTGGAAGCCGTCGGCCGAGTACGTCGAGCGCGCGAACGTCACGCGCCTCATGCGCAGGCACGGCATCAGCGACATCAACGAACTACGGCGGCGCTCGGTCGAGGACATCGAGTGGTACTGGGACGCAGTGGTGAAGGACCTCGGGCTCGAGTTCTCGACCCCGTACGAAAAGGTGCTCGACACCTCGCGCGGTATCCCGTGGGCCACCTGGTTCGGCGGCGGCCGGATCAACCTGACGTGGAACTGCGTCGACCGTTGGGCGCACACCGACGCCGTCAAGGACCGCGCCGCGATCATCGGCGAGTCGGAGACGGGCGAGGTCTTCGGCCTCAGTTACAAGCAGCTGCACAAGAAGATCGACCGCGTGGCCGCCGGCCTCCTCGAGATGGGCGTGGGGAAGGGCGATGCCGTGGGCGTGTTCATGCCGATGCGCCCCGAGGCGGCGGTGGCCGCCTACGCGGTGGCCAAGATCGGCGCGATCTACATGCCGATCTTCTCCGGGTTCGCGGCGAGTGCCGTCGCCGCGCGGCTCAACGACGGCGAGGCAAAGGCGCTCATCACCGCCGACGGCACCTGGCGGCGCGGCAAGCACGGGCTGATGAAACCGGTCGCGGACGAGGCGGTGGCCGAGTGCCCCTCGATCGAGCGGGTGATCGTGCTCGAGAACCTCGGCGTGGACATGCCAATGACTGCGGGCCGCGACGTGACCTGGCACGACTTCACGGCTCCGTACGAGGGCGTCCATCTCGACTGCGCCGACACCGGCGCCGAGGACCCGCTGATGATCGCCTACACCTCGGGCACCACCGGCAAGCCCAAGGGCTCGGTGCACGTGCACGGCGGCTTCCTCGTGAAGATCGCCTCCGAGACCGCCTACCAGACCGACCTTCACCCCGGCGAGGTGCTCGACTGGATTACCGACATGGGCTGGATCATGGGTCCGTGGGCGATGGTCGGCTCGCACGCGGTCGGCGGGACGATGGTCACCTACGAGGGCGCGCCCGACTTCCCCGGACCGGACCGGGTGTGGGCGAGCGTCGAACGCCACCGAGTGAACATGCTGGGCGTGTCGCCGACGCTGATCCGCGCGCTCAAGGCGCACGGCGACGAACACCCCGCGAAGCACGACCTGCGCTCGCTGCGCATCATCGGCTCGACCGGCGAGCCCTGGAACCCCGAGCCGTACGAGTGGCTGCGCCGCGTCGCGGGCCGGGACGGCGAGGTGCCGATCATCAACATCTCGGGCGGTACCGAGGTCGGCGCCTGCTTCCTCTCGCCCTACCCGGTGGAGGAGCTGAAGGTGTGCTCGCTCGGCGGCGCGTCGCTGGGGATGGACGTGGACGTGTTCGACTCGAGCGGCCAGCCCGTGCGCGGCGAGGTGGGCGAGCTCGTGTGCAAGCAGCCCTGGCCCGCGATGACGCGCGGCATCTGGGGCGATCCCGAGCGCTACATCGATACGTACTGGTCGACCTTCGACGGCGTCTGGCGCCACGGCGA
>DATBKS010000005.1:0-1999 GCA_036555755.1 Thermoleophilaceae bacterium
GCGCTTCTTGCAGAAGGCGAAGCGCACGAGAGGGCGCACGCGGTCTGCGGGCTCTGCTGTGAAGGCTGAGAGCGGGATCGCCACCACTCCTGCCTCGACGGGCAGCCGCTCGCAGAGCGCCACGGCGTCGTCGAAGCCGAGCGGCCGAGGGTCGGCCGTGAGGAAGTACGTGCCGGACGTGTCCAACACATCGAAGCCGGCCGCATTCAGGCCATCGGCAAGCAGGTCTCGCTTCTGGGCGAGCGACGCCGCCAGCTTCTCGGCATCCTCCCCCGCCTCGTCGAGCGCAACCGCGGCCGCGTGCTGGAGCGGCGTACCGCCGGCGAAGGTGAGGAACTGCTTGACGCCGCGCACCGCCGCGACGAGCTCCGCCGGGCCGCTCGCCCAGCCGATCTTCCAGCCGGTGAACGAGTGCGTCTTGCCGATCGACGACACCGTAATCGTGCGCTCCCACATCGCATCGCGCGTGGCGATCGGGATGTGGTTGCCGTCGTAGATGAGGTGCTCGTAGACCTCGTCGGTGAGGGCGATCACGTCGTGGCGGCGGCAGGCGTCGGCAAGGGTGTCGAGCTCGCCCGCGTCCAGCACTCGGCCGGTGGGGTTGTGCGGCGAGTTGACGAGCAGGACGCGGGTGCGGTCGCTCACCGCCGCCGCCACGGCGTCCGGCTCGACGCGCCAGTCGGGCGGCGCGAGCGGGATCGGGCGCGGCACGCCACCCGCCAGGGCAACCACCGCGGCGTAGGAGTCGTAGGAGGGATCGAGCATCGCCACCTCGTCCCCCGGCTGCACGAGCGCGAGGAGCGCGGAGGCGAGCGCCTCGGTCGCGCCGAAGGTCACCTGCACCTGGGTGTCGGGATCGAGCTCGATGCCGTAGCGTCGCTGCTGGTGGCGGGCGATCGCCTGCCGGAGCGCCGGGATCCCGGGCAGCGGCGCGTACTGGTTGTGACCGCTGCGCAGCGCGTCCACCGCCGCGTCGATCACCACCGTGGGGCCGTCCTCATCCGGGAAGCCCTGCCCGAGATTGATCGCACCCGTGCTCTCGGCGAGCGCGGTCATGGTGGTGAAGATCGTCGTCTCGGGCTGGCCGGCCATGTGGCCGGAGCGTAACGGCGCCGGTCAGTCCAGCGCGAGGACCGACAGCTTGCGCTCGCCGCGCGGCGTGGCCACGGTGACCGTGTCGCCCTGCTTCGCGCCGACGAGCGCCTGCGCCATCGGCGCCTCGAACGAGAGCTTGCCCTCCGACGGCTTCGCCTCGGTGGCCGGGACGAGCACGAACACGTCCTCGCGCCCGGAGCCTTCGTCCTTCACCGTCACGCGGCTGCCAAGGGCGACCACGTCGGATCCGACCGGAGACTCCTGGACGTCCGCGCGCAGCAGCTTCTCGCGCAGGGTCGCGATCTTCGTCTCGAGATGCGCCTGCGCGTTCTTCGCATCGTGGTACTCGGCGTTCTCCTTGAGATCGCCCCACTCGCGCGCTGTCTTGATGCGGTCAGCGATCTCCCGCCGTCCGTCGGTCTCGAGGCGCTCGACCTCCTCCTTCAACGCCTGAAAGCTCTGGGCGGTCATCGCAACGCTGTCGGCCATCGTCTCCCTTTGGTTTCGAACGGCGGCTCAGAATACTGACCTCGGAATCCGGAACCGAAGGGAGACGCATGGTTGAGGAGGCGCGCCTCGAGCAGCTGGAAGCAGGACTCACGCCCGTCACCGAGGGCTGGTTCGTCGTCAACGTCCGTGACGCCGCCTGGGTGACGAACGAGGCGATGGGCGACGCCTGCATCATCGAGGGCGACGACGTGTCGTTCCCCGAGATCGGGTTCACGATCTGCGTGCTTCAGCCCGGGCAGCCGAACGGCATGTACCACCGCGAGCCGAACCAGGAGGACTTCCTCGTGTTGTCGGGCGAGTGCCTGTTGCTGGTCGAGGGCGAGGAGCGGCCGCTGAAGGCCTGGGACTTCGTCCACTGCCCCGCGGACACCGAGCACATCTTCGTCGGCGCCGG
>DATBKS010000006.1:0-10154 GCA_036555755.1 Thermoleophilaceae bacterium
ATCCGCTAGCTGTCTACTGCCAGCCGCCAACCTCCTACGCCACGAGGCCCGACATTGTCGGGCCTCGTGGCCTCTACCAGGCGTGCAGCGCCCGCATCCGGGACACCTTCTTGAACTGGTGTCCTTCCATGACGCCGGGGAGCTCGTCGAGAAGCGTGACGGCTTCCCCGATGAACCGCCCCTTGTTCAGCATCACGCACTCCGCGCGCTCGGCCATGGCGGCGTCGGTGAGCTCGGCGCGACTCGTGTTCGCCTTGTGGACGAAGCGGTCGAGCACCTGGGTAGCCCAGATCACGGGGACGTGTGCCGCCTCGCACAGCCAGAGCATTTCCTCCTGCATCTCGGCAAGGCGCCTGGGCCCGATTTCGACCGCAAGGTCCCCGCGGGCGATCATCACCGCCAGCGGCTGCCTGCCCGCTCCGGCGACGATCAGCTCGGGCAGGTTGGTCACCGCCAGACGCGTCTCGATCTTCGCTATCAGCGTCCGCTCGCGCCAGCGCGGCGTGCGTTCGGCGAGCTCGCCCTGAAAGCGCTCGATGTCCGCCGGCTCCTGTACGAACGAATAGCCGATCGCGTCCGCAGTGACGGCAACGGTGTCCAGGTCGGCGAGATCCTTCGGCGTGAGCGGGTCGATCCGGAGCTCTGTCTCGGGAAAATTCAGTCCCTTGCCCGCTCGCAGGCGCTCGCCGCTCTCGCGAGCATGCACCACGCGCAGCAGGACGCTGCCGTCCGCCTTCTCCTCCACCACCGCGCCGAGCGCGCCCTCGTCGATCCACACGTGATGGCCGGGCTCCAGCTGGTCGAGCACGCCCGGCAGCGAGCACTGGAAGCGGGCCTCGCTCCCGGGATCGCCTCCGGTGTTCCCAGCGCCCATGAGCAGACGGTGTCCCACACGCGCCCGGTAGTCAGAGTGCGGCAGCTCCACCTTGGCGGTCCGAGCCCTCGGGCCGCTGATGTCCATGCAGACCCGGCACGGGCGTCCCGTCTCGGCGGCGGCGCGGCGGACATTGGCGGCCATCGCCCCCCACTGCTCGGGGTCCTCGTGTCCGCAGTTGATCCGGGCCAGGTCCATCCCACGGCTCACGAGGTCGAACACGAACTCGTAGTCGTCCACCGCGCTCGCGGGCAGCGTGACCATGACCCGCACGTTGCGTCCTCGAGGTGCCGGGCCGAGCGCAGCATCGGTCTCACGCCTCAGCTGCATATGACCCGAGAAGTAGCGGCTCGAGCTGGGGTGCTCGGGCGGATCCGCCGCCCTCACAAGCTCGGCCAGCGTGGCCAGCACGGCGTCCAGGTTCTCGAGCACTCGCGCCTCGCAGCGCCCAAGCGACGAGAGGCCGAGCGGCATCAGCTCCTCCTGAAGATCTCTCAGGTCGTGCCGCCGCAATGCGATGTAGCGGGCGAGATTACGAGCGCTCTCCACATACTGGGATCGCTCGATGCGCGGCTGCCATCCCTCGAAGATGGCGTCGCCACGATCCACCACATCTGCGCGCAGACGTTCAAGCGAGTCATAGACACGCTCAGCGCCGGCCAGCGCCCGGCGTGTCTCGGTGTGCATCAAGTGCACATCAATAATGCCGGGAACCCGCCGGGGTGTGAAGATCCTGGTGGCTGGGATCCATATCCTTGCGCCCAATGGCCACGCGCCCCGACAAACCAACCATCGCTCCCATCGTCGGTCCCGACGATCCGCGCCACTTCACGGACTCGGGGATCGAGATCAAGGCGCTCTATACGGAGGAGGACGTCCGCGACGGTCTTCCCGAGCGTCTCGGCGAGCCGGGCGAGTACCCGTTCACGCGCGGCATCCACCCCGAGATGTACCGCTCGCGCAAGTGGACGATGCGCCAGTACGCGGGCTACGCCACCGCCCAGGAGACGAACGAGCGCTTCCACTACCTGATCGAGCACGGCTCGACGGGGCTGTCGATGGCGTTCGACCTGCCGACCCAGCTCGGTCGCGACTCGGACGACCCGCTCTGCGCCGGCGAGGTCGGCCGCACCGGCGTGGCCATCGACACGATCGACGACATGCGGCGCGTCTTCGACGGCATCCCGCTCAAGGACGTCTCGACCTCGATGACGATCAACGCGCCCGCCGCCGTGCTGCTGCTGCTCTACGAGCTGGTGGGTGAGGAGCAGGGCGTGCCGGCCGCGGAGCTGCGCGGGACGACGCAGAACGACATCCTCAAGGAGTACATCGCGCGCGGGAACTTCATCTACCCGCCCGAGCCGGCGATGCGGCTGACGACGGACCTGTTCGCCTACTGCCACGAGCGCGTGCCGAAGTGGAACACGATCTCGATCTCCGGCTACCACATGCGCGAGAAGGGCTGCTCGGCGGTGCAGGAGGTGGGCTTCACGCTCGCCAACGGCATCGCGTACGTGCAGGCCGCGCTGGATGCCGGGCTCGCCGTGGACGAGTTCGGGCCGCGGCTCGCCTTCTTCTTCAACGGCCACAACAACGTCTTCCAGGAGGTGGCCAAGTTCCGGGCCGCACGGCGGATGTGGGCGCGCATCATGCGCGAGCGCTTCGGCTCCGAGAACCCGCGGTCACAGACCATGCGCTTCCACACGCAGACCGGCGGCGTGACGTTGGCCGCGCAGCAGCCGGAGAACAACATCGTGCGCGTGGCTCTGCAGGGCTTCGCCGCCGTGTGCGGCGGCACCCAGTCGCTCCACACGAACGGCTTCGACGAGGCGCTGGCGCTGCCCACCGAGCGCGCCGCGCGCATCGCGCTGCGTACCCAGCAGATCATCGCCCACGAATCCGGCGCCACCGACGCCGTCGACCCCTTCGCCGGCTCTTACTTCATCGAGTCCCTGACGGACGAGATCGAGGAGCGGGCCCAGGAGCTGATCGACAAGGTGGAGTCGCAGGGCGGCTCGGTGCAGGCCATCCCGTTCATCCGGAGCGAGGTCGAGGAGTCCGCCTGGGGCTACGACCAGCGCTACGAGATCAAGCAGGACATCGTGGTCGGGGTGAACGAGTACGTCACCGACACGATCGACGACGTCGAGATCCTCCGAGTGGACCCGGAGTCGGAGCGCCAGCAGGTGGAGCGGCTGAAGAAGTTCAAGGCCGACCGCGACCAGGCGGCGGTAGACAAGCGCCTACAAGAGCTGCGAGAAGTCGCAGAAGGCGACGGCAACCTGCTCCACCCCATTCGCGCCGCACTGGCCGAACGCGCAACGATCGGGGAAGTGTCAGGCGTAATGCGCGAAGTCTTCGGCGAATACACAGAAGCCTGATCCTGCGGCCTGCGACCTGCCACCTGGTCCGCAGGGGGCTTCCCAGACGGAAGGAATCGCTTCGAACCAGTTGAAGCTGTCTCCCGATGGCGGCCATTTCCGTCTCTCGAACACTCGTCAAGTCACCGCCGGAGCTGTGGGCTGAGCTCGAAGGCGATTGCCTCTCGAAGGCGATCGGCGAGGTGACCATCCGACCGACTGAACCCGAGCGCGCGCTGGCCTGGGAGGCCGATGGGGCGAGCGGCACCGCGGTTCTCGAGCCGGCGGGATGGGGCACCAAGCTCACCCTCACAGCCGAGGTGGAAGAGCTTGTGGCCGATCTGGGCTTCTGGGCGCGCATGCGCGGGACGACGGCTGATCCCGTGTCGCGGCACCCGGACATGGAGCAGCGCCTTACGGAGCTGCTCGACAGCCTGGGCTCGGCGCACCGCAAGCCGTTCGTGCGCGAGTAAACGGGGCGAAATGCCTCTCCACGACGCTCCACGCAGGCTTGCGCCTGCCGTGGCGGTCGATCAATCCCTTCGTGCTGAAGGGCGGTGACGGCCGCGGGTTGCCGCCGCTCCAGCCGGGGCGCACCGCGTAGTCGCGCAGCAGCCACACGATCTCCCCGCCCAGATAGGGCGTCTTGTCGAGGACGGTGAGCGTCCTGTCGAGCCAGCGCGACTGGAACGCGTAGGTGCCCTTCCTGCTCGCCGGCCCGGGGCGGTTGGCCTCGGCGCCGAACTCGGTCGCAAATAGCGCAACTCCTGGTAGCTGCCTGTGCGCCGAATCCAGCAGCGGTCGCACCTTCGACAGCGGATCGTTGTTGTACCAGCCGACGTACTCGCTGATGCCTAGCGCGTCCAGGCTCCTGAACGCAGCGGGGAGCCTGGACCGCGGGCTCAGCGTTTGGTCGACGGCGAAGAAGCGCGTCGGGTCGAGCCGCCGGATCAGCGCCTTCGCCTGCTTGAGGTAGGAGGTCTCGGCGGAGCCGCCGCGGACGATCTCGTTGGCCGCGCCCCAGGTGATCACGGACGCGTGGTTGCGGTCGCGCAGGATCGTCTGGCGGAGGCGGTCGAGGATCGTGCGCCGCAGGTCGTGGCGCGCGAGGTCCTTGCCCTTGAGGCGCCAGACAGGGATCTGCTCCCAGAACACGATCCCGAGGCGGTCGAAGGCCTCGAGCAGACGCTCGCTCGGCGGGTAGTGCGCGCGGGTGAAGTTGGCGCCGAGGGCGGTGAGCTGGCTCACGAGCTTATCGTCGTCTGACGCGGTCAGCGCCGCGCCGTGGGTGAGGTTCTCCTCCTGGAAGCTCGCGCCCCTCAGGTGGAGCGGCTGTCCGTTGAGGAGCGGCGTGCCGTCAGCGGCCTTGCTCCATTGGCGCACGCCGAAATGGATGGTGGTGGTCTGGCCGCCGGGGAGGGTGGCTGTGAGCTCGTAGAGGTTGGGGCTCTCGGGGGACCAGAGCGCGGCGCCGGGGATCGTGAAGCTCGTCGAGACCTTCATCAGGCCGCCCGGCGGCACCGTGCCTGGCGCGATCGGCAGCGACGCCTGGAATCCGTTCGGCCCGGTCACGTTGAGCGCGACATCGGCCGCCCCGCTCGTGGTGTAGGTGTTGCGCACCTCGGCGTTGAAGGTCACCTGCGCTGGATCGCCGGGCGTGGCGATCACCTGCGGGTCGCCGAGCTCGAAGCCGCTCTGCCTGCGGAGATAGACCTCGCGCAGGATGCCGCCGTAGTTCCACCAGCCCCGTTCGCGCCCGGCGGGCGGGATGTCGTTGCGGCTGGCGTGGCCCTGGACCTTCACGAGCAGGGTGTTCGAACCCGGGTGGATGCCACTCGCCGGCAGCTCGAACGCGAGGTGGGCGCCCGTGTGCGAGCCGATCTTCCTGCCGTTGAGCCAGACGGTGGCGCTGGTGTTCACGTCCTCGAAGCGGATGCGCCAGCCAGTTGTGCCCGTGGTGCTGCTCGGCAGGCTGAAGCGCTCGCGGTACCACTGGACTCGCGAGAGCTCGCTGCGCTGCGAGAAGTCGCGCGCGTTGAAGGCATTTGGGAT
Source organism: Thermoleophilaceae bacterium (assembly GCA_036555755.1). GTDB lineage: Bacteria > Actinomycetota > Thermoleophilia > Solirubrobacterales > Thermoleophilaceae > JAICJR01. The sequence continues at coordinate 5,287 of DATBKS010000006.1, forward strand.
CGACACCGCGTGGAACGGGCCGCCGCGGTGGCGCGCGGTGGACCAGCCCTGGTCGAGGAGATAGCGGCCGCTCGGGCCGTCGCTGTAGAGGGCGCGCTCCTTAGGGGTGTAGGCGCCCGCGGTCGCCGTGGGCAGCAGCGCCAGCGCCGTAATGGCGGCAATGAGGGTGGCCCGCATCGTGGTTGAAAGAACTACCGGGCAGATCGGAAGTTCCGATGTGTTTGCCGCAATTGCGCGAGTCGGAGATGATGCCCACGGAGTCGTTCACTGAATCAGGCCTTGGAGGGGTTAATGGCGATTACGACCGAAGCAGCTGTCCTGTTCGATTACGGCAACGACTGGGAGGTCGAAGAGCTCACGCTCGACGACCCGCGCGAGGGAGAGGTGCTGGTTCGCCTCGCGGCCTCGGGCCTGTGCCACTCGGACGAGCACCTGCGCGTGGGCGATCTGCCGATGGAGGCTCTGCCCGCGATCGGGGGCCACGAGGGCGCCGGAGTGGTGGAGGCTGTCGGTCCGAGCGTGCGCACGGTGGCCGAGGGCGACCATGTGGTGCTCAGCTTCATCCCGGGATGCGGCCGCTGCAAGTGGTGCGCCGTCGGCCGGTCGAACCTCTGTAACGAGGGCGCCGGCATCCAGGTCGGTCTCCAGACCGACGGCACGAGCCGCCATCACGTGCGCGGCCAGGACGCGCGTCTGATGTGCATGCTCGGCACGTTCTCGCCGTACACCGTTGTCAACGAGAACTCCGTCGTGAAGATCGACGACGACCTCCCGCTCGAAAAGGCCGCGCTCGTCGGCTGCGGAGTGACCACCGGCTACGGCACCGCGGTCTACGCCGCAGAGGTCGGGGCGGGCGACACGGTCGTAGTGCTCGGCATCGGCGGCGTGGGGGCGAATGCGGTGCAGGGAGCGCGACTTGCGGGAGCGACGAAGATCATCGCGATCGACCCCGCGCCTTTCAATCGCGAGCAGGCGGGCAAGTTCGGAGCGACGCACATGTACGCGTCCGCCGCGGAGGCGCTCGAGCCGATTGCCGAGATGACGCGCGGCGAGATGGCGAACGCCTGCCTCGTCACGGTGGACGTGACCACGCCCGCTGTGGTCGGCGAGGCCGTCTCCGTCGTCGGCAAGACCGGCAAGGTCGTCCTCACCGCGCTATCCGCAATAACCACCGTCGGCGCCGAGTTCCCGCTGTTCGATCTGATCGCCTACGAGAAGCAGATCCGCGGCGCCCTGTTCGGGCACGCGAGCCCGCGTGCCGACATTCCCAAGCTGCTGTCGCTCTACCGCGACGGGTCGCTGATGCTCGACGAGCTCGTCACCAAGACGTACTCGCTCGCGGAGGTGAACGAGGGCTACGAGGCCATGCGCACGCACCAGAACATCCGCGGTGTGATCCTCTACGACTAGGGGTTCAGACTCGCGTCTCTGACGCCTCGACCGCGCGGGCCACATCCACGCGCGAGCTCACGCCGAGCTTGCGGAAGATGTGGTCCATGTGGCGCTCGACGGTCTTCTGGCTGAGGACGAGGCGCTCGGCGATCTCGCGGTTGGTGAGTCGGTCTGTCACGAGGCGGGCCACCTCCAGCTCGCGGGCGCTGAGCGCACTCAGCCCGTCCTTGCCCTGGGCGCGCGTCCCCGCCTTCCCAACGCGGCGGCCGAGCTTGCGCAGTTCGCGCGCGGCGAGTTCGGCCAGGCGGTCCGCCGACCAGGAGGCGAGCTGCATGCGTGCCTCCTCGAGCTCGCGGATCGCGTCGTCGGTCTCGCCGAGAGCTGCCAGCGCGCGGCCGTAGACGATCCGGGAGCGCTCGCGCTCGACGGGGTGCACCTCCCCCGCCGTCTCCACCGCAGCCTGCGCAAGGCCCGCCGCCGCCGCGCTGTCACCGCCCGCCAAGGCGCACTCGGCCGCCCCGCGCGACGCCCAGGTTCGCGCTCCCACGAGGCCCAGCCGCTCGGCCAAGGCTCGCGTCTCGTCGGCCCAGCGGTGCGCGGCGTCGAGGTTGCCGAGGGCCAGCTCGGCGCGCACGAGCACCTCGAAGTAGTAGGGGCGCTGTGACGGCTCGAGCAGCGCGAGCTCCGGGCCGCCTCCCGCCCGCAGGATCTCCTCACGGCCGGGACCCGGCGAGCCAGACTCCATCAGCGCCTCGCCGAACCACGCTGCGGCGAGCAGCTCCTGGGGCACCTCCGAGGGCGTCACCGCGCGCACGTGGGTCTCCGCCGCGCGCATCGCCTCGTGCAGCCCACCCCCACGCACGGCCACCCAGCAGCGCAGCGACGAGGTGATCGCGAGCAGCGCCGGCGCGCCGATCAGGTGCGCCGCCTCAACGGCGGCGTCGGCGTCCTCAGCCGCGTGCGGCAGCGCGCCGAGCCAGGTGCGCGAGATCGCCAGGCCGAGCATGATCGGCACGAGCAGGTGGCTCTGGCCCGTGCTGCGCGAGAGCGCGAGGCCGCGCTCGTAGTGGCGCACCACGTCGGGGAAGTGCTCCAGGTGATGCTCGAGCCAGCCCACCCAGTGCGCCGCACCCAGGTGTGTGGCCAGCTCGGCGTCGGCCGCGCCGTCGATCAACCCCTCCGCCTCGGCCAGCAGGGAACGAGCCTTCGCCGGGTCGCCCACGCTCAGCTCCGCCAGGCCAAGCACCGCTGCCGCGGCGGCCAGCAGGCTCGCGTCCCCCACCTCGCGTGCCAGCGCGCAGGCACCAGCCGCCCATTCCGCCATACCGGCCCAGTCCGCGGAGAAGTAGCGGTCGGAAGCCAGCTCGAGCTGCAGCGCCGCGGCTTCCGCGGAGCGAGGGTCGGCCAGCGAGTCGAGCGCGCCGCGCAACATCGCGCGCGCCTCGGAACCCTCGCCGACCAACCGCTCGATCAGCGCCATCGCCGTCACGGCCTTTGCCCTCACGAGCTCCTGCTCGGGCGGCACCAGCGCCAGCAGCTCGTGCAGCCGCTCGAGACCGTCCGCCAAGCGACCCGACGCGGTCAGCGACATCGCCAGCGGGGCGAGCAGTCCCATGCGCTGTCCCGCGTCCGCGCCGGGTGGCAGCAGGCGCAAGGCGGCGTCGAACCAGTGCGCCGCGGCCGCCGGCGCCAGCGCCGAGCTCTGCCAGCCCGCCTCGGTGAGGACAGCCAGCCCGGCCCCGTCCCCCACCGCCGCAGAGCACTCCACGTGGTGGGCTCGCACGAGCGCGGTCGCCCCCTGCCCGGCCAGCAAGTCGGCCGCCCGCGCGTGCGTCTCGGCCCGCGCCCGCTCGCCGATCGAGCTGTACACGGCCCGCCGCACGATCGGGTGCCGGAAGCCGAACCAGCCCGGCGTCTCGGACCGGCGGAGGAGGCCGGTGCCCAGGGCGGCGTCGATCGCGTCGAGCACGGCGGTTCGCTCGACACCCGCCAGCTCGGCCACGAAGTCAGCGCCGAAGGGTTCGCCCGCGACGGCCGCGGCATCGAGCACCAGGCGGGCCTCGTCCGCCAGCTCGGCCAGCTCGGATGCGAGCGCGCGGCGCACCTGGTCCGGCACGTCCGCGAGGCCCTCGGCGGGCGGCGCGTCCGAGCTCGTCGTCCTCGCCAGCTGCTCGAGGTAGAAGGGATTGCCGCCGCTCTCCACATAGAGCTCCTCGCGCAGCGGTCCCTCCGGCACACCCACGAGCAGCTTCGAGGCGTCCGCGCGCCGCAGCGGCGAGAGCTCGACCCGCGCGCACGTGCCGTCGCGCTCCGCGGCGTCCAACGCGGCGAGGAGTCGCGGCGGCGTCTGCGCCGGACGCAACGCCAGCACGAGCAGGAAGCGCGCCTGCGGGGGGCGGCGCAGCAGGTGCGCGATCAGCTCGAGCGACGCGCCGTCCGCCCAGTGCACGTCGTCGAGCGCGAGCACCCACGGCCGCCCTCCTCCGAGCCGCTCGAGCAGGGAGCCCACGGCGGCGTGCGTGCGGTAGCGCTCCTCCTTCAGCGCTGCCGGGGCGGTCGCCTCGCCGGCGAGCGACGGGAACACGCCCGCCAGCTCGTCGAGCCCTCGCAGCCGCGCCTGCCCGACGGAGCCGAGGTAAGCGTCGAGCGCGTCGACGAAGACCCCGAACGGATAGTCGCGCTCGAACTCGGCCGCGCGACCGAGCAGCGCGAGCCCGTCGCCCATCCGCGCGATCAGCTCTGCGACGAGGCGCGACTTGCCGATGCCGGGCTCCCCGACGAGCGCCACCGCCCGCGCGACGCCGCCGTCCGCCTCAGCGAGCGAAGTCAGGAGCCGCTCGAGCTCCTGCTCGCGACCGACGAGCTCACTGGAGGCGGATTGCACGAGCAATCTCAACTATCCACCCGACCCCAGCGGGCGTCAAATGGGGGTTCGTCCCCGATGTTCAGCGGCCTGGCGGCCCGTAGCTTCGAGGGCGTGCCGATGTTCGTCCTGTCCCATCGCCACGAGCCCGACGAATGCCGGGTGGCCTACGCCGCCTGGAAGGGATTCGACAGCCCGCTGCGCCGGAAGCAGACGATGGCCTCGTGCGGCAGCGGGGAGCACTGCATCTTCTGGCTCGTCCAGGCCGGCGACACGAGCGAGGCCCTGGCGCAATTGCCACGCTGGCTCGCCGAACGCACGCACGCGGCTGAGGTCAGCGAGGTGGCAATCCCGTAACCTCCCCGGCCCTGATGAGCCGCCAAAAGGTGCCGGAGACATACGAGGAAAAGCTGGCCCAGCTGCAGGAACTGCGCGAGGCCGCGATCCACTCGGCGTCCGAGAAGGCCGTCGAGAAGCAGCACGAGAAGGGCAAGCTCACCGCCCGGGAGCGGGTGGAAAAGCTGCTGGATCCAGGCTCTTTCCAGGAACTCGACACCTTCGTTCGGCACCGAACGTTCGACTTCGACATGTTGAAGAACCGCCCCTGGGGCGA
>DATBKS010000007.1:0-14593 GCA_036555755.1 Thermoleophilaceae bacterium
GACCGCGGTCTCGAGGTCAGCGCGAACGCCGGCAACAAGCGCACAGCGGCGCTCAGAGTACGTGACCAAGCCGAGCTCGAGGAACACCCGCAGCAAACGGGCGCACAACGCGGCGGAGCGCGGGTAACGCCCATCGCCCACCAGCAGCGCCCGCAGCTCCTCCCCAGACGCCCCATCCGCATCCCGCAGCGCCCGGTACAAGGCCGTCAGTGGCGGCCGCAGATCGAGCTCCGCCTGCGCGAGCGCGAGCGCAAACGCCACCTCCGGCTCGCCCCACGCGAAATGCGCGAAGCCGTCGCCGGGGAGTGCCGACAGCAAGGCCTCCCCCACCGCGGACGGCGGCGGATCCAAAGCCACCACGTGACTGAACGGCGCGGCCAGCAACGGCTCCGCAGCCAGGGCCGTCCACGAGACGAGCGGCGCCACGTGCTCACCGAGCACGCGCTCGAGCGCCTCGCGCCGCCGCGCCACGTCCGCGCACACGACGAGCACCGGCTCGCCGCTCGAGATCAGGTCACCGGCCACGCCGGCGAAGCCCTGCCCGCGATGGTCGCGCAGCTCGCGCGAACCGACCCCGGTCTCGATCGAGCCCCAGACGTCCGGCTCGCCCGCGAGTGCGGCCTCGAGCTCAGTCCAGAAGTCGCCCTCGGCGCCGACCATCCCCGCCTTGCCGGGGTCGACCCGGCACAGCGCCCGCAACACCACGCGGGGCTCGACCGCGCCGTTCCAGCGGTTCAGCTCGAGGCGCAGCGCGACGTCGAGCGGATCGTCGCCGCAGTCGGACAGGCTGCCGGCGGCCGTGCGGAACGCCACGCCCCGGGCGCGCGCCCCGCCCGACGACAGCGTGAAGCGGCAATGCTGTCCCTCATCGCCCATCGAGCGGGCGTCGCCCACGCGTGCGGCCGGCACGAGCAGCGTCGGCTGCGGGTTGCCCATGCCGAACGGCTCGAGCCGCTCGAGCTCCTCGGCGAGCTCGAGCCCGAGCGCCGTGCCCGGCACGAGCGCGTCGACCCGCTCCTCGGGAATCAGGTCGCGCGGCGTGAGCGACGACGCCGCGTGGTGCACGAACGCACGCCGCAGCGCGTCCACGTTGTCCGCGCGCACCTCGAACCCCGCGGCAGCCCGGTGGCCGCCGAAGCGCAGCAGCTGGTCGGAGCAGGCCGCCAGGCCCGCGTGGAGGTCGTACGGCGCGATGCTGCGGCCGGAGCCGCGCCCCGTGTCGCCGTCGAGGGCGATGAGAAGCGTGGGCCGGTGATGCCGCTCGACGATCCGCGAGGCGACGATCCCGATCACGCCGGGGTGCCAGCCCTCGCCCGCGAGCACGTAGGCGGCCTCGCCGTCATGCTGGGCGCGCTCGGCCTCGGCGGCGAACATGATGCGGGTCTCCGTGTCCTGGCGCTCGCGGTTGAGCAGGTCAAGCTCGTCGGCCACCTGGGCGGCGCGCTCGTCATCCTCGGTGAGCAGCAGCTCGAGGCCGGCGTCGGCGCGCTGCAGGCGACCCGCGGCGTTGATCCGCGGAGCGAGGCGGAAGCCCAGCGCGCGGGCGTCGACGTCGCCCGGGTCGAGCTGGGAGATCTTCATCAGCGCACGCAGGCCGGGCTTGTGCGTGCGAGCCATGGCCTCGAGGCCCTCGCGCACGAGGCGGCGGTTCTCGCCGCGCAGAGGCACGAGGTCCGCCACGGTGGCGAGCGCCACGATGTCGATGTCCTCCGCCGCGGTGGCAGGGTCCACGCCGGCGCTCGCGTACAGCGCCTCGGCGAGCTTGTGGGCCACGCCCGCGGCGCAGAGGTCCGGGAACGGGTAACCGCCGATCGCTGGGTGGACGATCGGGCACGACGGCAGCCGCTCGCCTGGGCGGTGGTGGTCGGTGACTACCACTTCGAGACCGAGCTCGAGCGCGCGGTCCACCTCGTCGGCGGCGGTGATTGCGCAGTCCACGGTCACGAGCAGGCCGGCGCCCTCGGCAGCCAGCCGCTCCACCGTGGCCAGAGAGAGCCCGTAGCCGTCGTCGAGGCGGCTCGGCAGGTGCCATGTCACCCGCGCGCCCAGGCGCCGCAGAGCGCGCACGAGCACCGCCGTGGAGGCCACGCCGTCCACGTCGTAGTCGCCGTGGACCACGATCGGCGTGCCGCGCGACACGTGCCGGTAGATCGTGTTGCAGGCGCCCCCCATGTCGCCAAGCAGGAACGGGTCATGCCGATCCGCGCCCTCGAGGAAGGTCCGTACCTCCCCGGGGGTGCCATAGCCGCGACGCACGAGGATCGCCGCGACGGTCGGCGACACACCGACCTCACGCGCGATCACGTCAGCGGCCGCATACGAATACGGCACAGCAGACCAGCGCGCAGCATCAGCGAGCATGCACCGATGTTCGGCCCCGAACCGGACAGAACTAAGAACGAAAAACTAGGAACTAGTCCAGCGCCGGCCGCTGCGGCTCTACGCGATCACCGTAGAAGTAGCAACCGGCCAGCGCGAGCACCGCGCCCGGTATGGCCTCGAGCGCCTGCGCCAGGTGCGTGTCGCTCTGCCCCGGCACCGTGAAGCCGTTGATGATCAGCCCGGTCAGGACGCCACCGATGATCGCGAACACGAAGGCGCCGACGATCCCGCCCCAGAAGCGGTCCGGGAAGAAGATCGCGAAGTGCCAGATCGCGATCGAGATCATGATCCACACGAGCATGCTCATCGGCGGCCGTGCCTCTTTCGTCGACGCTGTTGCTGCTGCTTCTTGGGGGGCCGATTTGGGCCGGCGGTGCTGCTGGTGGAGGACTCGCGGTTCGAGGTGTCGTCCGCGCCGTCTGCGCCCTCCGCACCGTCCGCGCCATCCGCACCGTTGTCGCTATCGCGTGCCTCGGGCACGTCCGCGCTCGGCGTCTCCTCCACCTCGGCCTCGCGCGGCTCCTCGATCTCCTCGGGCTCGGGCGCCTCGACGGCCGGCGGCTCCTCCACGGCCGTGCCCGTCCGCGGCTGGCCCTCGCCCTCGCCGTTCCCGCGCACGGGCCGGCTCGACGGCCGGCCGGCGCGTCCGAGCCGCTGGCGCTCCTGCGGCTGCTTGCGACCGCGGCGCGCGGGCGTCTCGACGATCTCGCCCTCCTGCTCGCCGCCGAACGTGCCCGGTGCGTACGCCGGCACGTGGCCGGCGAAGTCCTCGAGTGCGAGCTGGCGCCTGCGCACGTAGACCGGCTCGCGCTCCTTCCAGTGCATCAGCACCGGCGAGGCGATGAAGATCGACGAGTAGGCGCCCGATGCCACGCCGATGAGCAGCGCGAAGCCGAAGTCCTTGAGCGTCTCGCCGCCGAACGCGAGCAGCGCGATGATCGGCAGGAGAGTCGACAGCGTCGTGGCCAGGGATCGCGTAAGCACCTCGGCCATCGAGCGGTTGACTATCTGCGAGAACGTGGCACGCGGCATGCGCGGCACGTTCTCGCGTATTCGGTCGAACACGATGATCGTGTCGTAGAGCGAATAACCGAGGATCGTCAGCAGGGCCGCGACGGTGTCGGCCGTCACCTCCCGCTGGAAGATCGCGTACACGCCCGCTGTGATCAGGAGGTCGTGGAAGAGGGCGATCAGCACCGGCACCGCGAACTTGAACTCGAAGCGCAGGCCGATGTAGAGCGAGATCAGGATGAGCGATGCGATCACGGCGATCAGCGCGGTCTTGGCGATCTGTGCGCCGAAGGTCGGCCCGACGGAGTCGGCCGAGAAGTCGGCCCTCACCACTCCGAACTTCTGGTCGAGCGCGTTCTCGACGCTCTCGACCTTGTTCGGCGGCAGCTTCTTGACCGTGATCTGGAAGACGTTCGGCCCGAGCTGCTTGTCCTGGACCTGCTGGATCTTCGCGTCGCCGTAGCCGAGCGGCGAGATCGCGTTGCGCACCTGCTGAACGGTGGCCTTCTGCTGCACCGGCGTGGTGATCCGCGTGCCCGACTCGAAGTCGATGCCGAAGTTGACGCCGAGGCCGGCGATGGCGAGCGCGCCCGCGCAGATGATCGCGCCGGACATGGCGAAGAACCACTTCGACTTGCCCATGAAGTCGAAGTGCCAGCGGATGCGCTCCTTGCCCGCGGCGAGCGCGTGCTTCGAGCGCAGGATGCGCGTCCTCGCCAGTGAGCCGAGGATGGCCGACGTGGCGAGCACCGCCGTGAACAGCGAGACGAGCGTACCCACGAGCAGTGTGAACGCGAAGCCCTTCACCGAGCTCGTGGCGAGCATGAAGAGGATGAAGGCGACGCCGATCGTGACGACGTTCGCGTCGATGATCGTCCTCAGGGCCTTGCCGTAACCCTGTGAGATGGCGCGCGGAATCGACGCGCCGGCGCGCACTTCTTCCTTTATTCGCTCGAAGATGACGATGTTCGCGTCGGCCGCGACGCCCAGCGTCAGGATCATGCCCGCGATGCCCGGCAGCGTGAGCGTGATCGGTATGAGCTTGATCAGCGCGAACAGGATCACCGCGTAGATCGCCAGACCAAGCACCGCGACGACGCCGAGGATCCGGTAGAAGACGAGCAGGAAGAGCGCGGTGAGCAAGAGGCCGACGGCGCCCGCGATTAGGCCCTGGTGGAGCGCCTGCTTGCCGAGCGTCGAGGAGACCTGGGTCTTCGAGATCAGCTTGAGGTTGATCGGCAGCGCGCCGATGCGCAGGTTCTCAGCCAGGTCATTCGCGTCCTGGATCGAGCCGATATTCGTGATCTCGGCGCCCGTGCGGCCGTCGATGCCGTCCGGGTTGTCGTGGAAGTCCACCGTGGCGAGCGAGACGATCTGGTCGTCGAGCGTGATCGCGAAGCGCTGGCTCGTGTTGACGCCGGCGGGCGCGATCTGGGCCGCGCCACGGTCGGCCACGCGCTTGGTCGTGGCGGCGAACTGCTTGCGCCCGAAGTTGTTGAACTCGAAGGTGACGTCGGGGGCGCCGGCCTGGTCGGTCTGCTGCTTGGGGTTCTTGATGTCCGAGCCGGACAGCGCGGAGTCGTCCTCGAGCACGAAATACCCGGGCGGCGGTGCGCCAGCCGGGGCGCCCTTGACCGCCTCCTGGCCGATGATCACGACGCCCTTCGGCACCTTGAGCACCTTGCTTCCCTGCGGCGGCCCGGCGGTGCCGAGCGCCTTCAGCTGGTCGGAGCACTCGGTGCCCGCGGTCACGGGCCGCGGCGCCGGCGTGGGCGTCCCCTTGCCGAGCTTGTCCGTGTAGTCAGAGAGCAGGTCTTTGCAGCTGCCCTCCGGCCCGGTGATGAGCTTCGGGCTCTGGTCCTTCCCCGCGGCGGGACCGAATAGGTAGTACTTGTCGCCCGAGGTGTCGTTCTTCTGGTCGTAGTACTGCTCGATCTGCTGCTGGTTGTTGTTGAACTTCTTGGCGATCGCCGGATCGGGTCCGCCGGCCGGGATGTCCGTCGCTTCGGCCCGCGGCTTTGACTGCGAGCCGCGCAGCACCGCGTCGTAGAGGTTGAGGATCGGGTTGACCGTCGCGGCGACCGGCTGGCCCGTCTGTGGATCGACGGCCTGGTTGGGGTCGACCAGCTTGTTCGGCCCCACGAAGACGTTGGGCTCCCAGTCGTAGAACTGGAGCTGCGCCGTGCTGCCCACCTGCTGCTCCGCGCGCGCGACGTTTTTCACGTCCGGCAGGCCGATCGAGATCTGGTTGTCGGCGGAGCGCTGGATCTCAGGCTCGGACACGCCCAGGGCGTCGGTGCGCTTGCGGATCGTCGTGATGGCCTGGTCGATCGCCTGCGGCGTGACCTTCGGCACCTGCGGCGTGGGCTCGCCCTGGTAGACGAGCTGGACGCCGCCCTTCAGGTCGAGGCCGAGGCGCGTGGGCTTGCTGAGGATCACGAGCGCCGACAGCGCCACGATGCCCACGACCAAGAGCAGCACGAACCCGTTGCGCTTGGCGCTGGTCATCGACTCAGGACTTCGGGGTGAGCACGAGCAAGAGACCGCCGTCCTCGTCGTACGCCGGGAAGATGTCCGCCTTCGCGGGCTCGGGGCGGTCGCCTTCGGCATGCACGGTCACGGGCTTGTCGAGCACACGGACGCCCCACTCGAGCGCCGTGCCGATGTGATCGTCGCCGTTCTGGAAGGTGAGACCGAGCACCTCGCGCACCGGCTGGCCGACTGCCTCGGTCTCGCCGAGACCGGTGAGCTCGCGCACGCCGCGGCCGAAGCCGATCACCCGCGCGTCCTGGTCGCAGATCACGAAGGCCGCGTTGGGCGCGGGGTAGTAGTCGTCAAGGAGCTCGAACAGGAAGCCGAAGCCGCACTTGGAGCAGCCCTTGGCGCGAGTTGTGAATCCTGCGGTGCGCTCCCCCGAGAGCGTGCGGTTCCCGCAGTTGGGACAGATGAAATGAGGCATCAGTTCTTTGACGAAGAGTAGGCGCTCCCGCGCGCCACGCATTCAGACCAGCTTAACCCCGCCCGCTACCGCCCCGCCCTCCGAAGAGGGAGAAGCTGCGGAACGCCGGGTTGTCGGCGATCATGCGCTCGTAGGTCCCCTCGACAGCAATCCGGGCCTCCGACGAGACCTCGCCCCTGAGGCGCTCCGCCAGCGCGTGACCGTCGTCCTCGCTGGCGACGGGAATCACCAGGAAACGCCAGCGCCGGAGCGGCTTTATGCCCTCGGCCTCGAGCTTCGCGGCGAGCTCCTTGGTCGAGCGGTGGTCGGGTAGGACGACCTGCACCTCCCACTCGTCCATGCGGTCTTCCGCCGCATCCTCGCGCTCGGCCTCGGTGAGCTTGTCGCGCTCGGCCGCGATCTCCTCGGGCGAGTCGGGTAGCGCAACGGAGGGATCCTCCCAGCGCTCCTCGGCGTCGTGCCAACGGGCGAGGCTCACCTCCGCCTTCGCGCCCTCGTGCTCGGCGAGGAAGGAGTTGACGACCTCCGTGGCGGCCTCGGCCTGGTCGCGCGACTCGGCGTAGAGGAACAGCACCGGGCCGTCCTGGCTCACCACGACGCGCCCCTTGAGACGCTCTGCGAGGTCGTGCTCGAGGTCGTTTTCGTGCAGGAAGCCGGTCAGGCGGTGCCTGTGCTCCTCCTCCTGAAACTCGACCTTTACGCGCCAGTCCTCGGCCATGCCTAGAACAGGCTAGCCGCGTGGTGCGAAGGGCGCTCTACGCCCAGGTGCTCAAATGCCGCCGCGGTGGCCACTCGGCCGCGCGGCGTGCGCTTGATGAAGCCCTGCTGGAGCAGGTAGGGCTCGTACACGTCCTCGATCGTGTCGGCCTCCTCCCCCACGGCGACGGCGAGCGTGGAGAGCCCCACGGGACCGCCCTCGAACTTCTGGACGATCGTGCGCAGGATGTCGCGGTCGAGCCGGTCGAGCCCCGCGTGATCCACCTCGAGCAGGTCGAGCGCCTCCTCCGCAACCTCGCGGTCGATGCGGCCTGCGCCGCGCACCTCGGCGTAATCGCGCACGCGCTTGAGGAGGCGGTTGGCCACACGCGGCGTACCACGCGAGCGGCTGGCGATGATGGTGGCGCCCTCCTCGTCGACATCGACGTCGAGGATGCCCGCCGAGCGGCGGACGATCTTGGCGAGGTCGGTGGGCTCGTAGAGGTCGAGCCGGTGGGTGACCCCGAAGCGATCGCGTAGCGGGGTGGTGAGCAATCCCGCGCGCGTGGTTGCGCCGATCAGCGTGAAGGGCGGCAGGTCGAGGGTCACGACGCGAGCGCCCGCCCCCTGGCCGACGGTGATCGGCAGGCGACGGTCCTCCATCGCGGGATAGAAGGTCTCCTCGAGCGCACGCGGGAGGCGGTGGATCTCGTCGACGAAGAAGACGGACCCGGGTTCCAGGGCGGTTAGGAACGCGGCGACGTCGCCCTTGCGCTCGAGCGCCGGACCGGCCGTCTGCACGAAAGGCACGTCCAGCTCGGCGGCCACGATCTGCGCCAGCGACGTCTTCCCGAGCCCGGGCGGCCCGGCGAGCAGGACGTGGTCGAGCGCCTCGCCGCGCTGCTTGGCTGCCTCGATGAAGACGGTGAGCTGGTCCTTGACCGCGTGCTGGCCCACGAAGTCGGCCAGCTTGCGCGGCCGCAGCGAGCGGTCGAGCTCCTCGTCGGCGACGAAGGCCGGAGCGGCCTGGATGCGCTCGACGCCCGGTGTGCGGATGCCGCCCTGGTCGTTCATCGCGACGCCCTCAGCGCCTCGCCGATGAGCTCCTCGGGCGTGTCGCCGGCGGCGTCGGCAAGCAGCTCGTCGGCCTCCTGGGAGCTGAAGCCGAGACCGACGAGGCCCTGGCGCGCGAGCGAACGCGGGTCGTCGGTCTTCGTGATCACGATCTCCTCGAGCGCCGCCTCGCCAGCCACCTTCTCACGCAGCTCGACGATGATGCGGTCGGCTGTGCGCTTGCCGATGCCGGGGAAGGCCTGGAAGCGGGCGCTGTCGCCGGCGGCGATGGCCTTGAGCAGCTCGCGCGTCGTGCCACCAGACAGCACCGCGAGCGCGACCTTGGGACCGACTCCCTGGACGCCGATCAGCAGCAGGAACAGCTCGCGCTCCTCCTCGCTCGCGAAGCCGAACAGGTAAATGCCGTCGTCGCGCGTGACGAGGTGAGTTTGAAGCAGCCCCTCCTTGCCGATCGCCGGGACCGCCTTGAGCGTCTCCGCCGAGACGGCCAGCCGGTAGCCGACGCCGCCGCATTCGATCACCACGTGATCGGGCCGGCGGACGAGGACGTCGCCGCGCACGGACGCGATCACGCGATCGCCGCCTTGAGCACGGCGCCGTTGGCGTGGCAGATGGCCACGGCGAGAGCGTCCGCCGCGTGGTCGGGCTCGGGCGGCGAGGGCAGCTTGAGCAGGGCGCCGACCATGCGCTGCACCTGGTCCTTCTCCGCGCGGCCGTTGCCGCACACGGCCTGCTTGACGGCCTGTGGCGTGTACGAGAAGCACGGCACTCCGGCCTGGCCCGCCGCAAGCAGCGTGACGCCGCGCGCCTGGCCGACCGCGAACGCGCTGCGGGCGTTCTGGCCGAAGAACAGGTCCTCGACCGCCACCGCCTCGGGCTCGTGCTCGGCGATCAAATCGCAGATGCGGGCGTGGATCTGGGCGAGCCGCTCCTCGAGCGTGTCGCTCTGATCGGTGCGAAAGACGCCGCCATCGAGGGCGGCAAGCATGCTCCCGCGCGCGAGAACCACTCCGTAGCCCGTATGCGCGGTGCCGGGATCGATGCCGAGGACAATCACCACAGGGGTGATTCTGCGTGCGGGAGCGGACGCCTTGTTTGGGTTGGCAGTAGGCAGTAGGCAGTTGGCAGGGCTGAGGCCCAATCGCCAACTGCCAACTGCGAACTGCCAACTAACTCAGCCGATGGTGAAGTCGGCTGACATCCCTTCCACCTGCACCTGATAGCTGCCCGGCAACACCTTCGGCACCTCCGTGCCATCGATGTCCGCCGGCGTCAGGGCCAGCGAGGAGGCCGGGAATCTGACGTGCACGGTCTTCGATCCGCCGGCCGGCACTTCTACACGCGCGAAGCCGACGAGCCGCTGCGGCGGCACGACGATTCCGGCAGTCTCGGTCGGCTGATGGACGTAGACCGGCACGACGTCAACGCCGTCCCGCGAACCGTTGTTCGCCACCGTGAACGTGGCGGTGCCCGATCCGTGGCGCGACACCGACGAGCTCGCGCTCAGCCCGCTCACCTTGAACGTGGTGTACGAGAGCCCGTACCCGAACGGGTAGAGCGGGTTGTAGCCCGATCCCCAGCCCGAGTTCGTGCCCGGGAGCTGGTCGAAGAACTTGGGCTGGTCACCCAAGGTCGAGGCTCCTCCGGGGTTGAAATTGGACTGCTGGAGCGGCGCATCCGTGGGCCAGCTGACCGGCAGGTGGCCGCTCGGGTTGACCGTGCCGAACAGCACGTCAGCCACGCCGGCGCCGCCTTCGGTGCCCGGCAGGTAGGCCATGAGCAGGCCGTTCGCCTGCTTGGCCGGACCGAGTCCCAGCGGCCGCCCGGCGATCACCACGACGATCACCGGCTTGCCGGTGGCCTCGAGCGCCGAGATCAGCGCCTGCTGGTCGGGCTTCAGCTGCGGCGCCGGGTCATCGCCCAGGCCTTCCGCGTATGGCGTCTCGCCGACCACGACGACCGCCGCGTCCGCGCTGTTCGTCTCCGACACCGCGGTGGACTGGTCCTGCGTGTAGACGACATTGGTCGACGGCGACACCGCCTGCTTGATGCCGTCGAGCACCGTGGTGCCCGGCGGGATCTGGTCGGCCGGGCCCGCGCAGCAGGCCTGGTTCGCCCCGAAGGCGCCCTGCCAGCTCACGCTCCAGCCACCGAGCTGGTTGGTCATCGAGTTGGCGTTCGGCCCGGTGACGACGAGCTTGCTCGCGTTCTTCGACAGCGGCAGCACGCCGCCCTCGTTGCGCAGCAGGGTGACCGACTCGTCCGCGGCCTGGCGGGCGAGCGGCTTGTTGCCGGTCACCGCGGCGTCGGCCTGCGACGGGTCGACGTACGGGTGGTCGAACAGCCCGAGCCGGAACTTCAGCGTCAGGATCCGGCGCACGGACTGGTTGATCCGGCTGACCGAGACGCTCCCGTTGTGGACGTCCTCGAGCAGCGCGTCGTTCCAGCCGCTCGGGTTGTCCGGCTCCATCGCCATGTCGACGCCCGCGTTGACGGCCTTGGCCACGGCGTCGGCGAGATCCGGCGACACGTGGTACGCCGTCTGCAGCGCCGGCACGTCGCCGTAGTCGCTGATCACGACGCCCTTGAAGCCGAGCCGCTGGCGCAGCTCGGTGGTGAGCAGGAAGTGCGACGCGGTGGCCGGCACCGAGTTGATCGAGCCGGAGTTGACCATCACCGTCGCCGCGCCCGCGTCGATGCCCGCCGCGTACGACGGGAGGAACGTGTCCTGCAGGTAGCGGATCGGCAGCTGCTCCTCCACGCGGTCGTGGCCGTTGATCGACTGTGAGTAGCCGGCGAAGTGCTTCACCGTCGCGGCCACTTTGAGCTTGCCGCTGTGGCTGGCGCCCTGCATGCCGGCGATGTTCGCCCCGCCCATCGCGCCGGCGAGCATCGGCTCCTCGGCCCAGGTCTCGTAGTAGCGGCCCCAGCGGTTGTCGCGCGCCAGGTCCTGCACCGGGGCGAAGTCCCAGGTGCCGCCGGTGGCCACGAGCTGCTGCTGGGTGGCCGCGCCGGCATCGCGCGCGAGCGAGGTGTCCCAGGTCGCGCCCATGCCGATCGACTGCGGGAACAGCGTGGCCTCGAACGGATGACCGAAGCCGTGCACCGCGTCTACTCCGTAGATGACCGGAATGTGCAGCCGCGAGTGATCGATCGCGTAGTGCTGGACCGCGTTGATCAGCTCGGCCCAGCCGTGGCCCGTGTTGTCCGGCGGGTTGTCAGTTCCTCCTGAGAGGATCGAGCCGGTGTGATCGCTGATCAGGACCTTCTCGAGGCAGGACTGCTGAAGCTGGTCGCTGTTCCCGCCGTTGCAGTCGCCATTCGACGGGTTGGACGGGCCGCGGAGCTTGCCCAGGACGATCTGGTCCATCTGCCCGATCTTCTCGGCGAGCGTCATACGGCCGAGAAGGTCGTCCACGCGGTCGGCGATGCGTGCGTGGGGGTTGAGGTAGGTAGCCCGCGTCTGAGCGGGGTGATGCGAAGTGGTTGTGGCGGCGCCCACAGCGGTGCCGGTGAGCACGCCGAGGGCCAGCAATACGGCAGCGCCGATCGCCGCAGTAATGCGTCTCATCAGGTCTCCTCCCTGGCTTGCGTGCGGCCAGGCGGCGGGGAGGGCTGCCTCCCAACAGCGCCCGGTCACTCTCTCTCCCTAAGTTCGGAACCCGACGGATTCCGCAACCAGGCAAGCTACTCCTGCCCGTTCCAATGGTCAAGTAAATTCGGACCTCGACGTAATTTGCGCTGGGATGAGAGCGTGAACGTATGAGACTCGACGTTCGAGGGAGACGATGAGCTCGTACTCCGGTTCGCCCGCCGACCTTGGCCGGGCCAACCGCCAGCGCGTGGTCAGCGTGCTGCAGGAGCGCGGGCCGCTCAGCCAGGCCGACCTCGCGCGCGCATCCGGCCTCTCCCCCGCCACGATCTCCGCGATCGTGCGCGAGCTGGAGGCCGATGGGCGGATCGAGCGCGAGAGCGTCCGCCGCGGCGCGCCGCTGCGGCTCATGCCGCTGCCCGGGTTCGTGCTCGGCTTCGACTACGGGCACCGGCACCTGCGCGTGGCGGTGGCAGATCGCAGCGGGCGCGTGCTCGGCGAGGCGTCGAAGCGGCTGCCACTCGACCACAAGGCCTCGACCGGCGTGAAGCAGGGCGTGACGATGGCGAAGAAGCTGCTGGCCGACGCGGGTGGCGGGCTCCCCGACGTGGTGGCGGCGGGCATGGGTCTGCCGGCTCCGGTGCTCGGCGAGTCGCACCTCGTGGGGTCGAGCTCGATCCTGCCGGGCTGGGTGGGCGTGCACGCGGACGAGGAGCTGGCGGAGGCGCTCGGCCATCCCGTGGCGGTCGACAACGACGCGAACCTCGGCGCCCTCGCTGAGATGACCTGGGGCGCCGGCCGCGGGGTGCGCGACCTCGTCTATCTCAAGCTCGCCACGGGCATTGGCGCCGGGATCGTCGTGGGCGGGGAGATCGTCCGCGGCGCCGCGGGCACCGCCGGCGAGATCGGCCACACGACCATGGACGAGCACGGCGACGTCTGCCGCTGCGGCAACCGCGGCTGCCTCGAGACCGTCGCCGGCGCCGACACCGTCCTGCGCATGCTCGAGCCGGTCCACGGCCCCGACTTCACGCTGCACGACGCCATCGACGCCGCGCTTGCAGGCGACGCCGGCTGTCGACGCGTGATCGCGGACGCCGGCCGCCACATCGGGATCGCGCTCGCGAACCTCGTCAACCTGCTGAGCCCTGAGCTGATCGTCGTCGGAGGGGAACTTGCCGGTGCAGGCGACATCCTGCTCAACCCCATCCGCGACGCCGTAGCGCGGTATGCGATCGAGACAGCGGCCAGCGCAACGACCCTCGTGCCCACCGAACTGGGCGACGACGCCGAGGTCCTAGGGGCGATCGCGCTAGCCGTTCGCGGTCAGGAAGTAGACGCTCTGGCCCCGCCGGTCGGAAGCTCGTGAATTACATTTGACCGAATGGATCCGCTGGACGACGGACACGCGATTTCGTACAAGGCGCTTAGACGCGGCACCTCCGTACGAGCCCCAGATGGCACGGAGATCGGCAAGGTCCGCCGCGTACTCGACAACGCGCGCGAGAACATCTTCGACGGCATCGTCGTCGAGACCAAGCAGGGCATGCGCTTCGTGGACGCCCCCGAAGTGGAGCGCATCGCCGAGCTCGCCGTGACGCTCAACATCACCGCCGACGAGGTCGACCAGCTACCTGCACCCCAATCCAACATGAAGCTGCGCTGGAACCACAACACCCTCGTACGCCGCGGTCGCCGCGCCGGCCGCGACTGGAAACGACGCTGGGACAACAGGTAGCGGTCGTTCGTGGCGGACGCTAGTCCAGGTTCCCCAGTTCCTTTGCTCGGCGGCCTGGCTGGAACTGGAGGAGCTCGTAGGTCGCCACGCCTTCTGAGATGAGCGGGTCGGTTGCTACGACGACGTCCAGCTCCTCCTTGCTGTCTCCTCGCGACAGGATCACGCCGCCGTTGCGGGGCACCCGTGCGCCTGAGAGCAGGAAGCGGCCTTCGGCGTAGTGGCGGTCGAGGTAGGCGAGGTGGTCGTCGAGGAGCTTGTCGACTTCCTCGAGCGGTTTCACGTAGGTCAGGACGATCAGGAACACGGTTATGGGTGGGCGCCGAACTGCTCCTGGCCGATCACCGGCCTCAATGTGCGCTCCACGTCGCCGGTCGCGAAGTCCTTGCGCAGCACGTCGTGGTCGAGCGCGTTGCCTATCCCGGCCATGATCATCCCCTGGTCGAGCGACAGGTAGGAGTCAGAGACCGCGCCGGTCGTCACGTTCACGCTGTCCCGGAAGCCCCACTTCCCATACAGATCGGGAAAGTTCCGCGACATGCGCGCCAAGTTCGACAAAGCGGCATCGGGCGCGTAGCGCAGCGCCAGGAACGAGGCGTGTGGCGTCACGACGCCGCCGCTGTAGGCGGACGGTGGCGGGTCGGGCTTTGGATCCCGCCCCGGGCAGCCGGCGAACCCGTGGTCCACCAGCGTGCCGGCTTCGTCCGAGGGGTTGCCGTTGGGGTCCATGCCGATCGCGTCGACGCCGTAGGCCGCGTAGCCGCCCTCGGGTGTGTTCGACGGCGAGAAGCCCCAGTAGCCGTAGCCCGCCTCGTGCATGCCGTGGTAGATCTGCGCGCGCACGGTGAGCGGGTGGTTCACGCCCCAGCTGTGCGGCGCCCAGCGCTCCTCGGGAACGAACAGCGACGGCATCAGCGCCTCGAACATGCTGCCGCCCCACGACGGCGTCACGAGCATCCCGTCGTACGGATACGCGCCCTCGAACACGTTCACGCCCTCGTATGTGCGCGTCTCCCCCACCGGCTTCGTCTCCTGGAAGCTCCAGTCGCAGGTGTCGGGAAACGTGCGCCACGTGCCGTAGTACTCCTTCGCCGGCAGCTCACCCTTGGCGATCCCGATGTAGCTCGAGATGCGGCTCTCGCTG
>DATBKS010000008.1:0-4140 GCA_036555755.1 Thermoleophilaceae bacterium
CTTTCCTGGTGGGAGGCGGTGGGTTAGGCTGACCCGCGCATGCTGCTCAGCTTCCAGATGCTGCCCGAGCAGCCTGCGCAGGAACTGCTCGATGCGGTCGGGCTAGCCGACAGCCTCGGCTACCACGCCTGCTACAGCGCCGACGAGATTTACCACAAGGATGCGTGGCTGCTGCTGGCTGCCGCGGCGGGGCAGACCGAGCGAATCCGCTTCGGTCCCTGCATCGCGCCGATCTACATGCGCGAGCCGACGTATGTCGCCCAGCTTGCCGCCACCCTCGACGAGCTCAGCGACGGACGAGCCGAAATCGTGTGCGGGATCGGCAACATCGCGATGCTCGGGCAGTACGGCGTCGAGTGGCGTGGGACGAAGCCGATCGCCCGCCTGCGCGAGGCCCACCACGTCATGCGCACCCTGCTCGACCAAGGCTCGATCGACTTCGAGGGCGACTTCTACAGCTACTCCGGAGTGACCACCGCGGCGCGCCCCGTCCAGGAGCACCTGCCGGTGAAGATCGGTGCGATGGGTGGGCCCAAGTCGATGAAGCTGGCCGGCGAGATAGCCGACGGGCTGCACACGGCGTGCGCGTACTCGCCAGAGGCGCTCGGCTACGCGGTCGAGCACTTCCGGGCAGGGGTGGAACGTGCGGGTCGCAGCCCGGAGGGCCTCGATCTCGGCGACTCCCTGCTCGGGGCGGTCGCACCCGACGGGGACGTGGCGCGCCGCGCCGGGCGGATCCTTGCGGCGTTCTACATCCCGTCGATGCCGCCGGCACTGCTCGAGCGGCACGGGATCGAGCCCGAGCAGGTCGCGCCGGTAAACGAAGCCTTTGAGGCAGGCGATGTTCGACGCGCGCTCGAAGCCACTCCGGATGAAGTCGCCGATCGGATCATGGTCGCCGGTACGCCCGAGGACTGGGTCGAGTGGCTCAGGGACAGGTACGCCCCTGCAGGCCTCAACCATGCGCTGGTCTCATTCACCGACCCCTTCACGCTCAAAGCCTGGGCTGGGATCGAGGTAGAGGGCTTGCCCGATCTGGGTGAACAGGTTCGGCTCGTGGGCGAGCACGTGATCCCTGAGCTTGCTTCGCTTTCGGCGGAGCGGGCGCTCTAAAGCGCCACAAGCTCGCAAACAGCGGAAAACCATCGCTCCATTTGTGGCAGGGCTACACCTGCCGGGGGTCGCCGCCTCCTATGCTGCCTTGGGCATGGCGAAGGACACCGAGAAGCTGATCCGTCAGCTCTCTCTGATCTCGTTCCTCATGGCGGAACGGCGCCCCGTAACGGCGCTGGAGATCAAGCGGGAGGTGGAGGGGTACTCAGGCATGAACGACGACGCGTTCGCGCGTCGCTTCTATGCCGACCGCGCCGAGCTCGAATCGCTCGGCATCGAGCTGAAGGTCGACAAGCCCGCCGAGGGCTACTACGAGGCCGAGAACTACTCGCTGCCGCCAGAGAACTTCTACCTCAACTCGATCGAGTTCACCGACGAGGAGCTGGGCGCGCTGCGCACGCTGCTGTCGCTGCTCGACGGCGAGTTCGCCTACGCGGAGCCGCTGCGGCTGGCGCTGCAGCAGCTGTCGTGGGGCAAGCCGTCGCCGCTCGCCCCGCCCGAGCACCGCTCGGTGGCGCTTGGCATCACCGCGGGCGCCGGCGGGCGCGAGCTGTCGCAGCGGCTGTCGAAGATCGAGACCGCGATCTTCCGCCGCAAGACGATCCTCTTCGACTACTACACGATGGGACGCGACGCGGTGGAGTCGCGCAAGGTCGACCCGTACCACCTGCTCTTCCAGCACGGCCAGTACTACCTCGTCGGCCGTGCGCACGAGCGCGACGCCGTGCGCGTGTTCCGCCTGACCCGCATCCGCGGCAAGGTCGGCTACTCGTCCAAGGCCGAGCACGACTTCCCGCCGCCCGAGGACTTCGATCCGCGGATCTATGCCACGCGCAGCCCGTGGCAGCTCGGCGACAGTGTCGGCACGGCCAAGATCTGGATCTCCAGCAAGGTCGACTGGTACGTGATGCGCCACTTCGGCGAGACCGGCACGAGCGAGCCGGCGCCCGACGGCGACGGCGTGATCTTCGAGACCGAGTACGCCGAGCCGCGCGCGATCGTGTCATGGGTGCTCGGGCTGCGCGAGCACGCGCGCATCATCGAGCCGGCGGAGCTGGCCGACGAGGCCACGCAGCGGCTCCAGCGCATCATCGAGCTGCACTCGGCCGGCCCCGAGCTCGCCGCTCCCGCGAAGAAGAAGGCTGCGCCCGTCGAGGAATCCGATAACGGCGGCAAGCGCGAGACGCTGATCCGGCCGGAGCGCTTCGCCCGCCTGGTCACCCTCGCCGGCATCCTCATCGAGGCGGCCCGGAGCAGCGACCTGCTGAGCGTGGCGGGTGTGTGCGACAGCCTCCAGGTGAGCGAGGAGGAGCTGCGCGAGGACATCGACGTGCTGAACGTCGTGAACTTCGGCGGCGGCAGCTACGTGCTCTACGCCGAGATCCACGGCGACTCGATCGAGGTGGATCCGGAGCCCTACGGCGACAACTTCGCTCAGCCCGCCCGCCTGCTGCCGCTCGAGGCCAAGGCGCTCGTGGCGGCGATCGACTTCATCGGCGACCACGTGCCCGAGGGCTCGCTCGCCTCCGCGCGCGAGAAGATCGTCACAGCGCTCGGCGAGGATCCCGCACAGGAGGGCCTGCGGATCACCAACGCCGTGGGCGACGACTCCGAGATCGCGCGGGTGGTGAGCGCGGCCATCGTCCAGAACCGCGTTCTCGAGATCGACTACTACAAGGAGGACGAGGACGAGGTGACCGAGGGCCGCCGGATCGAGCCCTACCTCCTCCACAACGGCAACAAGGGGTGGTACATCCACTCCTGGGATCCGTCGAAGGGCGACACGCGCACGTTCCGGCTCGACCGCATCCGCGAGGCGCGCATCCTCGACCAGACGTTCGAGCCGCGCCCCGAGCTGAAGCCCGACGTGCCGGACTGGACGCGCACCGACGAGGTGCAGGGCGCCGAGGCCTGCCGCGTGTGGTTCGCCCCCGAGCGCGCCCGCTGGGCGCGTGAGGACAAGCGTGTGATCGAGGAGCTGAAGGACGGCGCCGTGATCGTCGAGATCCAGGCCGCGGGCCACGACTGGCTCGCCCGCGCGATCCTCGAGGAGGCGGGCGACGCCGCCGTGCTCGAGCCGGAGGACGCCAAGGCCGCGGTGCTCGAGGCTGCCGAGGCGCTCGCCGGAATGGTCAGCCGCTAGCGCGCGCTTCCAGCACCGCCCGCGCCTGGGCGGCGTCCATCCACATCTCCCAGCGGCCGCTCGCCGACTGGTGCGTGTCCTGGAAGCGGTAGGGCCGGAGCCCGCCGAACTCGGTGTGGCGCAGGTGCGAGACGCCGCCGAGCACCGACGCGATCCGGCGCCGCGGCCAGCCCATCCCATCCTCTATCTCCGGGAACGGGCGGGGCCGGTCGGGCGCGGCGGCGAGGGCGTCGAGCAGCTCGCGCATGAGATCGCTGCAGCGGTCGTAGAAGCGGGCGATCTCGCCGGGCTCCTCGAGCGCATTGCGCGACATGCACTCCACGAGCACGACCGGCGCGGACATGCCGACCAGACTAGGGTACTAGTTGCGGCGCGGATCGCTCGGTCGCTTGGAGGAGGCAGCCGCGATGTTCATCTGGCGGCGCGCCCGGGCGAGGTCCGACCGTACGGCGCCGACCGGTCCGTAGAGCACCTTGAAGAGCGGCAGCGGCCGGTAGCTGTCGGACGCCCTCGGGCGCGCCCACGGGGGCACGACCACGAACTCGTCGTCCTCGCCGAGATCGCTCCATTCATCGTCGGCCAGGTGGTCCTTCCATTCCTCGTCGTTCACTTGGGGTCCTTGTGGTGAGGGAATTACGACGTGTCGATGACAGTGCGAAACGGTGAACGGCCGGTAAAGCAACCTCACGGCTTCCTAAAGCCGTAGGCTCGGCCGCAATGGACGACGCGACATCTCGGCGCGCAGCGCGTGACGGTCTGCGATCCGGCGCCGGGCGCGCGGCCGCCCGCGCTCACTTCCGCGCGATGGGCATCGATCCCGAGCGGCTCGACGGCCCGATCGTCGGCATTGCCTCCACGTGGACGGGGACCATGCCCTGCAACCT
>DATBKS010000009.1:0-28489 GCA_036555755.1 Thermoleophilaceae bacterium
TGGCCGCCGAAACGGATCGGGACGCTCTAGCGCCTCGCGCAGCGGCCGCCGCCTGTTCGCCTTCGATCGCTCCTTCGAGCGCCGCTTCATAGCCGGTGCCGACGAGGCCGGCCGCGGCTCGCTGGCCGGGCCGCTCGTGGCGGCCGCGGTTCTGTTCGACATCGACCGCCTCACGCTTTCCGATCGACGGGCTCTCTCGCGCCTGAACGACTCCAAGCAGCACACCGAGGAGGGACGCGAGGAGCTGTACCCGCTCGTGTTCAGGGCGGCGGCCAAGGCGGTCATCGTCTCTCGCTGTCCGCGCGGGATCGACTCACGCGGCCTCCACAACACGAATCTGGAAGCGCTGCGCTCGGCGCTGCTCGGGGTCGCCTGCGAGGACGCCCTCTGCCTCGTCGACGGCTTCGAGGTGCCGCCGTTCGGGTTCGAGCAGCGCGCCGTCGTGGGAGGCGACTCCACGAGCGCCGCCATCGCCGCCGCGTCCGTGCTGGCGAAGGTCACGCGCGACCGCTACATGCGCCGCGCCGCCGCGCGGCATCCGAGCTGGGACTTCGACACCAACGTCGGCTACTCGACTCCCGAGCATCGCGCGGCGATCGCCGAGCACGGGGTCTCGCCGCTCCACCGCATGTCCTTCGCCTCGATCGCGTACCAGCAGCTCGCCCTCGGCGGCTAGCCGGGACGCGCCATATCTGCGCTGGGCGGCGTCCTCGGGTCTCGGCTTGCAACCAGCAAGCACTCGACCCTGCGTCCTTGCCCAGCTTGATCTGGACGCGCCCCGGGGAACCCGGTTCAAAACGCGTCCTCGAGGTGGTCCAGCGACACGAGCTGCCCGCCGCGTGAGATCAGGATCCCGATCGCGTCGAAGCGCAGCTCGGGCCGCCGCGGGCGGTCCGAGGCCGACTCGCTCGCCAGCCACTCGCGTGCCATCGCCCTGACCTGCGCGCGCTTGCGCGGTCCGATCGCGTCCAAGGGACCAGCGGGACCGCGGCGGGTGCCGGCGATGCGCGTCTTGACCTCGCAGAACACGAGGCAGCGGGCGTCGGCGGCCACGAGGTCGAGCTCCCCGAAGCGTGTCCGGAAGTTGGTGGCGAGGATCGTGTAGCCCGCGCGCACCAGGTGCTCGGCGGCGAGGCGCTCGCCGCGCTCACCGAGTGTGCGGCGGGGGTCGACTGAGGCGGTCATGCGGCCAACCTACGGACGGCCGCGTGACCGAACCAGACCGCAGCGTCACAACTCTGCGCACGACTCGCTACAAAGCCGTTGCGCACCGCCGCAGGCCTGAGATGCTTGGGCCCGATGGCGAAGCGAGAACCCTCCCGCACTCGGCGCGCCGTCGTCGACGGCTGGCGCCTGGGTGGAGCTGCGATCGGTTTCGTGCTCTCCAGCGACCCGCTCAAGCGCTTCCTGCGCGGCTCGGTGACGATCGTGGTGGTTATCTCGGCCGGCGTGGCTGTCGCCGCCGTCGCCCTCCGCCGCAACGGCGGCCCCGTGCAGTACGTGCTGGCGGGTCTCGGCGCCTATTACCTGCTCGGCCTGATGGTCACGGCGGTAGCCGTGGGGGCCGCCGCCATCGCCGCAAACGCCCTCGAAGAGCGCCCCGGCAGCGCCTTGCTCGGCTGGCGGGCGATCCGCGAGCGCCGCCGGACGATCGCCGGCTGGGCGCTCATCGATCTTGCGGTCGGCGTCCCGAGCAGACTGATTGGCAGCTGGACGGTCGACCAGCTCGCCGTGTTCGTCCTCGGATTCGGCTGGGGCCTACTCAGCTTCTTTGCCATCCCGACGATCGCGCTGACCGGCGCGACGACTTGGGAAACGGCACGCCACTCGCTGCACCTGATGCGCGGCCGCTGGGGCGACGCCGTCTACAGCACCGTCTACCTGTGGATCCGAGCGGTGATCGTGTTCGGGCTGCCCGGCGCCGCGGGTGTCGCCGCCGGTGTCCTGCTGATCCGCAGCGGGAGGGTGTTCATCGGAGGTGCGCTCTTCGCGGTGGGCGCCGCGACCATTGCGCTCTGCTTCCTGCTCGCACAGGCGGCACGGATGGTGATCACGGTCGTCCTGTATCGGTACGCGGACACGGGCGCCGTCTATCCGGCGTTCCCGGCCGAGCTCCTCGACCGCAGCGTGCGCGGTCCATCGAACACCTTTCGCCGCGTGGCCCAGCGGTTCGAGGGAAACCGCGTGCGAAAGGTGCGTGCCCGGGCGCTGCGAGCGCTGGACGACCCGCTGGCGGACGAGCCCCCGTCTACGAAGTGAGTCCGGCGATGCCGTTGCGCAACAGCGCCGCGGCGAGCAGCACGAGAATCACCGCCGCCATCAGCCGCGCGTGACCCTCGAGCCACACCCGGACGCGGCCGAGCACTCTCTCGGTCGGCTCGCGAGCCACGACGAGCATCAGCAGCGCAAGCGCCAGTGGCAGCAGCGAGACGACGGCGAAGAAAACCCAGTCGACGATGTACTCGCCGGCGCTCGGCTTCAGCTCCGAGATCGTCTTCAGCGCGATGGGGATGAAGCCGCCGGGGTTCGCCAGCGTGGCGCCCGCGCCGAGGATCGCGAGCACGGGTGCCGAGGCGACCTTCCGAATCTGGTCGACCATGCCCTCGATCCGCTCCTTGTTGGGCGGTCGCCGCAGCGCGCGGATCACCCAGCCGATGATGATCACGGCGAAGACGACGTCGAGGATCGCCACCCAGGTCTTCGGGGTGTTCGGCTGCGAGGTCGAGGCCACATCCCCGATCACGAATGCCGCCACGACCCCGATCAGCAGCGTGGCGCTCATCGCGCCCGCGTAGAACCAGAAACCGGTGCGTAGCGGCCGGTCGCCGAGCACGAGCGTGAGGATCGAGAAGGTCAGCGTGGTCGGCGAGAGCATCGCGGCGAGCGCGACCAAGACCAGCTCGCTGTCGATCCACCCCACGGAGCAACCCTAAGCGCGGGCGTGTCGGCGCTCGCTCATCCGATTCGGGTGACGCCGCGGGCTTCGGGCGTAGTCGATCTTGGAGAGCCATGAGCCGCGAGCGCTGGATGGCGCTTCTCTTCGCGATCGGGTCGACGTGCTTCCTCGTCGGCCCGTTTCCGGGCTACATCAACCTGGTCGGGCCGCGCGCCGACGGGATCACGTTCTTCGTCGGATCGATCTTCTTCACCGGCGGCGGCGCGATGCAGAGCTGGCTCGCGTTTCCGGAACGCGCCGTGCCGGGGCGCGGGAAGGCGGCGTGGTGGGCGGCGATCATCCAGTCCGCCGGCACGCTGTTTTTCAACGTGACCACCTTCCGGGCGCTGCACACGGCGTTCGACGACCCGAGCTACAACCGGCTCGTGTGGCGGCCGGACGCGTTCGGATCGATCTGCTTCCTCGTCTCCGGGGTGATCGCGTACCGGGCGTCGGCCCGGCACGGCTGGCTCCCGGCGCGCGAGGGCCCCGGCTGGTGGGAGGCGGGCGTGAACCTGGCGGGCTGCATCTTCTTCGGGATCTCGGCGATCGCGGGCTACGTCGTGCCGTCGAAGGGAACGATGCTCGACCTCGCCGCGGCGAACTGGAACACGGCGCTCGGCGCGGCGTGCTTCCTCGCGTGCGCGCTGGCGACGCTGCTAAGCGGGCGGAGCTTCAAGTTCCGGCGCCTGCACAGGCTCGAGCAGGAGGTGGAGCGGCTGGTCTGAGAACGGATCGTTACGACGCGTGTTCGGAGTTTTCGCGGTCCGGTGTGGTGCCGTCACACGCTCGTCCGTAGGTTCGCCGTGTGCTCGCAAACATCGCCACCTTCGCCATCGAGGGCGTGGACAGCCGGGAGGTCACGGTCGAGGTCGACGTGCGCCCCGGCCTGCCCGTCTTCACGGTTGTCGGACTGCCGGACGCCGCCGTGCGGGAAGCGCGCGAGCGTGTGCGCGCCGCCGTGCTCAACTCGGGCCTCGAGTTCCCTCTCCAGCGGCTGACCGCCAACCTCGCGCCGGCGCACGTGCGCAAGGCGGGACCGAGCTTCGACCTGGCCATCGCGGTCGCGTTGCTCGCGGCCAGCGGACAGTTGCCACCGGAGCGGCTCGAGTCGAGCGCGGTGTGCGGCGAGCTGTCGCTGGGAGGAGAGCTGCGTCCGGTGCACGGCGCCGTGGCGGTTGCGGTCGGGGCGCTCCGCGCCGGCTACAAGCGGCTGATCGTCCCGTCCGAGAACGCGGCGGAGGCGGCTTTGGTCGAGGGCATCGAGGTGCTCGGGGCGCCGAGCCTCGGGCGGCTCGTCGACCTGGTGGCTGGGCGCTGGACGCCGCCGCCGTCACAGGCTCTGGCGCCACGCGCTTCTCAGAGCTGCCCTGACCTGGACGAGGTCTACGGGCAGCTCGACGCGAGGCGCGCGCTCGAGATCGCCGCGGCGGGCGGACACAACCTGCTGATGATCGGCCCGCCGGGCGCCGGCAAGACGATGCTCGCGCGCCGGGTCCCCGGGATCCTGCCGCCGCCGACGTTCGAGGAGGCGCTCGAGATCACGCGCGTGCACAGCGTCGCCGGGATGAGCGACGGGCGGCTGGCCGAGGCGCGTCCGTTCCGAGCGCCGCATCACACGATCTCCGCGCCCGGCCTGGTGGGTGGCGGCTCGACGCCGCGGCCCGGCGAGATCACGCTCGCCCACCGCGGCGTGCTGTTCCTCGACGAGCTCGCCGAGTTCTCACGCCCGGCGCTCGAGGCGCTGCGTCAGCCGCTCGAGGAGGGGTTCGTGAAGGTCACGCGCGGCCAGCGCTCGCTGGTGTTCCCGTCGGCGACGATGCTGATCGCCGCCTGCAACAACTGTCCGTGCGGGCGCCCGCCGGGCCAGTGCGCGTGCGACACCGTCAATCGCACGCGCTACATGAGGCGGCTGAGCGCCCCGCTGCTCGATCGCATCGATCTCGTCTGCCAGCTCGACGCCTCGCCGCAGTTGGAGGCTGTTGACGGGCGGCCCGAGAGCTCGGCCACGGTCCGCGAACGGGTGCTCGGCGCGCGCGAGATCCAGCACGCGCGCTTCGCCGGGAAGAGCGTCCACTGCAACGCCGGCATGGACGCGCGACTCACCGAGATTCACGCCCTCCTGCCCGAGAAGGCGCGAGGCCGCCTGCTCGCCGGCACCCTGAACTCGCCGCTCAGCGCCCGCGGGCACCATCGCGTGCTGCGCCTGGCGCGGACGATCGCGGACCTCGCGGGACGGCCCAAGATCGAGGCGTCCGACGTCGACGAGGCGCTCGGCTACAAGCTCACCGATCCGCTGGCGGCCGCGGCATGAGCGTCTGCGAGATCTGCCTGCGGCGCAGCTACCTGATCGCGCACCTCGCGCCGCGGATAGCCGGCCTGCTCGACCGCCCGCGACCGCGGCCGAGCGGTCTGCTCGAGCTGGAGGACGAGGTGCTGATCGAACGCGTCAGCTCCGGTCAGCGGGCCGATGCCGCAAGGGCCTTCCTCGAGCGCTTCGATCCCGAGCGAGCGCTGTGCGAGCTGGTGGAGGCCGATGTCGCCGCCGTCTGCCGGCACGCGGCGCACTACCCGCTCGGCCTCTTCCAGCTCAGCGACCCGCCCAGCGTGCTGTACAGCACAGGGCCGGTCGAGCGCCTGGTGGAGCTCATGGCGCCGCCGGCAGCGACGATCGTCGGGACGCGCAAGGCATCCCCCTACGGCGCCGAGGTGGCGAGAGAGCTCGGGCGCGGACTCGCGGCGGCAGGGATCACGGTGATCAGCGGCCTGGCGCTCGGCATCGACGCGCTCGCCCATCAGGGCGCGCTCGCCGGCAACGGGCGTCCGATCGCCGTCCTCGCTTGCGGGGCCAACCTCGCGTACCCGGCAAGGCACCGCGAGCTCTACCGCCGGATCAAGAAGGCCGGAGTCGTGCTCTCGGAGCTACCGCCGGGCTGCCGGCCGTTCCGCTGGAGCTTCCCGGCGCGCAACCGCATCATGGCCGCGCTCGGGGCGATCACCGTGGTCGTCGAGGCGGCCGACCCATCCGGCTCACTGATCACGGCCGACTTCGCCACGCATCTCGGCAGGACGGTGGGCGCGGTTCCAGGCCAGGTCACATCACGGGTGGCGGCCGGGAGCAACCGCCTGCTGCGCGACGGCGCCGCCACCATCCGCTGCACCGAGGACGTCCTCGACGAGCTGTTCGGCATCGGCAATGGGCCAAGCGGCCCGAGAGCCGCCGAGCCGAGCGCGGTATTGAGGCTCGAGCCGCGGCTGCGGGCGGTGCTCGACGGCGTCGAGATCGGTGAGGGAGTGGGGGAGATCGCCGCGCGTACCGGGCTGAGCGCCACCGCCGTCCGCTCCGCGCTCGGGGAGCTCGAGCTCGAGGGCCTGATCGTGTCCGGCGGCCTGGGCTGGTACCAGCGGGTGGCGAACGGGTGAGGCTGCCTATGCTCGGTCGGCATGACAAGCAGCAACTCGAACCGCGTGCCGTGCGCGCTGTCGATCGCCGGGTCCGATTCCGGCGGCGGGGCGGGCATCCAGGCCGATCTCAAGGCGTTTGCCCGCTGCGGCGTGCACGGCATGACCGCGATCACCGCGATCACGGTGCAGAACACGGTGGAGGTGCGCGCCGTCTACCCGCTGCCGCCGCAGGCGATCGTGGAGCAGGTGGCGGTGGTGGCGGAGGACATCGGCGTGGACGTCGTCAAGATCGGGATGCTCGGCAACGTGGAGACGATCGAGGCGGTGGCGGAGGCGCTCGGGCACACGGGCAGCGCGCCCGTGGTGATCGACCCGGTGATGGTCGCCGAGAGTGGCTCGCGCCTGCTCGACGAGGACGCAGTCGATGCGCTCCGCGAGCTGCTGGTGCCGCGTGCCACCGTGGTCACGCCCAACGTCCCCGAGGCGCGCGTGCTGAGCGGTCTCGGGAGCGACGCCTCGGGAGAAGAGCTTGCGCGGGCGGTCCACGCCCTCGGGCCGGCGAATGTCGTGGTCACCGGTGGCCACCGCGAGGAGGTGGTCGACGTCTTCTTCGACGGCCAGACGGTCAGCGAGCTCCCCGGCGAGCGCTACGCGGATGGTGCGGCGCACGGGTCCGGATGCACGCATTCCTCGGCGCTCGCGGCGCATCTCGCGCTTGGTTTCGAGCCGCTCGAGGCTGCTCGGCAGGCGAAGACGATCGCCTCCGAGGCCGTGCGCTCGGGTCTGGCCGGCGTTGGGGCGGGTGCCGGCCCCGTGGACGTCTTCGGCCTCACGCGGGCCTCGGCTGCCCGGGCGCCTCTGGCATAATCGCTTGCAGCCCGCGCGCAAGGATGGCGGGCAGCCGTGGACCGTCAAAGGAGGCCTGTCATCAAGTTCCTTCGCATGAAGCCCGGGTTCGGCGAAGTGCTGCTCGCCGAGGGAGACCCGAAGGTGCGGGAGGACGAGGAACGCCTGATCGAGGAGTTCCGCCGCCAGCTCGACGAAGGCATGTGGGCCGCCGTGCCCACGGTCGCTCCTGGCAATGGCCGCAAGGAGGCGCAGATGGTCCGCGACTACACGGAGATCCCTACCGACGCCGAGCGCGTGATCTTCTTCCCGCGCGCAGCGGGTGGCTGAGCGGGGAGCCGAGGCCCAGTGCTGCTCGCCCTCCTAGCTCTGGCCCTTGTAGCGGTGGTGCTCGCGCTGCCGACGCTGGCCGGCGTCTGGTCGCGCACCGAGGAGATGAGGGCGGAGCGCAAGCGCTCGCGCCGGCGGGAGCGCTTCGAGCTCCACGACCCGGGTCGCGAGCGGCGCGCCGAGCAGCGCGCCCGCGAGCTGCTCCGCTCCTGCGTCAACAACGAGGAGTGGGCGATGTACCGCGACCTCGGCTTCATCCGCGTCGGCGGGCGGCTCGGTCAGCCCGACGCCGCCACCGGCGAGGCTGCGTACGCGTACCTCGTCTACCCGCACAAGCCGATCGTTGCCTACGTGCCCAAGACCCGGCGCCTGTTGAGCGAGTACTGCGTGGAGTTCCCGGACCTCACGCGCACGATCTCGCACTCGCGCCTGCCGGACTCCGACGACGTGCTCGCCAAGTGGATGGCGCTCACCGGCGACGAGGAGCACCTGATCCGCAACGCGAACATGCACCTGCCTGGTCGCCAGGTGGATCCAGGGCGCGTGCGGCGGGACCTGTGGCGGCTCGCCGAGTGGGAGCGCCAGCAGCGCGGGTCCGGCTCGTTCGAGGCACACCAGACGTGAGTGCCGACCCCCGGCGTCGCAGCCGGGTGATCCTCGACGGCCCCGAGAGGGCCGCGGCACGGGCCTACCTGAAGGGCATCGGCTTCGACGATGAGGCGCTCCAGCGCCCGATCATCGGCGTCGCCAATACGTGGACCGAGACGATGCCGTGCAACTTCCACCTGCGCCGCCTCGCGGAGCGCGTGAAGGACGGCATCCGGGCCGCGGGCGCGACCCCGATGGAGTTCAACACCGTCGCCATCTCGGACGGGATCACGATGGGCACGCAGGGCATGAAGACATCGCTGATCAGCCGCGAGGTGATCGCGGACTCGATCGAGCTCGTCGCGCGCGGGCACATGTTCGACGGTGTGATCGCGATGTCGGGCTGCGACAAGACGATTCCGGGCTGCGTGATGGCGCTCGCCCGCCTCGACGTGCCCGGGCTGATGCTCTACGGCGGCACGATCATGCCCGGCCACTACCGGGGCAAGGACGTGACTATCCAGGACGTCTTCGAGGCCGTTGGCGCGCACGCAGCGGGCGACATCACAGATGAGGACCTGAACGAGCTCGAGGGCGTCGCCTCCCCGGGGGCAGGCGCCTGTGGCGGCCAGTACACGGCCAACACCATGGCGACCGCGTTCGAGGTGCTCGGCATCTCGCCGATGGGCAGCGGCATGGTCCCGGCGGAGGACGGCAAGAAGGGGCAGGTGGCCGAGGACTGCGGGAAGCTGGTGGTCGAGCTGGTGCGCCAGGACGTGCGGCCGAGCAGCGTGATCACGCGCCAGTCGCTCGAGAACGCGATCGCCGGCGTGGCGGCCACCGGCGGGTCCACCAATGCCGTCCTGCACCTGCTCGCGATCGCGAACGAGGCGGGTATCGAGCTGTCGATCGACGACTTCGATGAGATCAGCAAGCGCACTCCGCTGATCGCCGACCTCAAGCCGGGTGGGCGCTTCGTCGCGCTCGACATGTACCGGGCCGGCGGCATGCGCCTGGTGGTCAAGCGGCTGCTCGACGCCGGGCTGCTCCACGGCGACGCCCCGACGGTCACTGGCAAGACGCTCGCCGAGGAGGCGGAGAGCGCCGAGGAGCCCGGCGGCCAGGAGGTCATCCGCGCCCTTGAGGATCCGCTTCAGCCCACCGGCGGCCTCGCGATCCTGCGCGGCAACCTGGCGCCCGAGGGCTGCGTGGTCAAGCTCGCCGGGCACGAGCGGCGCAACCACCGCGGGCCGGCGCGGGTGTTCGAGTCCGAGGAGGACGCGTTCAAGGCGGTGGCCGCCTCCGAGATCAAGGCGGGCGACGTCGTCGTGATCCGCAACGAGGGCCCCGCCGGCGGCCCCGGGATGCGGGAGATGCTGCATGTGACCGCGGCGCTGGTGGGCGAGGGGCTCGGCGAGGAGGTGGCCCTGCTGACGGACGGCCGCTTCTCGGGCGCCACGCACGGGCTGATGGCCGGCCACGTCGCGCCCGAGGCGCTCCACGGCGGCCCGATCGCCGCGGTGCGCGACGGCGACATCATCGAGTTCGACGTCCCGGCGCGCGAGCTGCGGCTCGAGCTCTCAGACGACGAGATCCGCGAGCGGGTGGCGGCCTACCAGTCCCCGCCGCCGCCGTTCAAGACCGGCGTGCTCGCCAAGTACGCGCGTCAGGTGGGCTCGGCGTCCGAGGGCGCGATAACGGCCTAGACCGTCGCCTCGGCCTCGTCGCGCGCCACTTCGCGCGGCTCGGCGAAAAACTCGAGCAGCTCATCGTTGAACGTCACCGGGCGCTCGAGCATCGGCACGTGGCCGGTGTCGTCCATGAGGATCTTGCGGGCGTTCGGGATGACCCGCTCGAACTCGTCGGCGTCCTCTACCGGCACGAGCATGTCGT
This sequence comes from Thermoleophilaceae bacterium, assembly GCA_036555755.1. GTDB lineage: Bacteria > Actinomycetota > Thermoleophilia > Solirubrobacterales > Thermoleophilaceae > JAICJR01. The sequence continues at coordinate 9,998 of DATBKS010000009.1, forward strand.
TCTTGCCCCACACGATCAGTGTCGGGCAGCCGATCTCGGGGAGGCGGGGGCGGAAGTCGTAGTCGAGCAGCGCGTCAAGCGCGTCGCGGAAGCCCTCGCCGCCGGCGGAATGCACCTGCTCCCAGCAGAGATCGGTCCGCAGGCGCGTGGGATGGCGCATCACGAAGCCGAGGGTGAGCTGGCGGACGCGCGGTCGCACGATCGCCGCCCGGGTGTCGGCTGCGCCGTACGTGCCCAGCGCGGCCGCGACGCGACCCCAGGTCTGCGCCGGCCGCCGGTGGAGGTTGGTGATCGAGATGCCCGCGGCGGACACGAGCGCAAGCCGCTCGACGCGCGAGGGGAACTGGATCGCGGTCTCCGCCGAGATGAAGCCGCCCATGGAGTTCCCCACGAGCACGACCTCGTCGAGGCCGAGCTTCTCGCAGAAGTCGTTGACCACACGTCCGTAGCTTGGGACCGAGATGTGCCTCATCGGCATCCCGGAGAGACCGAATCCCGGCAGGTCCAGCGCGAGCGCGCGCCGCTCCTGCGCTACCCGCGGCAGGTTCTCGAGCCAGTTCTGCCAGGCGCCGCCGAGCCCGTGAACGAACACCACGGGCGGCCCGTTGCCGCCCGAGCCGATGTCGACGTAGTTGATCCGCACACCCGCGATCTCGAGCTCGCCGAGGTGCTCGCGCCAGTCGATCCCGCGCCAGTCGGGCTGGGCGGTCGCGCCATAGTCATCGTCTGCTCGACGAGCGGCGCCCGGCGGTGCCGGGCGCGCCTTTGAAGGGAAGATTGTCTTCGCCACGCTCCATTACCGTACAGATCGCATGGCACGGATCGCGCTGGACATAGATTCCACGCTTCACCACTACTGGGATCTGATCGATCGCATCTCCCAGGAACGCTTCGGTGTCGAGCTGCCCTACGCGGAGCAGACCGACTGGGGAATCACGCTGCTCGAGCGCGACCAGCTCATCGCCTGTGTCGAGGAGACGCACTCCGACGAGAACATCCTCGGCGCCGAGCCTTACCCGGCGGCCGTGGAAACGGTGAGGGCTTGGAGCGAGCAGGGCCACTGGATCCACGTGACGAGCCACCGGACGACGACCGCCTTCGACGCGACTGCGGAATGGCTGGGCGCGATCGGCATGCCCTACGACGACCTGCACTGCTCCTACGACAAGATCAGCCGCTGTGTCGAGCTCGGCATCGACGTGCTCGTCGACGACAGTCCCGTGAACCTCAGCCGCGCCCGCGCCGAGGGCATGGTGGCCGCCACGATCGTCCACCCCTGGAACAGGGAGCTGGTGGAGGAGGACGTCGTGATCGGCGCGGCCGACTGGCCCGAGCTCAGGGCCAGCCTGGATCCGGTGCTCGAACGCTTGAGCTAGGGCCGGGGACGGCGGACGGCGGACCCGCCGGCGTCAGCCGGCGTACCCCATCCGCTCCAGCACCGGGATCTCGTGGATCTGCGGCGGCTGGAGGTGGTCCCACATGATCCCCCGCGGCCGTTCGTAGGCGCGCTCAACCTCGATCACGGCACGTGGCGTGGCCACGAGGTCGAGCGGAATGTCATGCGTGGTGACCATCAGGTTCTCCCGCACGATCTGGATCGGGTGGACGGTGGTGGCGACGATGGTGCGCCGGTCCACCTTGCCCGCCTCGGAGAGCAACCCGTACTCGAGGTCCGAGAAGCCGCCGCCCTTGCCGATGCGCGCGCCCTTCAGGTTCACGGCCACCGACCCCGTGAGGATGAAGTCGAGCTCGGGCACCTGCTCGAGGTCGATCACCTTGCCGTGCCGCAACGCCCCCTTGATCGTGGCCGCCTCGCGCAGCGCCTCTTCGGACAGCTTGCTCGGGTCGAGCAACCGGAACGGATGCTCGTCGCGCAGCCGCGGCACCGCCATCACCAACCGCTTGCCCTGCGCCAGCGCGAGCCGCCGCGCGTGCGTCTGTGGCGAGTCGGGGTTGGCCTTGATCGTCTCGGCCTTGACCCACTGTGGATGACGCGCGAGCCGTTCGGCCGCCGCCTTCGCGCCCGCGAAGTTGGGTATGCGCCCCTCGGCACCGGGGAAGCGCGCGACGCCCTCCCGGTCCATGGCCTTCCAGATGTCCTGCCGGACCTCGTCCTTTGCGCGCATTGGCGCGGATCGTAACGAGCGGGTCCGGCGGCAAAGGCGCGGCGTTCCCAGGCCACCTGCCACAATCGCGCGTCATGGCGGAGCGGGAACGTACGAGCCTTCGCCCCGAGCGGGCAGCGGGCAACGGCAGCGGCCAGGCGGACAACGGGGGCCGCCATCTCCCCGTGCCCGTCGACGCGGACCTGCGCCGCTACCTGCCAGGCGTCGAACCGGCGCGGCAGGTCGACGACTGGGGCCGCTCCGAGCGTGTCGAGGGCGCGATGGACAAGCTCATCTACGACTTCATGTACCGGCACTGGTTCCGGGTCGAGGTGGAGGGGATGGAGAACGTCCCATCGACGGGCGGCGCGATGCTCGTGTCGAACCACTCCGGCGCGCTGCCGCCGGACGCGCCGATGATCGCCAAGGCGATCAAGGAGGAGCATCCGCACCCGCGCCCGCTCAACATCACCGTCGAGCACTTCTTCAAGGGCTACCCCGGCTTCAGCATGCTGGTCTCCAAGATCGGCTGCGTCGCGGCGCACCCCGCCAACGTGCACCGCCTGCTCTACGACGAGGGCCAGCTCGTGCTCGTCTTCCCCGAAGGCCGGAAGGGCACTGAGAAGCTCTACAAGAACCGCTACCGGCTGCGCCGCTTCGGCCGCGGCGGCTTCGTGGAGGCGGCCATGCGGGCCCGCGCTCCGATCGTGCCCGTGTGCGTGGTGGGCGCCGAGGAGGCGGCGCCGATCTTCGCCCACCTCACGCCGTTGCAGAAGCTCACCGGCCTCATCTACGCGCCGCTCACGCCCACCTTCCCGCACTTCGGTCTGCTCGGGATGCTCGGTTACCTGCCGGCCAAGTTCCGGATCCGCTTTCTCGAGCCGATCCACTTCGACGAGTCCGGCCTCGACGAGGACAAGAGCCTGGTGCAGACGGTCGCGCACGACATCCGCGCCCGCATCCAGGAGAACCTGTTCGACATGCTCGAGCAGCGCAACTCGGTCTGGTTCGGATGACCTCGAAGCGCATCCTCGTCACCGGACTGTCCACCTACTGGGGCGGTCGACTCGCACAGGCCCTCGAGCAGGATCCCGACGTCGACGTGATCATCGGCGTGGATCCCGAGTACCCCACGCGCGAGCTCGAGCGCACCGAGTTCGTTCGCGTCGGAACCCAGCACGCGCTACTGCGCCGGATCGTCGAGGCGGCGGAGATCGACACGGTCGTCGACTCGCGCCTGATCGTCGACTCGGTGACCACGTCCTCACGCCTCGCCCACGAGAACAACGTGATCGGGACGATGAACATCCTCGCCGCCTGCAGCGGCCCGAACTGCAAGGTCCGCAAGCTCGTGTTCAAGTCCTCGGCGCACTTCTACGGCACCGCGCAGGACGACCCGGCATTCTTCACCGAGCAGATGGGCCGCCCGCACGCGCCCACCACGGCGATCGAGCGCGACATCGTCGACGCGGAGGCGGCCGTGGCGGAGTTCGCCGAGCAGAACCCCGACACGATCGTGAGCGTGCTGCGCTGCACGAACGTGCTAGGCCCCGACGTGCGGACCTCGCACCGGGAGCTGTTCTCGCTGCCGGTCGTGCCGATGATCCTCGGCTTCGACCCGCGCTACCAGTTCGTGCACGAGGACGACGTCGTGGCGGCGCTCGAGCACGCTCTAAGCAACGAGCTGCCCGGGATCTACAACGTGGCGGGCGACGGCGTGCTCGCGCTCAGCGAGGTGGCGGGGCTCCTGGGCAAGAGCTACGTTCCGCTCCTGCCGCCTTGGGGCACCGGCCTCGCTGCCAGCGTCGCCCGCCGCCTTGGGTTCTCGGTGCCGCCCGAGATGCTCAGCCAGCTGCGCTTCGGCCGCGGGCTCGACAACCGCAAGTTCAAGGCCACCGGCTTCAAGTACCGCTACACGACACGCGAGACCGTCATCAAGCTGCGCGAGCACATGCGGCTCGACCCGATCCTGCGCGGCGTGAAGGAGCCGTACCAGTACGAGCGGGACGTTGAGGATTTCTTGCGCTGGAGTCCGCACGTGAGGCGGGAGGCCGAGGTCGCCGGGCCGGAGCCGCAGGATGAAGTCCGCCGTCAGCCGTCCGCAGTCCGCAGGTCGGCGCCCGAGCCGCCGCCGCCCGCTCCCCCCGGGCCGCCTGTCGAGCACTACGACGACCTCGAGGCGGAGGAGATCATCTCGCTGCTCGGTTCGCTCGAGGAGGGCGACCTCGAAGCGCTGCTCAGCTACGAGTCGGGCACGCGCGCCAGAGACTCCGTCACGTCCGCGATCAGCGCGGTCTTGGCGAGAAGGGCCACGAGCTCAACCCCCTGAGCGGGCACGCCTCGTCACCGCAATCCACGTTGCAGGAACAGGATGGGTTGCGATCTGACTGGCGCATAGGCCACAATGCCGTGTGCCCACGCTTCGCACCGTCCGGGTAACTCGCAACAGATGAAACAACGTCCCTTCGTCGTGGCGGCTGTTGTCGGCGGCCTGCTGGTCGCATTGCTGGTCGCCGCCTTCATCTACGACTCCACGCGCAAGGACACGATCGCGAAGGGCATCACCGCCGGTGGCGTGAACATCGGCGGCATGAGCAAGGAGGAGGCGAAGAAGACGCTCGAGGAGAAGCTCTCCACGCCGCTCTCCCAGCCGCTGATCGTCACCTACGGGCACCGCAAGTTCACGCTGTCGGCCGCCCGGGCGCATCTCAGCACCGACGTCGACGGCATGGTGCAGGAGGCGATCGACAAGAGCCGCGACGCCTTCTTCGTCGCCCGGGCGATCCGTGGCATCACCGGCGGCAGCGTGGACGAGAACGTCGCCACCCGCGTCGATTTCTCGAAGGTGGCGGTCAAGCGCCTGGTGCTGCGGGTGAAGGAGACCGTCAACCGCGACCCCAAGGACGCGACGGTCCAGCCATCGGCTGCCGGCATCAACGCCGTGCCGGCCAAGTTCGGCATAGCGATCCGCACGAGCCAGCTGCGCCGCGACGTCGACGCCGCGCTGGTCCGCCCCGACGGCTCGCGCACCGTCGTCGCGCAGAGCAAGATCACGAAGCCCGAGGTGACCACCGCCGACCTCGCGAAGAAGTACCCGACCTTCATCGTGGTCGACCGCGGCGGCTTCCGTCTCCGCTTCTTCAAGAACCTGAAGCTCAACCACACCTACCCGATCGCGGTCGGGCAGCAGGGGCTCGAGACCCCGGCCGGGCTCTACCACATCCAGGACAAGCAGGTGAACCCGTCCTGGCACGTGCCGAACAGCGCCTGGGCGGGCGACCTGGCGGGCAAGGTGATCCCGCCCGGCCCCGCTGATCCGATCAAGGCGCGCTGGATGGGCTTCTGGAACGGCGCGGGCATCCACGGCACCGACGAGATCGGCTCGCTCGGGTCGGCCGCCTCGCATGGCTGCGTGCGCATGGCGATTCCCGATGTTGAAGCGCTTTACGACCAGGTTTCGGTCGGCACGCCCGTCTACGTCGCGTAAGAGTCCGAAAGGGCCAGCGCGGCCTACGTCGAACGAGGTATCCGGCATGGAGACGACCACGCTCGATCCCGCCTGGTCGCGCGCTTTGGCCTCATTTGACGCCAGTCTGAGCGCGCACGGCATGGCGGAGAAGACTCGCCGCGCGTACGGCGTGGATCTGGGCCAGCTCGCCGAATGGGCGACGGGGCGTGAGCTCGGGCCACTCGAGCTCGATGCCCGCGAGCTGCGCCGCTACGCCGCCGTCCTGTCCGAGGGCGGCTGCTCCAAGACCACGGTCGCGCGCAAGCTCGCCGCCATCCGCAGCTTTTATCGCTCGCTCGTGGAGCGTCGCGAGATCGAGGCCAACCCGGCCGACCTCGTGGCGAGCCCCAAGCGCGACTCCTACCTGCCGCGCGTGCTCAAGCCGGGAGAAGTGGCCGGCCTGCTGCAGAGAATCCCCGCCAGCACCCCACTTGAGCTGCGCGACAGGGCGATGTTCGAGCTCGCCTACGCCGCGGGCCTGCGCGCCGAGGAGATCGTGAACATCGACCTCACCGACCTCGATGCCGACGACGAGGAGCTGCGCGTGGAGGGCAAGGGCGGGCGCACGCGGATCGTGCCCGCCGGCGAGCACGCCTGGCGCGCGCTCGAGTCCTATCTCGACCGCGGCCGCACCACCCTGGCGTCCGAAGGCGGACTCGTGGAACCGGCGCTGTTCATCTCGAAGAGCGGTCGCCGGCTGTCAACGAGCGACGTCCGCCGCCGCCTGCGCGTGTGGACCCGCAAGGCCGCGGTGGAGAGCGGCGTGACGCCCCACACGCTGCGCCACTCGTTCGCCACGCATCTGCTGGAAGGAGGCGCGGACCTGCGCGCTATTCAGGAGCTGCTCGGTCATGCGAGCATTTCCACGACTCAGACATACACTCGGATAGAGTCGAAACGCCTCAGAAAGGCGTACTCGCACGCGCATCCGCGAGCCTGAGAAAAGGGGCAGGAGGCTTCACTGGAGACCAACGTCAAGGCGATCGAGCTCAAGGAACTCTGGCGTCGCTACAAGGATGATGCGGACCAGAGGGCCAGGGAACGGCTCGTCCTCGCATATTCACCGCTCGTCAAATACGTAGCCGGCCGGATGGGAAGCGGCCTCCCCGCGCACGTGGAGGAGTCCGATCTCATCTCATATGGCCTGCTCGGCCTGATCTCCGCGATCGAGCGTTTCGACCCGAGTCGCGAGATCAAGTTCGAGACCTTCGCGATCACCCGCATCAAGGGCTCGATCATCGACGAGCTGCGCTCGCTCGACTGGGTGCCGCGCTCGGTGCGCGCAAAGGCGCGCGAGATCGAGCGTATGAACGCCAAGCTCGAGCACGAACTGCACCGCGCGCCGACCGACCAGGAGATGGCCACGGCGCTCGAGATGACGATCGAGGACTTCCAGGCGTCGCTCACGCGGATCTCGAACTCGTCCGTGGTCGCGCTCGACGAGCTTTGGACGTTGTCGGACGCGAGCGGCGACCAGGTGTCGCTGCTGGACACGATCCAGGATCCGCAGGCCACCGATCCCGCGCAGGCGATGGATCAGACCGAGACGAAGGACCGCCTGGCCGACGCGATCGCCCGCCTGCCCGAGCGCGAGAAGCTCGTGATCGCCCTCTACTACTACGAGAACCTGACGCTGCGCGAGATCGGCGAGGTGCTGGGCGTCACCGAGTCACGCGTGTCGCAGCTGCACACGAAGGCCGTGCTCCGGCTCAAGTCGCGGCTCCAGACGGACATCCTCGAGGGCGCCGGCTAAGCGTCCCGCCTGACCACCGCCAGGCTCTCGACCGCACGCTCCACCGTCCAGCCGGCCACCGGCTGCTCGCCATGGAAGAGCTCGTCCACCACGGCCGACGGGCCGGGGCTGTGCCCGTTGGCGTCGTGGAACGCCACGCGGCCGCCGGCCGGCACGTGTGGGTGCCAGACATCCCAGTCCTCGCGCACGCCGGCGGGTGAGTGGTCGCCGTCGATGAAGACCACGTCCACCGCGCCGCCCTGCCACGCGCGGCCGGCGTCCTGGCTGCGCTCGACGTGCCAGTGGACCTCGGGCCCGCCGTCGCCGCGTGCGGCCGCCGCGCGGGCCACTACACGCTTCGTCGCCGTCTCGGTGGCGCCCCAGCCCGCCGGCAGCGCCCAGCCGCTCTCGTCGACGAACGGGTCGATCAGGTGGAGCTGTGAGCCGGCGGCCATCGCTTGGATGAGCACCAACGCTGACGAACCCTCGTAGACGCCGATCTCCACGACCACACGCGCGTTGCGCGCCAGCTCCTCCAGCACCGCCGCCTCGGCGGGCGCGTGCATCGTCCGCGGCGGGATCAGCCCGGCGCCGAGGGCGAGCGAGCGCAGCCGCGGATTGTCCCGGAGGGCGTCGGGCGTCAGGCGGCGCACTGCTTTCGGGAGGGGCATGGCCGGAGTCTTAACAGGGGCGGTACGCTGAGGACTTCACCGAGAGAGGAGCCGGTACATGCCCCACGAAGCTGCAAAGAGGATCCGCAACGTGGCCTTGGTGGGCCACCGAGGCAGCGGCAAGACCTCGTTGAACGAGGCGCTCCTATTCCAAGCAGGAGCGGTGAACCGCCTTGGCTCGGTGGCAGACGGGACGACGGTGTCCGATTCGGCGCCGGACGAGAAGGCACGCGAGATGTCGATCGCGTCGAGCCTCACCTCCTTCCACTGGGACGACCGCAAGATCAATCTGATCGACACCCCCGGCGAGCCGAGCTTCGTCGCCGACGCGCTCACCAGCCTGCGCGTGTGCGACGGCGCCGTGTTCGTGGTGAACGCCGTGATGGGCGTCGAGGTCGGAACGATGCGCCTCTGGGAGCGCGCGCAGGAGCAGGGCATCGCGCGCCTGATCTTCGTGAACATGCTCGACCGCGAGCGGGCCGACTTCTTCCGCGCGCTCGAGTCGCTCAAGTCTTCGTTCGGCCCCCACGCGGTGGCCACCGAGATCCCGATCGGCACCGAGCACGAGGTGCGCGGCGTGATCGACCTCGTGGACATGAAGGCGTACGAGTACAGCGGGGACGAGAAGGACAACTGCAAGGAGATCCCGATCCCGGACGACCTCCAGGCGCAGGCCGAGGAGTACCGCGAGAAGCTGCTCGACGAGGTGGCCGAGAACTCCGACGAGCTGATGGAGCGGTACCTCGAGGGCGAGGAGATCTCCCACGAGGAGACCGTCGCGGCGCTGAAGACGGGCGTGACCGCGGGCAACCTGTTCCCGGTCACCTGTGGCGTGGCCACGCACAACCTCGCCGTCAACCGGCTGCTCGACGCGATCGTCGAGGACCTGCCCTCGCCCGGCAAGGTCGGCCCGGTGGAGGCGGGGGAGACCACGCTCGAGCCGCGCGACGACCTCGACCCGGTCGCCTTCGTGTTCAAGACGCTGGCGGATCCGTACGCGGGCCGGATGAACCTGTTCCGCGTCTATCAGGGCGTCGTGAAGCACGACTCGCACGTCGTGAACCTCCGCAACGACGCGAAGGAGCGCATCGGCCAGCTGCTCGAGCCGCAGGGCAAGGAGATGGGGCACGCCGACGAGTTCGGTCCCGGCGACATCGGCGCGGTGGCCAAGCTCAAGGAGACGCACGCGGGCGACGTGCTCGCGGCCCACGAGATGGACCTCACGCTCGAGCTGCCCAGGTTCCCTGCGCCGGTGATGGCGTTCGCTATCGAGCCGAAGGCGAAGGGCGACGAGGAAAAGGTCGGCCAGGCGCTGCGCCGCCTCCAGGAGGAAGACCCGACGATCGACTTCCACCGCGACAGCCAGACCGGTGAGCAGATCGTCGCCGGCCTGTCGCAGATCCACGTCGAGGTCATCGTCGAGCGCATGAAGGAGCGCTACGGCGTGGAGGTCAACCTCAAGCCGCCGCGCGTCCCGTACCGCGAGACGATCCGGGGCAAGGCCAAGGCGCACGGCCGCTACAAGAAGCAGACCGGCGGACGCGGCCAGTTCGGCGACTGCCACATCGAGATCGAGCCGCTGCCGGACGGCGACGGGTTCGAGTTCGTGAACGCGATCAAGGGCGGTGTGATCCCGTCCGGCTTCATCCCGGCGGTGGAGAAGGGCATCGTCGAGACGATGGCCGACGGCGTCGTGGCCGGCTACCCGCTGAAGGGCGTGCGGGTGACGCTGTTCGACGGCTCGTACCACTCGGTCGACTCGTCGGAGATGGCGTTCAAGGTCGCTGGCTCGATGGCGTTCAAGGACGCCGTCGGGAACGCGAGCGCGGTGCTGCTCGAGCCGATCATGACCGTCACGCTCTCGGTGCCAGAGGACAGCGTCGGCGACGTGATAGGCGACCTCAACTCACGCCGCGGCCGGCCGCTCGGCATGGAGCCCAAGGGCTCGATGACCGAGGTGAAGGCCGAGGTGCCGATGGCGGAGATGCTCACCTACGCGCCCGACCTCCGCGCGATCACCGGCGGCCAGGGCGACTACGGCATGGAGCTGGCGCGGTATGAGGAGGTGCCGTCTCATCTCGCCCAGAAGGTCATCTCTGAAGCCTCTGCGGAGGAAGCTGCAGTAAAGGCCTAGTTGGCATAGAAATCCCGCCCTCTTGGGGGCCTCGGCGCTAGCATCGCTCCGATGCGTAAAGAGCTGCGGCCCACGCACGAGATGGTGTCGTGCGATGTCTGCGGGCGGACAATCCTCAAGGGCGAGCGGACCGAGGCCTATCTGGCGCCGGGCGGTCAGCGCAAGCTCGTCTGCGAGCTGTGCATCGGCCGGGCCGACCACGAGGGCTGGATCCGCGAGTCCGCGCACGGCGACATGCCGGCCGCGCGCCCGCGTGAGCAGCGCCGCCCACTGTTCGGCCGACTCAAGCGTGAGCGCCGCGAGGAGGCGCCCGCGCCGCAGTACGAGCATGAGCAGGCCGGCGCCCAGAACGGCGAGCCCTATCCGCAGGACCTCAGCACCGAGGAGCACGAGGCGGTCGAGATCGCGGCGCCGAAGCAGCGCCGCCCGAGCCGTCGCAAGGACCCGCGCCACGTGCGCGCGGTGCCCACGAACTCACAGGTGAAGATCGAGCGGGCGCTCGAGATGTTCAACCACTCCGAGCACACGCGCACGATCTCGGGCATCGCCCGCACGCTGGGCGACCCGTGGGTGAGCGCGCTGCCGCGTGCCGAGGCGCCGAGCGAGGTGGAGATCACCGTGGCCTGGGAGCTCTCCTGGTACCGCTACCGGATCGACCTGGGCGACGCGAGCGATCCGGTCACGCTGCTCGACAAGGGGCAGGAGATCGACGAGCTCGACGAGTCCCAGCGCGAGTGGAACGCGTCGGCGACTCAAGATGGACAACTGGCGGCCGGTGTAGGCTCGGCACCCGAATGATCTACTGCGTGGTCCCTCAGGCCCTGGCGGGCGAGCTGTACGACAAGCTGGTCGAGTACTACAAGGACGACCCCGGCGTGAAGGTCATCATCGACCGGCGCGAGGGGCCGGACCGCCGCTCGGGTGAAGAGAAGGGCCCCGACGACCGGCGCCAGATCCGTGACCGCCGTCGCCGGGGCGTACAGGGCACGTTCCCGCCGATCGAACCCGCCGCGTAGTAGCGCCGTGCCCGTCGACAAGGTCGTCGTCCACGTGGACGGTGGGGCGCGGGGCAACCCGGGCCCGGCAGCCGTCGGCGCCGTGGCGTCCACGCCCGACGGCGAGCCGCTGCTCGAGCGCGGCGTCTACATCGGAGAGGCCACGAACAACGTCGCGGAGTACAAGGCCGTCCTGCTCGGCCTCGAGCTGGCGCGCGAGCTGGGCGCCGGGGAGGTCGAGGTGATCAACGATTCCGAGCTGATCGCCCGCCAGATCGGCGGGCAGTACAAGGTCAAGCACGCCGGGCTCAAGCCGCTGTTCATCGAGACGATGCGCCAGCTGCGCGAGTTCGACGGCTGGAGCGTTCGGAATGTGCGGCGCGAGTCGAACGAGCGCGCGGACGAGCTCGTCAACGAGGCGCTGGACGAGGCTTTGCGCGGGTAGCGACGCGGGCAGACGCGCACTAGGCTGAGGTCCGGTGCTCTGTCCGTCCTGCCAGGCTGACAATCGGGAAGGCGCTCGCTTCTGCAGGGAGTGCGGCAGCGCGCTCGCGCTTCGCTGCGCGACGTGCGGCGCGACGCACCTCGAGGGCCAGCGCTTCTGCGATGAGTGCGGCGCCGCGCTGACGCCGGCCGCCGCCACCGAGGCGCCCGCCGCCGGCCCGGAGATACGGGTGGTGTCGGTGCTCTTCGCCGATCTCGTCGGCTTCACGTCCCTGTCCGAGTCGCGCGATCCCGAGGATGTCCGAGAGCTGCTCAGCCGCTACTTCGACGTCGCGCGCACGATCGTTGAGCGCTACGGCGGCACGATCGAAAAGTTCATCGGCGACGCGATCATGACCGTGTGGGGCGCGCCGGTCGCGCGCGAGGATGACGCCGAGCGGGCGGTGCGCGCAGGGCTCGACCTGGTCGATGCGGTGTCGGCGTTCGGTGAGGAGGTCGGCGCGCCGGAGTTGAAGGCGCGCGCCGGGGTGGTCACCGGGCAGGTGGCCTCGGTCGCGAGCCCGGGCGAGTCGCTCGTTGTGGGCGACCGGGTGAACACCGCTTCGCGTGTGCAGTCCGTGGCGCAGCCGGGCACCGTCTACGTGGACGACACCACGCGCCAGGTCACCTCCGCGGGCATCTCCTACGAGGACACGGGCGACCACGCGGTGAAGGGCAAGCATGAGCCACTGCACCTGTGGCGCGCGCTGCGCGTGATCGCGGGCATCGCCGGCGCACAGCGCGGCGAGGGCGTGGTGGAGGCGCCGCTCGTCGGGCGGGAGACCGAGCTGCGCCTCCTCAAGGAGCAGTTCCATGCGGCGATGGACCGCCCCGCGGCCCGCCTGCTGGCCATCTCCGGTCCCGCCGGCGTGGGGAAGACACGCATGCGCTGGGAATTCCTCAAGTACCTCGACGGCCTCAGCGACACGGTGCTGTGGCACTCGGGGCGCTGCCCCTCGTACGGTGACGGCGTCGCCTACTGGGCGCTCGCCGAGATGGTGAGGCAGCGACTGCGCATCGCGGATGACGCGACCGCCGGGGAGGCAGAGAACAAGCTCGCTGCCGGCCTGGAGCGCTGGGTCTCGGACCCGGGCGAGCGCGAGTTCCTTGCGCCCCGTATCGGAGCGCTGATCGGCATCGGCGAGGCGACGCTCAGCCGCCCGGACCTGTTCGCGGGCTGGCGCCTCTTCTTCGAGCGGCTCTCGGACCACCTGCCGCTGGTGATGGTCTTCGAGGATCTCCAGTGGGCGGACGACGGCCTGCTCGACTTCCTCGAGCACCTGCTCGACTGGTCGGCCGAGCGCCCGATCTTCATCCTCACCCTCGCGCGGCCCGAGCTGAGCGAGCGCCGCCCCGGCTGGCCGCCGGCGCGCCCTGGCGTGACGCCGCTGTTCCTCGAGCCGCTTGCACCCGACGCCGTGGGCGCGCTGCTCGACGAGCTGGTGGTCGGTCTGCCGGCGCCCGCGCGGGAGCGGATCGTGTCGCAGTCCGAGGGGATCCCGCTCTACGCGCTCGAGACCGTCCGCGCGCTCGCCGACCGCGGCGTGCTGGCGGAGTCCGACGGGCGCTTCGCGGTGGCAGGCGACGTCGGGGAGCTCGAGGTGCCGGCCACGCTCAGCTCGCTGCTCACCGCCCGCTTGGACGGGCTCGAGCCCGACGAGCGCGCGCTGGTCAAGGACCTGGCGGTGATGGAGGGCAGCTTCCCGCGCGCCACCGTGAGCGCGATCTCCGATCTCCCCGACGACCGCGTCGACGCGCTGCTCGCCTCGCTCGTGCGAAAGCAGGTGCTCGTGGTCCGGGCCGACACGCTCTCGCCAGACAGCGGCCAGTACGCCTTCTCCCAGACGCTTCTCCGCAACGTGGCGTACGACATGCTCTCGCGGCACGAGCGCAAGGCACGCCATCTCGCGATCGCGGGCCATCTCCGCTCTGCGTTCCCGAACGACGGGGAGGAGGTGTCCGAGGTGATCGCGGCGCACTACCTCGACGCCTACGAGGCCGCGCGCGAGGATCCCGACGCCGACGAGCTGCGTATCCAGGCGCTCGACACCCTGCGCCGCGCCGCGCGCCGCGCGGAGATGGTGGGGGCGCCGGAGGCCTCGGAGCGCGCGCTCCGGACGGCGGTCGAGCTGACGGACGACGACGAGGAGAAGATCCGCCTCACCGAGCAGGCCGGCGACATGGCGCTGCTGGCCGCTCGCTACGAGGAGAGCATCGAGCTGTTCAACAGCGCATGCACCACGCTCGAGGCCGCGGGCCGGGACCGCGATGCAGCACGCCTCGCGGCGCCCATCGGCAAGGCGCTCGGCTATCTGGGCCGCAACGACGAGGCGGTGGAGCTCATGGAGGGCGCACTCGTCCTGCTCGGCCAGGACGAGATGGATCCTGCCGTGGCCGAGCTCAACGCCGAGCTCGCGTCGGTACTCACCTTCGCCGGGCAGATCGACAAGGCGGCCGGGCCGCTCGAGCGCGCGCTGCGCAGCTCGTCGGCTCTCGGCCGCAAGGATCTCCTCTGCGAGGCGTTCATCAACCGCGGCATCTACTGCGCGCTCACTGGCCGCATGGAGGAAGGGATCGTGCTGTTCGAGGGCGCGATGAAGGTGGCCGAGCGCCACGGCTTCACGCGCCTGCGCGTGCGCGCGGAGCTCAACGCCGCGGACCAATCCCTGAGAGGGGGTATGGCGGACATGGTCGAGCGCTCGCTCGCAGCCCTGGAGCAGAGCCGCAGGCTCGGCGACCGGGGCCAGGAGGCCGTTGCCACCGGCAACGTCATGCTCGCCTGGCTCTTGGCCGGGAACTGGGACGAGGTCGAGCAGATCGGCCGCGACCACCTCGGCGGGTCGAGCCCGCTTCCCGATCTCGAGTTCATCCAGAACCGGATGGTGTCGCTCTACGTCCCGCGCGGGCAGATCGACGCCGCCCGGAAGGCGCAGGACGACACCAGGGCATGGGCATCCACGCTGACCTTCGAGAGCCGCATGCTGCAGCAGGCCACCGAGGGGATGGTCCTGCTCGGCGAGGGCCGCCCGGCCGAGGCGTTCGACGTGCTGGCCGACATGATCCGCGCCGCGGTGCAGGTGGAAGGGGCCGCAAGCGAGGGTCTCCGGATGGGCTGGGCGGAGTCGATCGACGCAGGCATCCAGGCCGGTAAGCTCGACGAGACGGCAGCGCTGGTCGAGACGATCGAGGCCCAGCCGCCCGGCCACGTGGGTCCATATCTGAGCGCCCAGCTGGCGCGCGCACGCGGCCTCCTTGCGGCGGCGCGCGGCGAGCGCGAGGAGGTGGAGCAGCCGCTCACCGAGGCGATCGAGCGCTTCCGTGCGCTCGCGTACCCGTACTGGCTCGCCCGCACCCAGAGCGATCTCGCCGCCTGGCTGATCGACACCGGCCGCACGAGCGAGGCCGCGCCGCTGCTCGACGAGGCGATCGGCGTGTTCGAGTCGCTGCGCGCGGCCCCGGCGCTCGCGCGGGCGGTCGAGCTCAGGACCGCCGCTCAGGCTTCTGACTACCCTCCGGCAGGTGGAAAGCGGGAGCCGGATAGGGCCGGACTACAAGGCTGAGCAAAACGGTGGGCTCACCGGCGGGTTTTCGCCGGCGCCGGGCTTCTTCGACGAGGTGTTTGAGGCTCCGGGAGTGGCGCGGCCGCACGCGGCGGCCCTGGTGGAGGCGCTCGAGAGGATCGGCCCGCAGCGACTGGCGGCGGCAGGTGAGCGACGCGACGCGATCTTCGTGCAGCAGGGGATCACGTTCGACGCCACCGGCACCGATGACCCCGTGGTGGATCGCCCGTTCCCGCTCGACCTCGTGCCGCGCATCATCCCCGCAGGCGAGTGGACGCGCATCAAGCGCGGCCTCGCGCAGCGACTGCGCGCGCTCAACCGCTTCATCGAGGACGTCTACCACGACCGCGAGATCGTGCAGGACCGCGTGGTGCCGTGGGAGCTGATCGTCACGCGCCCGGCGTTCGAGCGTGCCGCACACCGCATCCGGCCGCCCGGCGGCGTCTGGTGCCACGTGTCGGGGTGCGACCTCGTGCGCGGCGCCGAAGGCGGTTGGAAGGTGCTCGAGGACAACGTGCGCACGCCGTCGGGCATCTCCTACGTGCTCGAGAACCGGATCGCGATGACTCGACTTTTGCCGGAGCTGTTTGCGGGGTACAGAGTGCGTCCTGTGAATGACTATCCGCAGGTTCTGCTCGCCGCGCTGCGCGCCGTCGCGCCAGCGCCCAACCCGACCGTCGTCGTGTGGACGCCGGGCCCGGCGAACAGCGCCTACTTCGAGCACGCCTTCCTCGCGCGCCAGATGGGCGTCGAGCTGGTGGAGGCCTCCGACCTCGTCGTCCACGACGCCACCTGTTACGTGCGCACCACCGACGGCCTCGCCCAGGTGGACGCGATCTACCGCCGCCTCGACGACGCCTTCATCGACCCGCTCGCCTTCCGCCCCGACTCGCTGCTCGGCGTGCCGGGTCTCATGCGCGTGTACCGGGCGGGCAACGTCGCCCTCGCCAACGCGGTGGGCACCGGGGTGGCGGACGACAAGGCCGTCTACCACTACGTGCCCGAGATGATCCGCTACTACCTCGGCGAGGACCCGATCCTCGAGAACGTGAAGACGTACATGCTCGACGACCCCGAGCAGCGCGAGTACGTGTTCGAGAACATCGAGCGGCTGGTGGTCAAGCCCACCGGTGAGTCGGGCGGCAAGGGCGTGTTCATCGGCCCGACGGCGACGGAGGAGCAGCACGAGGCCCAGATCGAGCTCGTAAAGATCGCGCCCGAGCGCTGGATCGCGCAGGAGACCGTCGCGCTCTCGACCGTGCCCACCGTGACCGACGACGGCACGCTCGCTCCGCGGCACGTGGACCTGCGGCCGTTCGCGGTGTTCGGCGACGACATCAAGATCGTGCCCTGCGGACTGAGCCGCGTGGCGCTCCGCGAGGGCTCGATGATCGTCAACAGCTCGCAGGGCGGGGGCTCGAAGGACACCTGGATCCTCGAGGAGGGCGGCGCGCCAGAGGGGGCCGTCGGCGCGACCGATCTCTACAACCCGCCGACGATGCCCGGCCTGCGCCAGGCGGGCTGGGCCGAGCAGCAGCGCCAGCAGCAACAGCAGGGCGGCGGCGGCTGATGCTCTCTCGCATCGGACACGACCTCTACTGGCTGGGACGCCACATGGTGCGCGCCGAGCACACCGCGCGGATGCTCGACGGCCTCTTCCACTCCGACCTCCAGGCGCGGCCCGAGGACCCCGAGTCGGTCACGCTGTCGTGGGACTCGATGCTCGTGATCATGGGCGTCGACAACGGGCTCGACCCGGAGCGGCCCGCGCGCCGGAGCGACGTCGCGGCCCGGCTCACGCTCGACCCGGCCACCCCGAACTCGATCGTCTCCTGCGTGGCGGCCGCGCGCGAGGGCGCCCGCACACTGCGCGACACGATCTCGGCCGAGATGTGGGAGGCGATCAACACCTTCAACCTCGACCTCCAGCGCCGCGACCTCTCCGCCGGCGTCCGCACCGGCCCCTACTCGATCTACAGCTACGTGAAGGAGCGCTCCGGGCTGTTCTGGGGCCTCACCTCGCGCACGATGCTGAAGGACGGCGCGCGCGCGTTCCTGATCGCGGGCGGGCGCATCGAGTCGGCGGACATGGTGCTGCGGATGCTGCGCGTCGCGCTGCCGCCGATCCCCGACGGGCAGGAGGAGGAGGCGCCGCGGCGCGACGGCAACGCGCTCGCGCTCCTGCACGCCGTCGGCGGCTTCCAGGCCTTCATGCGTTCGGCTGCCACGCCGCCGAACGCCGACCCCGTGGCGCGCTTCCTCATCTTCGAGCGCGGCTTCCCGGACTCGGTGGCCGCATCCGCAGAGTCGCTGCACGACGCGCTCGTGAACGGCGACTCCAACTGGCGCGAGTCCCCGCCCATCCTGCGGCTCGCCCGCCTCACCGCCGACCTCGAGTTCCGCGCGCGCGCGGGGCGCGAGGCGCTGATCCCCGCCTTCCGCCTCTTCCAGCACGAGCTCGAGCTCGTCGACTCCGAGATCGACGAGCGGTACTTCTCCGGCGTCGGGCAGGGAGCCGCGGCGTGAAGTTCGCGATCCAGTACCGCTGCGAGTACGGCTACGACACTCCTGTGTCCGACCAGCACAACGCCGTGCGCGTGCAGCCGGCCGAGACGCCCACTCAGGAGGTCGACTCCTACGAGCTGACCGTGACGCCCCGCGCGCGGCAGTTCAACTACCGCGACTACTTCGGCACCAGGGTCACCGAGTTCAACGTCTGGGAGAGCCACGACAAGCTGCTGATCGAGGCGCGCGCCAGGGTCACCACGTCCACGCCCGCGCCGCCGCCCGAGACGGACTTCGAGCCGCTCTCGGATCCGGCCTACCGCGACCGTGTGGAGGAGTTCCTAGTGCGCGACGCGAGCGACACCGCCAACGGCCGCGTCGACGCGCTCGGGGCGGAGCTGTCAGCCCAGTCGCCGCTCGAGTTCCTGCTCGCCGTGTGTGAGCTGATCCCGGATCGCTTCGAATACAGCCAGGACGTGACCTACGTCGGCTCGACCGTGGATGACCTGCTCGACGCCGGCGGTGGGGTCTGCCAGGACTTCGTGCACCTCGCGCTGATGCTGCTGCGCCGGCGCGGCATCGCCGCCCGCTATGTGTCCGGCTACCTGTTCGCGGCGGCGGAGGACGGGGGAGAGGACTCGGTGGAGGTGGACACGCACGCGTGGCTCGAGGCGCTCCTGCCGGGTGCCGGGCGCGACGGCGCGAGCGGCTGGGTGGGCGCCGACCCCACCAACCGCGGGCTCACAGGCGAGCAGCACGTGAAGATCGGCCACGGCCGCCACTACGCCGACGTCCCGCC
>DATBKS010000010.1:0-28014 GCA_036555755.1 Thermoleophilaceae bacterium
GTCTGATCGGCGGTGTAGCCGGAGAGGGCCAGCTCGGAGGTCAGCTCATCAAGCAGAGCGATGACGCGTGGATCCCTGGCTTCGACGGCACCGCCTCATTCGCCACATCGTCACGAGTCATGGGCCCAAAGCTACTGCTGCCGGGAGGCAATCCGCTTTCGCTCTGCATGGAAAGCAGAAGCCCGGCGGCGTCGTCTCGGAACGGAGCTTTTCTGATTTGTGCAGCGTTGTTCGCGTCCCGGCTTCTGGCGTGGAGCAGGTTTGCCAAGCGCCGGCGCGTGGACCTGGTTTCAAGCCGTGAGGAGGTCTCCAACGGCCGCTCTAGGACACGTAGGCCTTGCGCACCATGGCTGCCGTCCATCTGTTCGTACCGTGGGCCGGGGGGACACCCTTGCCGTTCAGGGCCTCGGCGATCTCGGCGAGGGATTTGCCTTTCGCGAGCAGCGTCCGGACCTGCGTCCGCCATCCATAGTCTCGGTTGTTGCACCAGATGTGGGACAGCCGAACGTTCTCGGGGACGAGCTGCCCGCCGGCCGACTTAAGGATCGGATAGTGGTCGGGCGAAGGCGCCCACTTGGTGCGCGGCGTCGTGACCGGATCGAACGCGGTGCGCCCCTTGTGGTGGTAGCACTGCGGCATCTCGCACCTCAGGGCGAGGAGCTGGCCGCGCTCGGCCATCTGCACGAGGACACCCCTCACACCGAGCGCGCGGAGCTGGTCCGCGACCGAACTCTCCGCGCCGCCGCTTGCTGCTCCCGTCGCCATCGAGTCATCCTTCCCCGTCGTAGAGGTCGTCCGTAACCCGGGAAGTGAGTCGACCTCATCTCGTTGCATAGGCTCTCAAATCGGTGTCGCTCAGCATGCCGCCGAACCAGTGCCTGCGAAGCCACCCGCTCCGGACGAAAGGGGTGGTCCGCGACGCGGCCTCAGCGGATGTTCGGTGGTCTCAACGCAAGGCCCCGCGTAGCCTGTCCTGATGCTTCAAGTTCCGGTCTTGAGTTGGCGGACCGTTGGTCTGCTTGTGTTTATCGTTGCGCTCGTGTCGATTGGGAGCGCGGCCGGCGTGCACGACGCGTGCGTCAATCCTGGACCACCAGTGGCCCGTCCCGAACCGGGCACGGCGCGAGCCGGATATTGCGCCGCCACACACGCGCTCGATGCAAGGTGGCTATTGCTTGCCGTCGCGCCGGCGCTGCTCGCGCTGCTTGCAATCGCCGTGGTGCGCCGGCGTTCAATGGCGTCTCTCGTCGTGGCCGCACTGTTCGGAGCGGCAGTCGTGACCAACTTCTTCGTGGCTTACTCGCTGACCTTCGCCTACACCATCTGAGCGGACCGTTGGTCCGGGTGTTGTCTAGGGCTCCAACGCTTCCGCTTCGGACGAGAAGCAGAAGCGGCTCGAAGGGCCCGATCGTGGGTCTTGCTCTTGGCGAGATGCGGGAGAGCCGTCGTCGACGGACGCGGGCCCGGAGGGCTGCTCATCGCGCTCGCCCAAGAACTCCGCTGAGCGCCGACAGTCTTCTAATTATCCGGCTGAAAGTGGGAGGCTCTGATTCAGACTGAGCTAGGCAGCTGCCTCGCGGTTGGCGGCTTCCCTCCCGTGCGTGGGAAGGGAGGCTTGCTGCCCGCTGGATAATCCGGAAAACGCAGGAAATAGTCCTGATCCTCGGCCGGGTCCTCCAAGAAGCGGCCGGCCTCGCTGATCTCAGTCACGGTCTTGCCCAGCCAGTGGCCCGAGGCGTCGACGTCGACGATCGTCTCCTCAGCCAGCCTGCGCTGCTCCTCGCTCGTATAGAAGATTTCCGAGCGGTAGATGGAGCCGACGAGATCTTCGCCTAGGTCGGCCCGGTGGATCTGGAAGAAGTACTCGAGTAGCTCCCGATAGGAGAGCCGTTCCGGATCGAAAACGACCTCGACCGCCTCGGCGTGACCCTGCGGGTTCTCCTCGGTGGGGTTGTCTCCCGCGCCGCCGGTCCATCCCACACGCGTTGAGATGACCCCGTCGGGGTGGCGCAGCAGCTGCTGCATGATCCAGGCGCAGCCTCCCGCGAGTACCGCGGTCTCAGTGTTGTCGCTCACGCCCTGCTCCTTCCTTCGAGCCTGTTGATACTAAGCCGCGGAACGCCGACCGATCAAGCGTAGATTGCCGCCAGCATCTGGCCCGGCCACGTCGGCATCGCGCGCCTCGAAGCCGGCACGAGGCGCGGCTCGGGTCGTGGTGTGTCAGTCCAGCGACGGTGATTGCACCTGTTCCCAGCGCGCGACTATCTCGTCAAACCTCTCCTGTCGTAACGCCGGCTCCTCGGCCCCCTCTGCGAATGCCCGGAAGCGCTTCTCAACGCCGAGGAGTCCTGCAGCACGGGCATATTGGCTGTTGGCCCGTCGTCCCTCCGTTGCGTTCCTAAGTGCCTCGGCACGAATGTCAGTCGAGCCGGTGGATTCCATGCTCCTCCTCTCGCCCGTTTCGGCGATCCTCTCTAAGCGCTACCGGGACAGCAACCGCGTTGTTTTCAGATCTAGGTGTGGCAGGCCGATCGGGTGCGTTGTCTAAGTCCGTAGCGGCCGGAGAAGGACAGGGGGGTCCACCCTCGGCGGACGGTGGACGGCGGACTGCCGGACTGCCGGACTGGCGGACGCTCTAGCGCAGCGCCGCGTGCGCTTCGATCGAGCGGTGCAGGGCCTCGAGGATCTGCTCGCGGGTTGCGCCCTTCACCAGGTAACTCATCGCGCCGGCCTGGAGCATGTCGATCACGATGTTGCGCTCGTCGTAGGCGGACAGCGCGACAACGCTCGTGGTGGGCGAGAAGTCCTGCAGCTCCCGCACCACGCGGATTCCCCCGCCGCCCGGCATGCTCACGTCGAGCAGCGCGGCGTCCGGCTTGTGCTCGTGCGCCAGGGCGATCGCCTCGTCCGCGTCAGAGGCAACGCCGATCAGCTTGAAGGCCGGGTCGGAGCTGACGAACGCAGCCAGAAGCCCGCGGATATCCGCGTCGTCATCAGCCACAAGAACTCGAGCCCGGTCCATGACAGCCCGTTCAGTCGGCAGGGCCGCCGGGAACTTGAGCGCCCCTCAACCGCCGGAGATCAGATCGAGCTGCTGCTTGGTCTGCAGCACGCGCAGCACGGCCTCCTGAATCCGCGCCGATGGGATCTCGCCCCGGCGTGCCGCATTCAAGACAGCGAGATAGGCGGCCATCTGGTCGTCGCGCGGCCCCGAGATCCACACCATGTCCGCGCCCGCCTTGATCGAGGCCACGGCGGCGTCCGGCACCGATTGCGAGCCCGTGATCGCGGGCGACTCGAGGTCGTCGGTCACGGCGACACCCTCGAAGCGCATGTTGCCCCGCAGCAGCTGGGTGGCGAGCGCCGTGGACTGCGAGGCGGGGGTGACGAACTCGTCGGTCGAATAAAGACCGTGGCCGAGCATCACCCCGGACGCGCCCGCGTCGAACGCCGCCTTGAACGGGACGAGGTCGCGCGCGCCGAGCTGCTGCGGAGTCAGGCCCACGTTCGCGGGCCCGTCGTCGGTCGGCCGCGCCGCCGCGCCCAGCCCGGGGAAGTGCTTCGGCGTGACGAACATCTTCTCGCGCGCGAAGGCCTTCACCGTCACCGCCGCGAAGCGTGCCACCTCGGTGGGCGAGTCCGAATATGTGAGCCGCGTGTAGGCGCCGCCGGTGCTGGTGTCGACATCCACGTCCGGGCCGAGCACGCCGTTGATCCCCACCTGGCGAAGCGCGGACGCCGTCTGCGCGGCGTCGTCGGCGGCCTGGCGGATCGACTTCACCTTGGATGGCGGGTCGTCCGGAGGCAGGTCGCCCAACTCGGAGAACTCGCCGCCGTCCTGCACGGTCAGCAGCCAGGGCGGCACGAGATGGTGGTCCTTCACGACCTTGTCGGCCGCATCGGTCAACGCCGTCAGCTGCTGGGGATCGCTGTAGTTGTCCCCCGTGATCGACAGCCCGCCCATGTCGAGCTTGGCGAGGTCGCCGAACACGGGCGCGGTCGAATCCTTGCCCTCAAAGCCGAAGATGAACAGCTGCGCCACCTTGCGCTCTAGCGGCAGCCGCTCGGCGAGATCGGTGAGGCTGCTCGGCACGGACGGGCCGCTCGAGTGCTCGGCCGGCGGCGGGATCACGCGCTCGAGGAAGGACCGGTGCGATACGGGGCCGGTGGCCGCCGAGCCGCTTGCAGGCGGGAGCAGTGCACGCGGTTCGCTCGAGTTGTTACTGCTCGTCAGCACGAAAGCCGCGACGATCCCCCCGACCGTGACCACCGCCGCAAGGGAGATCAGGAGGATCCGGCGTCTGCGTCTACGGCGGCGGCGGCTCAGGCGGCGGGGCAAGGCTCGAAAGCTATCTTTCTGCGCTATGCCTGAAGCCGCTCGAGCACTCCAGGAGACCGTGGTCATGAAGTTCGGCGGCACGTCCGTGGCCGACGCCGAGCGCATCAAGCGCGCCGCCCAGCGGATCGTCGCCGCCCGCGAGGATGGCGCCCGCGTGGTGGCGGTCCTGTCCGCGCGCGGGAAGACCACCGACGAGCTGGTGGCGATGGCGCACGAGGTCTCCGAGCGGCCCCACCCGCGCGAGATGGACATGCTGCTCTCCACCGGCGAGCGCATCTCCTGCGCCCTCGCGGCGATGGTGATCAACGACCTGGGTCATGAGGCGATCTCGTTGACCGGGTCGCAGGCCGGAATCGTCACGGACACCTCGCACACCAAGGCACGCATCCTCGACGTTCGGGCGGACCGCATCAAAAAGGCGCTCGACGAGGACAAGGTCGTCCTCGTGGCCGGCTTCCAGGGCGTGTCGACCGCGTCCGACGTCACCACGCTCGGCCGCGGCGGCTCCGACACCACGGCCGTGGCGCTCGCCGCGGCCCTCAGCGCCGACGTCTGCGAGATCTACACCGACGTCTCAGGCGTCTACAGCGCCGACCCGCGCATCGTGCCGGGCGCTCGCAAGCTGCGCGTCGTCTCGTTCGAGGAGATGCTCGAGATGGCCTCGAGCGGCGCACGGGTGCTCCAGCTGCGCTCAGTCGAATATGCGCGCAATCACGGTGTCCGGATTCACTGTCGCTCTAGCTTTCTCGATGAACCAGGTACCTTCGTCGTCACAGAAGAGGAAACGATGGAACAGCCGCTCGTCACCGCAGTCACGCATTCGACCGACGAAGCCCGCGTCACGCTCACGGGCCTGCCGGACCGTCCCGGCGTCGCCGGGCGCGTGCTCACGGCGATGGCTGAGGCCAACGTGAACGTCGACCTGATCATCCAGAACGAGCCGGAGACCGAGGGCCACGGCGCCGACATGTCGTTCACCGTTCCGCGCGCTGACCTCGTGAGCGCGAAGGAGGGGCTCGAGCAGATCAAGGACGAGCTCGGCTTCGGCGACGTCGTCACCGACCCGACGATGGGGCAGGTGTCCCTCGTCGGCGCTGGAATGAAGAGCCATCCGGGCGTCGCCGCGAAGGCGTTCACGGTGATCGGCGAGGCCGGAATCAACATCGAGATGATCTCCACGTCCCCCATCAAGATCTCCTGCGTCATCAGCCAGGACGACGTCGAGAAGGCCGTGGTCACGCTCGCCTCCGCCTTCGAGCTCGACCGCGACGCCGTGCGTCCCGAGGACGTGCAGGGCGTGCACCGGCCGGTGGTCTCATGAGGGTCGCGGTCGTAGGCGCAACCGGCGCCGTCGGCTCCACGATCCTCGGCGTGTTGCGCGAGCGCGGCTTCCATGCCGACGAGCTCGTGCCGTTCGCATCCGAGCGCTCGGCCGGCCGCAAGATCGACTTCGGCGAGCAGACGCTCACCGTCCAGCCCCTGAACGACGAGACGATCCGCGGCTTCGATCTCGCGCTGTTCTCGGCCGGTGGCGCACGCAGCGAGGAGTGGGCGCCGCGCTTCGTCGAGGCCGGGGCTGTGGTGGTCGACAACTC
Organism: Thermoleophilaceae bacterium; assembly: GCA_036555755.1. Lineage (GTDB taxonomy): Bacteria > Actinomycetota > Thermoleophilia > Solirubrobacterales > Thermoleophilaceae > JAICJR01. The sequence goes on from DATBKS010000010.1 coordinate 5,935, forward strand.
CTCGTTCTGGCGCATGCACGAGGACGTCCCGCTCGTCGTCGCGGAGGTGAACCCCGACGCGCTCGAGGGTCACCGCGGCATCATCGCCAACCCCAACTGCTCGACCATGCAGATGGTCGTCGCGCTCAAGCCGATCCTCGACAGCGTGGGGATCGAGCGCCTGATCGTCTCCACCTACCAGTCGGTGTCCGGCACTGGACAGCGCGCGGTGGAGGAGCTCGAGAACCAGACGCGCACGATCATCGAGGCGAAGGAGATGGACACGCCGAGCGTCTACCCGCACCGGATCGCGTTCAACGTGATCCCGCAGGTCGAGACCTTCAAGGACGGCGACGACTACACCACCGAGGAGCGCAAGCTGATGGCCGAGACGCGCAAGATTCTCGGGGCGCCCGACCTCGCGGTGTCCGCCACCTGCGCGCGCGTGCCCGTGTATACGGGCCACTCGGAGTCGGTGAACATCCAGACGCGTGACGCGTTCTCGCCCGAGGAGTGCCGCGAGCTGCTCGCGGCTGCGCCGGGCGTGATCGTGCTCGACAACCCGGCCGACGGCATCTACCCGCTGGCGATCGACGCCGCCGGGCGCGACGAGGTGTTCGTCGGGCGCATCCGCCGCGACCCCTCGCACGAGCGCTGCCTCAACCTCTGGGTGGTCGGCGACAACCTGCGCAAGGGCGCTGCCACAAACGCGGTACAGCTCGCCGAGCTGCTCGTTGAGCGCAAGCTCCTCGGCGTTTCCGTTTAGCGCACTCTCCGCGCGGGAATCAATCTGACGCGCCCAGGCCCGCGGGAGGGCCGGGCGACTTTTATCGCGCGAGGGAGAGCAGGGGGAACGATGCTTCGGAAGATCGTCGTCGCGGCCGCGCTGGCGGGCGCTCTGATCGTGCCGGCGGCAGCGCATGCAGCCGCCCACTGGACGCCCTACAGCCGACCGGCCCAGTTCTCCACCACGACGGACAAGGACGTGCCGATCACGATGAGCGACGGCGTGAAGCTCTACGCCGACGTGATCCGTCCCGCCAAGGCCGGGCGCTATCCGGTCATGCTCGAGCAGACGCCGTACAACAAGAACGTCGTCGACGGCAGCACCTCGTTCGGCGACAACACCTACTTCGCACAGCGCGGCTACGTGGTCGTGATCGAGGACGTGCGCGGCACCGGCAGCTCGCAGGGCCAGTGGCAGTCCTTCGACGACCGCGAGCAGCGCGACGGCTTCGAGACCGTGCAGTGGGTGGCGAGCCGGCCGTGGAGCGACGGCAAGGTCGGCCTTTTCGGCCCCTCCTACATGGGTCTCAACCAGCTGCTCACCGCGGCCCAGCATCCGAAGGGCCTCAAGGCGATCTTCCCGGTCGTGCCCATGGCGGACAGCTACCGCGACATCACTTACTCCGGCGGCCAGCTCAACACCGCCTTCATCCCGTTCTGGCTCGGCCTCGTGACGGGCACGAGCCTCGTGCCGCCGACGTACGCGGCCGACGGCGACCCGAACGACCTGGTGAATGCGATCAGCGAGCTCACCCAGCACGCCACCGGCGTCGGCAACTTCCAGCTGAACGCGGTGCTGAACGGCGTCACCGGCGGCGACCTGTCCTACGACGGCAACTACTGGAAGATGCGCTCGCCGCTCGAGGTGGTGGACAAGGTGAAGGTGCCGGCCTTCGTGGTCGGCGGCCTGCACGACCTCTTCCAGCGCGGCGAGCCGCTCAACTATGAGCGCCTCAAGCGCCACGTGAACACGCGCCTCCTGATGGGACCGTGGACGCACGTCGACGGCTCCACCGGCGCGGGCCTGCCGGGCAACGGCGTGCCCGAGTCGCTCAGCCAGATCGAGCTGCGCTGGTTCGATCACTACCTGAAGGGGATGAAGACGAAGCTCGGCTCCATCCCGAAGGTCACGCAGTGGGCCTGGGGCGACAACCGCTTCGAGACCCAGCGCGACTGGCCGGACCCCCGCCTCAAGCCGACGCGCCAGTACCTGCGGGCTGACAAGGCGCTCAGCCCGAAGAAGCCGACCACGAACGAGGCGCCCGACCAGTTCGTCCAGAACCCGGTTGCCGGCATCTGCACCGAGTCGACGACGCAGTGGACGGCAGGGCTCGGCGGCCAGATCCCGTGTACCGACGACAACCGCACCGACGAGGCCACGAGCGGCGGCGCGAGCTTCACCACGCAGCCGCTGAAGAAGGCGCTGCGGATCGACGGCCCGATCCTGGCGAACCTGTGGCTCTCGACCAGCGCGCGTGACGCCGTGGCCACCGTGCGGGTGACCGACGTCGCGCCCGACGGAACTTCGACGGATCTGACCGACGGCTGGCTCGCCGCCTCCTTCCGCAAGAACGACCCGAAGCACAGCCGCTACGTGAACGGCCAGCTGCTCCAGCCGTGGCACCCGTTCACCAAGGACTCCGTGCTGCCGGTGCCGGCGGGCGAGCCGATGGACGTTCCGATTGAGGTGTTCCCGACCAACGCGGTGATCGCGAAGGGCCACAGCCTGCGCATCGACGTCGAGGGCGGCGACTTCCCGCACGCGATGCCGCCCGCGCCGATGGAGGCCAACGAGCTCGGCGGCACGGTGCAGATCCTGCATGACCCGAAGCACCCGTCGTACGTCGCGCTGCCGACGCTCGGCAAGAAGGCGCACAAGCTGCACCTGCCGAATCTGACGCGCGGCTAAAGCCGCGGATAGGCTGCGCGGCTTGGGCGAGCCGCGCGAGCTGACAGGTGGTGAGGCGCTCGTCGAGGGCCTGGTCGCCCACGGTGTCGACACGGTCTTCGGCATCCCCGGCGTGCAGACGTACGCGCTGTTCGACGCCTTGGCTCGGCGCGGTGACGACGTCAAGGTCGTCGCGCCGCGGCATGAGCAGGCCACCGCGTACATGGCGTTCGGCTACGCGAAGGTCACCGGGCGGCCGGGCGTGTTCGCCGTGGTGCCGGGCGTGGGCTTCCTCAACGCGTCGGCGGCGGTGGCGTCCGCATACGGGGCGAGCACGCCCGTCCTGTGCGTGACGGGCGAGGTGCCGTCGGAGTTCATCGGCTCCGGCATGGGCCACCTGCACGAGCTGCCCGACCAGCTCGCGACGATGCGCGGGGTCACCAAGTGGGCCGAGCGGATCGACCACGCCGCCGACGCCGGGCGGCTCGTGGAAGAGGCGTTCTTCCAGATGACCAGTGGCCGGCCGCGACCGGCGGCGCTCGCCATGCCCTGGGACGTGTTCGACCGGCGGACGGCGGTGGGGGAGCCGCCGCATCCGCGCGCTGTCGAGGCGCCGCCGGTGGACGAGAACGCGGTGGACAAGCTCGCCGAGATCCTGCGCGGTGCGCGCGCGCCGATGATCATGGTCGGCAGCGGGGCGATGGAGGCCGGGGAGGAGGTGCGCGAGCTGGCGGAGCTGCTGCAGGCGCCGGTGGTGACCTTCCGCGGCGGCCGCGGTGTGGTGTCGAACGAGCACGCGCTGAGCCTGACCTGCGCCGAGGGGCTCGAGCTGTGGGACGAGACCGACGTGGTGCTCGGGATCGGGTCGCGCATGGAGCTCATGTGGTTCCGCTGGGGGAATCCGCCGGCGGGCCTCCGCACCGGGCTGATCGACATCGACCCGACACAGCGAACGCGACTGAAGCCCGACGTGGCGGTGGTGGCCGACGCGGCGCAGGCCACCCGCGCGTTGATAGCCGCGCTCGACGGCCACAGCGCCGCGGACCGCTCGGAGCAGATGGCCGCGGTGAAAGCGCGCGTGGCGGAGAAAGCAGCAGCGATCACGCCGCACGTGGCTTTCCTCGGCGCGATTCGGCGCGCCCTCCCGCGCGACGGCATCTTCGTCGAGGAGATCTGCCAGGCGGGCTTCGCCTCCTACTTCGCACTGCCCGTCTACGGGCCGCGCACGTTCGTCACGTGCGGGCCGCAGGGCACGCTCGGCTTCGGCTACGCGACGGCGCTGGGCGCAAAGGTGGGCCGGCCAGACGCGCCCGTGGTGGCGGTGACGGGCGACGGCGGCTTCGGCTTCGGGCTCCAGGAGCTGATCACCGCGGCGCAGTACGGAATCGGAGTCGTGTGCGTGCTGTTCGACAACGGCGCCTACGGCAACGTCTGGCGCGACCAGACGAACCGCTTCGACGGGCGCGTGGTGGCGTCGGAGCTGCGCAACCCGGACTGGGCGGCGCTCGCCGGATCGTGCGGCGTCGCCTCGGATACGGCGAAGACGCCCGACGAACTCGAGCGCGCGGTGGCGAGCGCCATCGACAGCGGCGAGCCGTCGCTGGTGATCGTCCCAGTGGACAAACGGCATGAGGTCAGCCCCTGGCCGCTGCTCATGCCGAGCATGGCCAAACGGACCTAACGGAAGGATCGACATGAGTTTGCTCTCGCGTTTCCGCATTACCCCCGCGTTCGTGCTGGCGCTGGCGGCTGTGGTGCTAGCCGTGCGCGGCGTGGCCATCGGCTCGGTGCCCGCCAAGAGCGGACAGATCACCGCCTGTTACTCGAAGCACGGCGGCAAGATGCGGATCATCGATACCTCGAAGAAGGGCAAGGCCGGCAAGTGCCGCCGCGGCGAGCGCAAGCTCACGTGGAATCAGAAGGGAGTCGCCGGCACGCCAGGTGCCCCCGGTGCTCCTGGCACGCCCGGCCCGCACGACTTCGTCGTGCGAACCGTCAATTTCAACTCCGGCACGAGCGTCCCCTTCATCTCAGACCATCTAGTCGTTCAGTGCAGTCCGGGCGAGGTGGCGACGGGCGGCGGCATCGGTTGGACCAACTCGCCAAGCAGCAATGACGCGGTGCTCTACTCGGGTCCCGTGACCACGTCAGACGCCACATTCGGCGTGCCGGGCGAGACACCCACCGGCTGGGCGGGCGAGATCAGGACGACGGATATGGACAAATCGGGCCGCTTGTACGTGATCTGCGCGAAGCCGTAGCGGCGCGATAATCGGCTAGGTGGTTGATCGCCCAGCTGAACTCGAAAACGGACGAAGGGCGTACGCGGCTGAGTCGTGGTCGCAGGCGTACGAGCTGCTGTCGAGCGCCGATCGGTCGGACCCGCTCGAGGGCGACGACCTGGAGCTGCTGGCGACATCCGCCTACATGCTCGGACGCGAGTCCCAGTACCTGGGGCTGCTCGAGCGCGCGCACCGGCAACACCTCGACGCAGGTCAGTCGATGGCCGCTGCACGGTGTGCGATGTGGGTGGGTGTGAACCTCGCTCGCCAGGGCGAGGTTGGGCGCGCAGGTGGATGGCTCGCACGCGCGCAGCGGCTTGTCGATCGGGAGGGAGGCGACCGGGCAGAGCGCGGCTACCTGCTCCTTCCGGTGGTCTTCGAGCACGAGGCGACCGGAGACCTCGAGAGCGCTGCGGCCACCGCAGGCGAGGCCGCGGCGCTCGGCGAGCGCTTCGGCGATGCCGACCTGTTCGCGCTCGCGACCCACGAACAGGGCCACATCCTCATAGAGGACGGCAAGCTGAAGGACGGGCTTCGCCTGCTCGACGAGGCGATGGTCGCCGTCACGAACGGCGAGCTGTCCCCGATCGTCTCGGGGCTTGTCTACTGCGGCGTGATCCTTGCTTGCCAGTCCGCTCACGAGGTCCGCCGCGCCCAGGAGTGGACGGCTGCCCTGTCCGAGTGGTGTGAGCGGCAGCCCGACCTCGTGGCGTTCAGCGGCCGCTGCCTCGTCCACCGCGCGGAGATCATGCAGCTGCGCGGCGCGTGGCAGGAGGCGCTGACAGAAGCTCAGCGAGCCCGGGAACGCTGCCGCGAGGGAGAAAGCGCGAGAGGTGCCGGCGAGGCGGCCTATCGCGAGGGCGAGATCCAGCGCCTGCTCGGGAATCTCGACGCGGCCGATGATGCCTACCGTGACGCGAGCCGGCGCGGCAAAGAGCCGCAGCCGGGCTTGGCGCTGCTGCGGCTCGCGCAGGGAAACATCGCGGCGGCTGAGGCCGGCATTCGCCGGGTCGTGGCGGAGACCCCGGAACGCACCCAGCGCGCCGACCTGCTACCCGCCTACATCGAGATTGCGCTTGCGGCGGGCGACGTCGAGGCAGCTCGCGAGGCCTGCGGCCAGCTCGAGATCGTCGCCCGCGGGGAGGCGAGCGATCAACTCCAAGCGATGGCGGCCCAGGCACGCGGTGCCGTCGAGCTGGCGCAGGGCGCCGCCTCGGATGCCCTTGTCGCATTGAGGATGGCCGCGCGGACGTGGCAGCAGCTCGCGGCACCGTATGAGCTCGCCCGCACGCGCTCGCTCGTCGCGCTGGCGTGCCGCGCGTTGGGAGACGAGGAGGCGGCGAAGCTGGAGCTGGAGGCCGCCCGCGAGGCGCTTACCGCGCTTGGCGCGAGCTCGGATCTCGCCGGCCTGGAGCGCACCAGGGAGCACGTGGACCGGCGGGGGCTGACGGAGCGCGAGCTCGAGGTCCTGCGTCACCTCGCCGCCGGCGAGACCAACAAGGCGATCGCCGCGGAGCTCGTCCTCAGCGAGCGCACTATCGACCGCCATGTGAGCAACATCTTCGTCAAGTTGGGCGTTTCCACCCGCGCGGCGGCGACGGCGTATGCCTACGAGCACCAGCTCGTGAGCGTGGGGCGTGGGTGAAATCACCCATCTTCGTCGCATACACGAGTTGGGTGTTTCGCCCGATGCGCGGCTCGCCCAGCGGACGTAGCGTGGGCACATGGAGACTCAAACAAAAACTCGCCAAGTAGTCGTAATCGGCGCCGGCCCGGCCGGAGTGGCCTCGGCCCTGGCCCTCAAGGACGCAGGCCTGCGCCCGCTCGTGCTCGACCAAGCGGACAGCATCGGCTCCTCGTGGCGCGGCCGCTACGACCGCCTCCGCCTCAACACGTGCCGGTGGACTTCCCATCTACCGGATCGCCCCTTCCCCAAGGGCACACCGCTCTTCCCGACGCGCGATCAGCTGGTCGAGCACCTCGAGACCCACGCCCGCGAGTCAGGGATCGACCTGCAGCTCGGCACCCGGGTCGAGACGCTCGAGCCCGACGGCGACTGGGTCATGAACACCTCGGCGGGCGAGGTTCGCGCTCCGCAGGTCGTGGTGGCCACCGGCTACGAGGGCGTTCCCTTCGTCCCGAGCTGGAGCCGCAGCGACAGCTTCACCGGTCTTCTCCTCCATGCGAGCAAGTACAAGAACCCGACACCGTTCCGCGACCAGCGGGTGCTGGTGGTCGGCCCGGGCTGCACCGGGATGGAGATTGCCTACGACCTCGCCGAAGGAGGGGCGAAGAAGATCTGGCTCTCCGCGCGTACGCCACCCAACATCCTGCTGAAGCAGGGGCCGGGCCCGCTCCCCGGCGACCTGATCGGGGCGGCTTTGCTTCCGCTGCCCCCGCGGGTCGGCGACGCGATCGCTCGGTTCGGCCGGCGGATGGACGTAGGTGACCTGAGCAAGTACGGGCTCCCGGTGCCCGAGGAGGGCGTTTTCGCCCGCCTGCGCCGGCTGGGCGTCGCCCCCGCGATCGTCGACAAGGAGACGATCGAGGCGATAAAGGACGGGCGAATCGAGATCGTGCGCGGTGTCGAGTCGCTCGACGCCGATGGCGCCCAGCTCGCTGACGGTGCCCATGTCGAACCGGACGTGATCATCTGCGCGACCGGCTACCGCCGCGGCTTGGAGCCACTCGTCGGGCACCTCGGAGTGCTGGACGAGAGCGGCCTGCCACGCGCGCGCGGCGAGCGAGCGGCCGCGAGCGGCCTCCGCTTCATCGGGTATGTCCCTCGCCCGGGAGGGCTCGGCTATGCGGGCAAGGAGGCGAAGCGGGCGGCGAAGGCGATCGCCAGTGAACTGCGCAGCCCGAGGGCGCGCTCCCTGGCGTCCCGCTCGAAGCCGGTGACGGCTGCGCCCTAGGCGGCCTGGCGGACCGCCTCGGACTGCGCAGCGAGCACCTTGGTGTAGCCGCCGGCGAGCTGGCTGAGCGCGCGGTCCCAGCTGCGCGCGCTCGCCACCTCGGCGGCTGCCTCGCCGAGTCGAGCGCGGCGCGCCGGGTTGCCGGCCAGCTCGAGCAGCCCGAGCGCGAGCGCGTCGGCGTCGGGCGGGCGCAGGAGGCCGGTGCGGCCGTTCTGCACCAGCTCGGCCGGGCCGCCCTCGCCCACCGCCACCACCGGCAGGCCCGAGGCCTGCGCCTCGAGGATCACCTGGCCGAAGGTGTCGGTGCTGCTCGCGAACAGGAAGATGTCCGCGCTCGCGTAGGCGCGCGCGAGGTCATCGCCCTCGAGCCAGCCAAGGAAGGTGGCCGCCTCGCCCACGCGCATCCGCAGCCGTGCCTCGTCGGGGCCGCCGCCGGCGAGCACGAGCCGCAGCCGCGGGTCGCGCGCCCGGGCGGCGAGGAAGGCGTCGGCCAGCAGGTCCACGCCCTTCTCGACGCTGAGTCGACCCGCGTAGAGCACGTTCAGCTCGCCGGGCAGCGATCCCTCGACCCGCATCGCGGGGGAGAAGCGCGAGAGGTCCACGCCGCGCTCCCAGCGGGAGAGATTGGTCTTCGGCACGCCGAGCTCCTGGAGCGAGCTGTCGGCGGCGGCGCTCGGCGAGAGCACGCGCTCGGCGCGGCCGTAGAAGGCCGCGAGGAGCAGGCGCATGGCGCCCTCGAGCCGCTGCCCGCCGGAGCGGAGCTTCGCGTACTGGGCGAGCTCCGTGTGGTAGCTCGCGAGCGTCGGCAGCCCCATCACCCCGGCCACCAGCGCGGCGCCGATCCCAGCCGGCCCTGGCGCGCACAGGTGAACGAGGTCGTAGCGGCCCTCGGCCAGCGTCTCCGAGATCGCGGTGAGGCTCGGCACGCCGAGCTTCAGCCCCTCGTAGAAGGGCAGGTCGATGTCGGGGACGGCCGGCAGGCGCCGGTCCACGTTGTGGTCGGTGCCCACCACCTCGACGTCGAAGCCGGGCACCCCGCGCTCGCGGATCTCGTCGAGCGTGTGCGTGACGCCGTGCATCCCGCCGACCCCGTCCGCGATGATCGCCACTCGCGGCGGCCGGTCCTCGCGCGTTGTGAGGCGCGACTGCTCGCGTGCCAGGAATGCGGTGGCCGGCGCGTAGGGGATGGCCGGAGTGCATGCCTCGAATAGCCCACGAACAGCCGCGCCGGGGTCCCCCTCGTGGATCAGCGCGCCGAGAAGCTCGTCAACCGCGTGGCCCAGCTTTCGCTCGTGCGTGCGCCGCGCGCGGCGCTGGAGCGACTTGTGGCTGAAGCCGTCCTCCTGCATCAGCGCGACCAGTCCGCGTTCGTCCACGTCGAGCTGCATTGCGTCGAGCCAGCCGCGCAGGAGCGCGCGGGCGTCGTCGGGGCCGAGCCCCTGCCCGTTCTCGCCGCTGCGCGCGTGACCCTCGCTGATCACTCGCTGAGCGATGGCAAAGACGGCGCGCGGATCAGGCGCCGAGCCGTCCCCGCGGCCCACCGCGCGGGCGCCAAGCACGATCGCGGCGTGCGCCCACTTGGCGGCGCTGCCCTGGTCGCCGCAGGCGCGCGTCTCGCCGAGGCGGATCCACTGGAGGAAGTCCTCGGGTGTCGAGGCGGGCGGGGTTTCCGTGTAGGTGCGCCCGATGTCGACGCCCGCGTGGTCGTCCGAGCCAGCCACGCTCGTGCCGCCGTGCGTGTCGATGTACATAGCGGCGGGCGCGTTCAGCTCGGGCGGGCGGGAACCGTTGCGCGTCTCCCACACGGGGAACAGGTCCGCCAGGCGCTTGCGGTGGCGCGGCTCGAGCGGCGCCGCCACCGAGTAGAACGGGTGCGCGAGCGCCGAGGCGATCTCGTGCTCCTGGAGGTACGCCGCGCACAGCTCGACGTCGCCGTTGTGTGCCTGGAGCCACTCGTGATCGTCGGGGGTGATGCCCCAGCAGAGCACGTGCACTGCCTGGGGCTCGTCCCTAAAAGACGCCGTCAGCTCCTCGGACACGAAGCAGTCGGGACGGTCGGCAAGCTCCAGCGCACCGTCGATCGTGTCGTGGTCGGTGATCGTCACGAAGTCCATGCCCCGCCGCTTGGCGAGCTCATAGACCTCCTCCGGCGGCGTCGCGCACTCGGGGAGTCCGACTGCCCGCTGGACCCCTAGTTTCGCCAGCTCCGACGCCGTGGAGTGGCAGTGCAGGTCGGCCCTGCTCGTCATCCTGCGCCTCCTCATTTCGCGTTATCACGGCGCAGGTTCCCCGCAAAGCAGCGGTTTCCGGTTACCGGGTGGGTAACGAGGCGTGATCAGGGTGTGAACGCGAGTCGGCAGTCCGCGGTCCGTAGTCGGCAGGGCATCAGGACCGCCGCCCTGCGGACTGCGGACGGCGGACTGCGGACTACGCCTTGGCAGCTCGGGACAACGAGGCCAAGTCGCGGCGTGAGGTGATCCCCAGTTTCCGATAGATGTTCCGCGCGTGCGTGCGCACCGTCTCGATTCCGATCGAGAGCGTGTGGGCTATCTCCGCGTTGGTGCGCCCCTCCTGGAGCAGCTCGAGGACGTCTGCCTCGCGCGGCGTCAGCAGGTCGGGACCGGGCGTGCCCATCTGGCGCTCTGTCATGCCGCCGGCGCTCGCCGAGCGCGGCAGCACATGCATCCCGCGTGAGGCGAGGTGGATCGCGTTGATGATGTCGCGGCCCTGCGTCTCCTTCGAGATGCAGGCGGTCGCGCCGAACGAGAGCATCTGGTTGCATTCGGCGGCGGTCGGCCTATTGGCGAGCACGACGATGCGCGTGTCCGGGTGGCGCTCGTGCAGCTGGTGCACCATCCCGGGCGTCGGCAGCGAGCCGAAGTTGAGCAGCACCACGGCGGGCGAGTGCTCCTCGATCGCGCCCGTGATCTGGGTCAGGGGCACGTCGCTGGCCACCAGCTGAAGGTTCTCGTCCTCCGAGATCAGCTGGCTCAGCCCGACCTTCACCAGGTCCTCGAACTCGGCAGTCACGACCGTCACACGCCCCCGCATCGCGGGGAGTCTACCGATCGAGGGGGGAGAAGGGGTGAGGGATTTCTCCCCCCTATGTCACCCGCCGTCTCACTCGCGGGTCCCCCGCGCCTTCCCCCTGAAAATCCCCCGCAAATCACACGTGAAGGGGGACTTAGACGAGCTCGCGCACGGGCACAACTAAGGCACATACCAGTCACGGAAGACTGGACGGGGGGCAGGGACAAAGCTTTCCACAGGGCGGAATTGGGGTACGCCTAGCACCGCGAGAGGGCCGGCCGATCAGGCCGGTCTTTCTCGTTGTTGGAAAGGCCTTGGATCGGTCTTCGGTCGCGCGGCGTCAATACGATGGCCGCGTGGCCGGAGATCCCAAGGACGCCGCGCGAGCGGCCGCGGCCGCGGCAGCCGTCGAGAGGATCGCGCCGGGCATGACGATCGGGCTCGGCTCGGGGCGCGCCGTGTGGAAGGTGGTCGAGGCGATCGGCGAGCGGAAGCTCGATGTACGCGTCGCGGCGGCCTCGGTGCGCACCGAGGAGGTGGCCGGCGAGGTGGGGATCGAGCTGATCGACCTCGACGCCGCCGGCTCGCTCGACCTCGCCATCGACGGCGCCGACGAGGTCGACCCGAACCTCGGGCTGATCAAGGGCGGGGGCGGGGCGATGCTGCGCGAGAAGCTCGTGATCGCGGCGGCGCGGCACTTCGTGGTGGTGGCGGAGACCGACAAGAAGGTGGGGCGCCTTGGCGAGACCTGGCCGGTGCCGGTCGAGGTCGTGCGCTTCGGCTGGCGCTCGACGCGCGCGCGCCTGCTAGATCACGTGGTCGACGAGGCGGAGCTCCGTCTGGCGGGGGACTCGCCATACGTCACGGACGAGGGCCACGTGATCCTCGACTGCGCGGTGCCGAAGGAAGGCAGCATCGAGGAGCTGGCCGCCGCCCTCAAGTCCGAGACCGGCGTGGTTGAGCACGGCTTCTTCCTCGGTATGGCGGACGAGGTGCTGCTCGGAACGCTCGACGGCGGCGTCGAGACGCTCTGCAGCCAATGACTCAGGTCACTAGGCCGAGAGCGCCTCGGCCACGCGCCGGGCGTTCGTGTCCGCGAGCTGCCGCAGCCCGCTGACCGCGCGCTGCTGGTCCTGCTTCCAGCGCTTGCGCTCGGCGAGCAGCTCCTTGAGCCGCTCGTCGAGGCGGCCGAGGTCCGCACGCTCGTGGATCGTCTCGAACACCGGAGCGCCCGGCGTTCGCGCCCACTGCACCTTCGCGGCGGCGTTGGCGAGCAGCGTGGGCGTCTCCGCCACGGCGGCGAGGATCGCGCCGTGCATGCGCATCGACATCGCCAGCGAGTGCCTCGTGGCGAGCTGCATGTAGTCGTCGGCCGACACGTAGCCCGGGACGACGGTGAGCCGCGACGAGAGCCTGTCCGGCATGTGCGCGACCACTGCCAGGGCGGCGTCGTAGTCGTCCTCGAGCGCCCAGCGCGGGCCGCCGAGGCCCTGGGTGGTGGAGGCGAACGTGATCCTGTTCACGAGCCCGCGCTCGAGCAGCCGCGTGAGCGATGCCGCCACCGCCTGCATGTCCGAGTCGTCGAGCCAGAGCGCCCCGTTCGAGCCCGTCCACCAAGGGTGGAGGGAGACGGTGGCGAGCAGAGCGCGCCCGTTGCGGACGAACGGCCGCCGCCGCGCCGTGAGGAGGAAGGCCTCGTCGGCGGTCAGCTCGAGCTCGCCGATGCCGCCCCAGGCCCGCGCGGTCTCGTACGAGATCTGGTCTCGCACCAGCACGAGAGCGGACGCGCGCAGGATGGCGGCGAGCCGCGCGCGCAGCGTCGGGTCGCTGAACTCGCCGATCGACTGCGAGTAGAACACGAGCCGCTTGCCCCGATCGAGCAGCGCCTCGTAGGTGGCAAGCCGGCCCTCGGGGTTGTAGTGCTCGTAGAGGAAGCCGCCGCCGGGGGCGATCACGAGATCCGCCTCGGCCACCAGGCGCTCGACCGAGTCGCGCTCGGCATGGTCGCGCTCGTCGGTCCACGGCAGGTTGTCGCGCACGAGGCACTCGAGCGGCGGCGCCAGCTCCAGCTCGGGATAGCGGTAACCCACGAGCCGGTGCTGGTGGCAGCAGAACACGAGCCGCGCGCCGTCGATCGCATTCGTGAGCGACTTGCGCATCGCGAGCAGGATGGCGGCGTCTCCGGCATTGCCGAGCCAGCCGTCGGCTATGAGGATGAGTCGACTTGAGATGGGAGCGTCTTCCGTTTGCGAGTCCAGCTGGCGTCTCCCGCTGCCAGTGTTCTTCTACCAGCGGTGCCCTGCTCGCCGCAAGCGCTCGACGTAGGATCGGCACGTGAAGGTCGATCAGGTTGCCTTGAGCGAGACCGAGGGCGGCCACCGCCTGTCGGCCCGAGTCCGGCCCGACGGAGCCGACGAGTTCGAGCTCTGGTTCGAGATTCCGCAGCCGTTCGGACGCGACGACGGCGACGCCACGCCGTTCCTCTGCGCACTGCTGCCGCCCGCGCTGATCAGAGGCGAGCCGCTCGAGGTCGACGGTCCCGTGTCACCCAAGGTGCTCGCCGCCCTCGACGACGTGATGCGCGTCTACGACTCCTTCTATCCCGCGAAGATGAAGCCGATCACCGTCCGGGCGGACACCACCGCGGTTCCGGAGGCCGGGCTCGACACCACGGTTTGTTACTTCAGCCGCGGCGTCGACTCCTGGCACAGCGTGTTCATGGAACTCCAGACGCCGGCGGAGCCGCCGCTCACGCACCTCGTCTACATACGCGGGGTCGACGTGCTCTTCGACGAGCGCCAAGCGGAGCGGGCGCTTGAGGCCGCGCGCGACGCGGCCGCGGTCGCGGGCCTCGAGCTGGCGGCGTGCGCGACGAACATGCGCGCCCACAGCGAGCCGATCATGGATTGGGACGCGATCCATGGCGCCGTGCTCGCCGGACTTGGTCATGTGCTCCGCGCAAGCCGCGTGCTGACCTCGTCCAACTACGCGTTCGGCGAGCTGATACCGACCGGCTCCCACCACGTGCTCGACCACCGCTACTCGAGCGAGGTCACGCGCATCGAGGTGAGCGGCGAGGCCACGCGCATCGAGAAGGTGGCGCGCCTGGCGACGTGGCCCGAGGCGGTGGAGCGCATCCGAGTCTGCCTCGACGGCAACTGCATCGTCAACTGCTGCGACTGCTCGAAATGTGTCCACACGATGGTCGAGCTGCATCTCGCCGGCGTCGATCCGCGGACGGCGAGCTTCGATCGGCCGCTCACCCCGGCCAGGGCGGCATCTGTGCGCATGCGTCCCTCCGGGCTCCCGATCTATAAGGACGTGCTCGCCCGGCTCCGGGCGCGGCCGCAGGACGCAGAGCTGGCGGCCGGCTTCGCCCTGGGCCTCCGGCGCCTCGAGACCCGGATCGCGGCCGAGGCCCTGGTGGACGTGAACGCCAAGGCCGCCGCCAAGGTGTACGAGGCCGCGGACCTGCTCGACGCCCAGGCGCTGGCGCCGCGCCGCGTGGTTGACGACGGCGCGGTCGGCGTCGTCCGCGCGGTCGATCAGCGGCGCCGCCGCCACGTCTACGGCTACGGCTGGGCGCCTGAGGGGGCGGAGCTCGCCGGCGAGCTGGGCAGCCTGCTGGCGTTCCGCCAGGACGATTCGGTGCCGGTCTGGGTGGACGCCGAAGGTCGCCTTGTCAGCGACCGCACGCCTGCGCCCGGCCACGCCGAGCCCTCGCCGGCTGCCCGCGCCCGCTTTGTAGGCGCACCGTTCGGATGGAAGGACACAGTCCCCGCGGGGTCCCGCATTCGCGCCGTCCGCCAGCGGGCGCATCTCGCCGCTCGTCCGAAGCGGCCCGCCGCGCCAAGGTTCGCGGGCGCTCCTGTCTCCACTGGCTACATCTACCGGGTCGACGCGCCCGGCCGGCTCCCGCTCTACGTCGCCTACCACCCGGTGACCGGCGACCAACTCCTCACACACTCACCTCTCGAGGCGAGCGACATGGGCTACGGCGACGCCGAGCTGATGGGCTACCTGCTCGACCGCGCGCCGGTGACCGGGACGGTCGGGATCCACCGGCGGCCGGAGGTGCCGTGGGCCTCGCGCGTAGGTCAGCGGGTGAGGCCGTTGATGCAGGCGCCCGGCATGTCGTAGCTGCCGTTGCTCGTCTTGTACTGCTCGACGCGCGTCTCGATGTCCGCGCGCACCTCCGCCGTCTCGCGGTCGTCGAGCTGGGCGAACACGAACGCGATGCCGCCGGCGGCCTCGGTGAGGAAGCTCCAGAAGTGCGCGAAGTCGACGTAGTTCCAGGTCAGCCTGACCTCCTCGAGCTGCGGACTCTCGAAGCCGGCGCCGGTCACGAGCGCCTCGATCCGGCCGGGATCGCCCAGCGCGAAGATCCCCGGCGCGTCGCTCTGCGGCGGCTCCATGTGGCCGCGTTCCACCAGAACCTGGGCCGGGATGACGCCCCAGGGATTGTCCTGCGGCGCGCCCCATACCGAGAAGCTCAGCCGCCCGCCGGGACGCAGCACGCGCCGCGTCTCGCGCAGCGCGGCCGCCGGGTCCGCCATCAGCATGTAGCCCCAGCGGCAGAGCACGCCGTCCACCGAGTCGTCGCCGAGGTCCATCTGCTCGGCGTCCATCACGCGGTACTCGATGTTGTCGAAGCCGAGATCCGCGCCGCGGCGCCGCATCGCATCCACCATGTGCTCGGCGAAGTCGGTCATGATCAGCCGTCCCTCGCCGCCCATCACGGCTGCGGCCGCGAAACCGCCCACGCCCGCGCCGGAGGCGAGCTCGAGGATCGTCTCGCCGGGCTTCGGCGACAGCGCCGCCACCATCTGCTCGGTCGCAACGCCCGACTGCTCGACAATGACGTCAGTCCACGAGTCCCAGCCGGAAGCCAACCGCTCCCAAACGTCGTGGCTGACCTTTCTGTATTCCGCGAGATCCATAGCCGCGGAGCCTAAACCGTCGGCCGCTAGGCAGCGGCGAGCGCCGCGATCTTGCGCTGAACGTCGCCCGTCTTGACGACGTGCTTGTTCATCCCGAGCTCCTTGGGCTCGAGGCCGAGCGCCAGCCCCACGAGCTGCGGGAAATGCAGCACCGGCATGCCGAGGTCGCGCTCCACGTACTTGGCGGCGTCGGGCTGCTGGAGATCGAGGTTGAGGTGGCAGAGCGGGCAGGGCGTGACCATGCAGTCCGCGTCGGCGTCGATCGCGTCGGCGATGTGGCGGCCGGCCTGGCGCAGCGAGGTGGTCTTGTTCATCGTGATCAGCGGGAAGCCGCAGCACTTGTGCTTGCCCGCGTAGTCCACCGGCGTCGCGCCGATCGCCTCGATCACCTGCTCCAGATAGAGGTCGCGCTCGGGCATCTCGTCGAAGCCGAGCCGTGACTGCGGCCGGACGATGTAACAGCCGTAGAACGGCGCCACGCGCAGCCCGGACAGCGGCCGCACGACCTTCTCGCGCAGCGCGTCGAGGCCGATGTCCTCGACCAGCAGCCAGAGGAAGTTCTTGTTCCACCACGCGGCGTTCTTCTCGTAGGCGAGGCCCTCGGGCTCGAGGTGGCCGTTGATGTGGTCGCGGTAGGCGGTGTCGGCGTCGAGCCGTTCCTTGCACTCGGCCTGCGCGCCCTGGCAGGTGGAGCAGATGTTCATCATGCCGAGCGCGCCCTCCACGCCCTGTGCCATCGCGAACGTGCGGGCGTTGAGGCTGTCCACAAGCTCCTGGTTGTGCTCGGCGATCACACCGGCGCCGCAGCAGTTCGCGCGGTCGAGCTCGATCAGCTCGATGTCGAGCTTGGGCGCCACGGCGGCCATCGAGCCATGCAGCTCGGGGGTGAAGCCGCGCGAGACGCAGCCGGGCCAGTAGGCCACCTTGATGCTCACTCGTCCTCCTCCGGCTCGACGTTGCCTTCGCCGACGATGTACATGTTCAGTTCGATCCGCTCCCCGTGCGACTCCACCTCGTTGAAGATGCGGCGCACCTGCTTCTGGTCGGGCAGCTTGTGGTGGACCAGGGCCGCGACCGGCGAGACCTTGCCCGACTTGAGCCCGTTGATCACGGTGGGGAAGGAGCCGACCAGCTGCTTCAGCGAGTTCGGGTCGAGCTGTGAGCGGATCAGACTCCCCTGGCCGAACGAGCGCGGCAGGAGCTGCGACTCATGCAGGGTGCCGTACTTCTCGATCAGCCCGGTGAACGCCTTCTCGTGGCCGTAGCCCGCGTTGCCGTCCTTGATCTCGTAGTCGCCGGTGGCGCGGCGGCGTAGGCGCATGATCTGGTTCATGGGCGCCACGTCCTTCGGGCACACCTCCACGCAGGCGAAGCAGTGGGTGCAGTCGTAGATGCCGTGCGGGTCCTCGGCGAGATCCTTGAGACGCTCCTCCTCGTGGGCGTCGCGCGGGTCGCCGACGAAGCGGTAGGCCTTGGCCAGGGCGGCCGGGCCGATGAACTCGGGGTCCACCTCGAGCGAGAGGCAGGCGGACACGCACACGCCGCAGTGGATGCACGCCATCGCCTGGGTTACGTCGATCATCGACTCGGCGGGGACGATGTACTCGCGCTCGGGCGGGTCGCCCTCCGGCAGGAGCCACGGCACCACGCGCTGCACCTTCTTCCAGTGCACCGCGTCCATGTCGACGATCAGGTCCTTGAGTACGGGCATGTTGCCCATCGGCTCGACCACGATCTCGCCGCGGCCCATCTGATCGGCGCGCTCCGCCGCCTCGCCGATCTTCGTGTTGCAGGCGAGGCGCGACTTGCCGTTGATGCGCACGCCACACGAGCCGCAGATCGCGGCCTGGCAGGAGCAGCGGATGGCGATCGAGCCGTCCTGGTCGTTGCGCGCTTGCAGGATGCCGTCGAGCACCGAGCGCGCCGGGTCGAGCTGGACGGTGAAGTTCTCCCAGTACGCCGCCTCCCCCGACTCGGGGTTGAAGCGACGGATCTTCAGCGTGTAGTCGGGCATTGCTCTAGTAGGTCCTCGCCTCGGGCTGCCACTGGGTGATCGTCACCTCGGAGTACGAGATCTCCGGGCCGTCATCCGTATAGGTCAGGTTGATGTGCTTGAGCCACTCGTCGTCGTTGCGCTCGGGGTAGTCGGTGCGGAACTGCGCGCCGCGGCTCTCCCTGCGCTCCAGCGCGCCGACCACGACGCACTCGGCGTTGTCGAGCATGTAGCCGAGCTCGAGCGCGCCGAAGAGATCCTGGTTGAAGACCTTGCCCTTGTCGTCGATCGCGACGGTCTTGGCCTCTTCCTTGAGCCGGCGCACGATCTCGAGTACCTGGTTCAGGCCCTCCTCGTCGCGGAAGACGGCCGCGTACTTGTCCATGCTCGAGCCGAGCTCGGCCTTGATCTCGGACACGCGACGACCCGTGCGGTCGCGCTCGACGATCTCCTTGATCGCGCGCTCCTCGTTGAGCAGGTGCTCACGGGAGGCGGTGGGCTGGGCCATCTGCTTCGAGCGGTGAGCGGCGTGGCGGCCGGAGCGGCCGCCGAAGATCAGGGTGTCGAGCAGCGAGTTGGCGCCGAGCCGGTTGCCGCCGTGCACAGACACGCAGGCCACCTCGCCGGCCGCGTAGAGGCCCGGAATGTCGGTCTGGCCGTCCACGTCGGTCTTCACCCCGCCCATGACGTAGTGGTTGCCCGGCTTGATGTGGATCGGCTCCTTGGTGATGTCGACGCCGGCGAAGTCGCGGCCCACGTTGACGATCTCGCGCAGTGCCTCGTGGATGCGCTTGCGCGGCACGACGGTAATGTCGAGCGCGACGGTGCCGTCGGGGAAGCCCCGGCCCTCGTTGATCTCGGTCTGCTCCGCGCGCGACACCACGTCGCGCGAGGCGAGCTCGAGCTTGTTGGGCGCGTACTTCTCCATGAAGCGCTCGCCCTGGGCGTTGTAGAGGTGAGCGCCCTCGCCGCGCGCGCCCTCGGTGATGAGAAGACCGTTGCCCTGGAGCGTTGTGGGGTGGTACTGGACCATCTCCATGTCCATCAACGGGGCGCCGGCGCGGTAGGCGAGGGCGATGCCGTCGCCGGTACAGATCAGCGCGTTGGTGGTGGGGTTGTAGATCTGCCCGTTGCCGCCCGCCGCGAGGATCACGGCCTTGGCGCCGAACAGCTCCATCGCCCCGTCGCGCATGTTGCGCGCCACGACGCCCGCGATCTGGCCCTCGTCGTCGGTCACGAGCGCGGTGTTGAACCACTCCTCGTAGCGGTACACCTCGCTGTGCTTCATGAGCTGCTCGTAGAGCACGTGCAGGATCGCCTGACCGGTGATGTCCGCCACGTAGTAGGTGCGAGCCGCGGACGCGCCGCCGAAGGCGCGGGTGCCGAGCTTGCCCTCCTCGTTGCGGTGGAAGGTCACGCCCAGGTGCTCGAGATCGAGGATCTCCTGCGGCGCCGCCCGGCACATGATCTCGATGGCGTCCTGGTCGCCCAGGTAGTCGGAGCCCTTGACGGTGTCGAAGGCGTGCGACTCCCACGTGTCCTCGGCGCCGAGCGCCGCGTTGATGCCGCCCTGGGCCGCGTTCGAGTGCGAGCGCACGGGGTGGACCTTGGACAGGATCCCTACCGAGGCTCCCTGCTCGGCGGCCGCCAGGGCCGCCCGCTGACCGGCGAGGCCGGCTCCGATTACGAGTACGTCGTGGGTGGGCACGGGGCCGGGAGTCTATGCAAACAGAGTCCGCCGTCCGCAGTCGGCCGTCCGCCGGGCTACACGGCCGGCGTGGTTGGCTGGAGCGCGCGTCTGACTTGGTCCAGGGTCACGACTCCCTTGAGCACGCCCTCGCCGTCCACCGCCATCAGCGCGCCCAGGGTCCGGAGTCCCTCGCGGCTCAGGAGCGACTCGAGTGGGGCGTCCGTGAGCACGCGGAGTGAGCCCTCGGCGTCTCTCGACATCACCTCGTCCACGGTCCAGCCGGGGCGCAGTTCCTCGGGCACCTCGTCCACCTTCTCCCTGATAACGAGCCCCTGGAAGTGGCCGGTGCGGTCGACCACCGGGAACCACGGCCAGCGGTAACGGAGGAAGAACTCGTCGAGCACGCGGTCGAGCTTCGCCTCCGAGGGGACGGCCACCGGCTCCGCGTCCATGACGTCAGCGACGCTGAGTCCCTCGAGTTGGGAGGTGATGCGCGTCTGCATCTCGGTGCCGCGCGCGGCCTGGGCGAAGAAGTTGCCGATCAGCAGGAACCACAGCCCCGAGAAGAAGCTGAGCCGGATGGCGACGTACACGCCCAGGGCCATGATCACGTAGGCGATGAGGCGCCCGGTGCGGGCGGCGAAGCGCGTGGCCCGCACGCGGTCGCCGGTGCGCCACCAGGCGATGGCGCGCAGGATGTTGCCGCCGTCGAGCGGGTAGCCCGGAATGAGGTTGAAGATGAGCAGGCCCGTGTTCACGAGAGCCACGTAGCCGAGCAGGACCTCCGCCGAGCTGTAGCCGAAGCGCTCGCTGAGGTAGGCGGCGTTGGCGAACTCGTTGCCGCCCCAGATCAGCCCTCCCGCGACCCAGGCGAACAGCGCGATCAGGAAGGTCACGAACGGCCCGGCGGCCGAGATGCGGAAGGCGGCCCCCGGCGTGTCGGGCTCGCGCGTCATCGTCGCGATGCCGCCGAAGAGCCACAGCTCGATGCCCGCGATCGGCACCTTGTTGCGACGCGCCACAACCGCGTGACCGAGCTCGTGCAGCAGCACGCACAGGAAGAGCAGGAGCGCGCTGGCGGTGGCGAGCACGAACGCCTTCGTGTCATGTCCCGGGAAGGCGTCCTTGTACTGCCCGCTGAGAAGCCAGATCAGCAGGAAGAGGACGACGAACCAACTCGGGTTCGCGCCTATCCGGATGCCAAAGATCCGGCCCAGCTGGATTGAGCGGCCAAACAACTGATCCTCATCCTCGCACAGCGTTTGGGGCCATTTCAGCTCGGGCAAGCGATAATGCGCGGCCCTTCACCAGACTTCTGCTTACTACGAAAGGAACGCCCCAGTGGCTCACCGCGTGACCTTTATCCCCGGCGACGGCACCGGGCCGGAGATATCGGAGGCAGTCCAGCGAGTGCTGGAAGCCACCGGCGTCGCATTCGACTGGGATTTCCAGGACGCCGGCGCCGACGTCTATGAACAAGAGGGCACACCGCTGCCCGACCGCGTCCTCGAGTCGATCAAGGAGCGCGGCATCGCGATCAAGGGACCGATTACGACGCCCGTCGGGTCCGGCTTCCGCTCGATCAACGTCGCCCTGCGCAAGGAGCTCGACCTCCACGCCTGCCTGCGCCCGTGCAAGGCCTATGAGGGCGTGCGCACCCGCTTCCCCGAGACCGACATCGTGATCGTCCGCGAGAACCACGAGGACCTCTACGCGGGCATCGAGTTCGAGCTCGGCGACCCGAAGACCGAGCAGCTGCGCGAGTTCATCGCCAAGACCGAGGGCACGCAGCTGCGCGAGGACATTGGCGTGTCGATCAAGCCGATCTCCGTCTACGGCACCCAGAAGATCGTGCGCGCCGCCTTCGAGTACGCGAAGGCGAACGGGCGCCAGAAGGTGACTCTCGCGCACAAGGCCAACATCATGAAGCACACCGACGGCCTGTTCCTGAAGGTGGGCCGGGACGTAGCGGAGCAGGAGTATCCGGACGTCGAGTTCGAGGACCGGATCATCGACAACCTCTGCAACCAGCTCGTGTCGCGCCCCGAGGAGTACGACGTGATCGTGCTGCCGAACCTGTACGGCGACATCGTGTCCGACCTCGGCGCGGGCATGATCGGCGGCCTCGGCCTCGCGCCCGGCGCGAACATCGGCGACAACTACGCCGTGTTCGAGGCGGTGCACGGCTCGGCGCCCAAGTACAAGGGGCAGAACAAGGTGAATCCCACCGCGCTGCTTCTGTCGGGCGTGATGATGCTGCGCCACCTCGAAGAGACGCAGGCGGCGGACGTGATGGAGAACGCGATCGCGGACGTGATCCGCGAGGGCGAGTCGGTGACCTACGACATGAAGCCAACCCGCGACGATCCGACGGCGGTGGGCACGTCCGAGTTCGCCGACGCGATCATCGCGAAGATGGAGAAGGTTGCCGCCTAGCTGTGTCTAGGTCGCGACGTAACCCTTGCCCTGCTTAGTCACCGCACCGTCGGCCTGGAGATTGGCCATAACCCGGTACAGGTAATTGGGAGGGTTGATGTTCATCATCTGCGCGAGTTCGCTTACAGTGACGCCCGGGTT
>DATBKS010000011.1:0-7824 GCA_036555755.1 Thermoleophilaceae bacterium
GTGGCTGCTGGCTTCCATCTCAAGCCTCCGATCTCCGGCGCCCGCTGCACCGCGACCCTAACCCGTCGGAAGGGGTTACGCCTCGCCCAGGCGCCGCAGCAGATCCACCGCGTCGCGCAGCACCTTCTGCTCTTCCGGCGAGAGGTCGTCCTCGATCGCACGCGCGAGCCAGCCGTCCCGACTGCGGCGATCGGCCAGGAGCGCGTCGCGCCCCTCCTCCGTCAAAGACACGAGTTGCCGACGCCCGTCCGTGGGGTCCGGCGCGCGCTGCACGAGGCGGTCGTGCTCGAGGTCGCTCACCGTTTGCGCCATCGACTGCGGCCGAACGCGCTCTGCGGCCGCGAGGTCGCTCACGCTCTGCGGACCCTGCCGGTCGAGCCGCCCGAGCACCGAGCCCTGCGACAGCGGAAAGCGATGTTCTGCCCGCAATCGCCGGACTAATTGCCCGATCACGACGCGCAGATCGGCGGCCACGCGCGCGGTGTCTGTCTTTTTCGCCACGGTCACTCAGGCAAACTGTACAGGTTACCTGTGTATAGTTCTACCGAGCCCATGAAGGACAACTACAAGTGGATCGCGCTCTCTAACACCACGCTCGGCGTGCTGCTCGCGACGCTCGACGTCTCGATAACCCTGATCGCGATGCCGGACATCTTCCGCGGCATCCATCTCGATCCCCTCGTTCCCTCCAACAGCTTCTACCTGCTCTGGATGATCCTCGGCTACATGGTCGTGGCAAGCGTGCTGATCGTCAGCCTCGGCCGGCTCGGCGACATGTACGGGCGCGTGAAGATCTACAACCTCGGGTTCCTGATCTACACGGTCGCGTCGCTGCTGCTCACGATCGACTGGATGACCGGCCGGGCCGGCGCCACCTACCTGATCGCGTTCCGGGTCGTGCAGGGGATCGGCGGCGCGTGTCTGCTCGCCAACTCGGCCGCGATCATCACCGACGCCTTCCCCGTCAACCAGCGCGGCACGGCGCTCGGAATCAACAACATCGTCGGCGTCAGCGGCATGTTCATCGGGCTCGTGCTCGGCGGGCTGCTCGCTCCCGTGAGCTGGCGGCTCGTGTTCCTGATCTCGGTGCCGGTCGGAATCTTCGGAACCGTCTGGGCCTACCTCAAGCTCGAGGAGCGCAGCGAGCCGCGCAAGCGGCCGATCGACTGGTGGGGCAACATCACGTTCGCCGTAGGCCTCGTCTGCATCATGGTGGCCGTCACGCACGGCATCCGCCCCTACGGCTCCCACCCCACCGGCTGGACCAGCCCCACGGCGATCGCCCTGATAGCCAGCGGCCTCGCCTGCCTGGTCGCCTTCACGATGATCGAGAAGCGCGCGCCGGACCCGATGTTCCGGCTGGACCTCTTCAAGATCCGCGCGTTCACGTTCGGCACGTTGTCGACGTTCCTGTCCGCGGTCGCGCGCGGCGGCCTGATGTTCATCCTGATCATCTGGCTGCAGGGGCTGTGGCTGCCGCTGCACGGCTTCGACTTCACGAGCACGCCGCTATGGGCGGGCATCTACATGCTGCCGCTGACGATCGGCATGCTCATCGCCGGGCCGACCTCCGGCTACCTGTCCGACCGCATCGGCGCGCGTCCGTTCGCCACCGGCGGGATGTTCGCCGCGGCGCTCTGCTTCGGCCTGCTGATGCTGCTGCCGGTGGACTTCAAGTACCCGATGTTCGCCGCGGTGCTGTTCCTGACCGGCGTGTCGATGGGGCTGTTCGCCTCCCCCAACCGCGCTGCCGTGATGAACAGCCTGCCGCGCGGCGACCGCGGCGCCGGCGGGGCGATGAATCAGACCTTCCAGAACTCCGCGCAGGTGCTGTCGATCGGGATCTTCTTCACGCTGATGATCGTCGGCCTGTCGGCCACCCTGCCCCACACGATGGCGAGCGGCCTCGAGGCCCACGGCGTCGCGCCCGCGACCGCCCACCACGTCGCGAGCCTGCCGCCGGTGTCGATCCTGTTCGCCGCGTTCCTCGGCTACAACCCGATCCAGCACCTCGTCGGCCCGCACGCGCTGGCCGCGTTGAGCGTGAGCGACCGCGCCACGATCACCGGCCACTCCTTCTTCCCGCAGCTGATCGCGGCGCCGTTCAAGACCGGTCTGCACGAGGCGTTCGCGTTTGCGATCGTCGCGTGCGTGATCGCCGCGCTGGCGTCGCTGATGCGCGGAGGCCGGTACGCGCACGCCGATGAGGCGGCGGTGCCGAGCCGAGTCCCCCTACGCACACCCCGACCTGAGGAGCAGCATGCAAGTTGAGTGGTACGGCCAGTCCGCCTTCCGCCTGAGTGCGGACGGGACGACCGTCTTCATCGATCCGTTCGGCGACGTTTCCGCGCTCGCCAGTCGTGGGCTGGAGTTCAACTACCCGGCGATCGACGGCGTGGACGCCCACCTGCTCCTCGTCACGCACGAGCATCGCGACCACAACGGAGTCGAGGCGATCGGCGGCGACCCTGTGACGCTGCGCTCCACGGCCGGCCGGCATGAATCGCCGATCGGCGAGGTGATTGGCGTCGCCTCCGAGCACGACCCCGCCGCCGGCACCCAGCGCGGGCCGAACACGATCTTCGTATTCGACTTCGACGGCGTGCGCGTGGCCCACTTCGGCGACTTCGGCCAGAGCGAGCTGCGCGACCTCCAGGCGGAGACGATCGGCAACGTCGACCTGCTCTTCATTCCCGTCGGCGGCGGACCAACGATCGACGACGGCCAGGCGGCGGCCATCGCCAAGCGGCTCGGCGCGAAGTGGATCGTGCCGATGCACTACCGCACGCCGAAGGTCAGCTTCCTCGAAACGGCCGAGCCCTTCCTCGAGCGCATGCCGAACGTCGAGCGCCTGGCGTCGCCGCGCTTCGACACGAGCGGGCTGCCCGACGAGACGCCGCTCGCGATCGTCCCCGCCGCGCCGTAAAGAGAGAGCGCCCCGGCCGAAACCGGGGGGCGCCCCTTCCCTTCCGATCTGGCGTGACTTGTGGTTGAGGTTGTTGATCGTGTCGCAGGCCTGGTGGTAGCAGGAGTCGAACGGCTCTCCGGCCACACCGCCGAAGATCGTCTGCTGCTCGGGCGTCTTGATCACCTCCGCGCCGGTGAAGATGGCGCCGGCGGGGATGCCCGCGTCGGTGAACGCCACGTAGTCCGAGCGCCCGTCGAACGGGATCGGCTCGTGGGCCTGGCCCTGGCTGTCGAAGAAGCTGTTGAACAGACTCTCGATGAAGCCGGAGCCATCGGGACCCGACACGTCCGACCCGAAGGTCGAACCGTCGCCGTCGAGTGCTTCTTGGCTACGCAGCCACAGGTACCAGCAGCAGGGCGCAGACAAGCGTTGCCAAAACAAGGCCTCGTCCCATAAGGAACTCCCCTTCAAGCGATCGGTCCGTGACCGTGAAGGCGGCGGCAATTCCCTAGCGCCACCGGAGCTGAGCGTCTTCTTACCTAGGACGCAAAAAGGGCACAGCCAAACGCGGGAAAACGAAAGGATCCTGCGCTCATGCGGCAACCTCCGCGCGCGGCCGCCAGCCGCTCGCGTCCTTGAGGCGCTGGTTCGACACGCGCTGGCCGTCGCCCACCACGTTGTAGATGCCGCCGGGCAGATCGAGCGCGACGGCGAGGGCGGTGCCGGCGTCCTTGATGCGGAGCGTCGCGCCGTAGGGCGCCCAGCGCTCGGCGGGCACGTCGCTGCCGGTGGTGGGGCCGTAGAGCAGGCCGAGCCGGAGCACGACGCCGTTGCGGCCCTCGGCACTGAAGCGTTCAATCTCGCGCTCGGCCACGAGCGCCGACGCGGCCGAGCCCATCGGGTCGACCACCGGGCTTGACTCGTCGACTTCGCCCTCCGCCGCGTAGACGAAGGCGATGCCCGGGAAGACGAAGTGTTGCGCGCCGCCAGCCAGCGCGGCGTCGACCAGGATCGGCGTGGCCTCGGCGCGCAGCCGGTCGTTGGTGCGCCAGGCTTCCGGTTCGCCCTGATGCTCAGGCGGCGGGATGCGCGTGGCGAGGTGGTAGACGGCGTCCATGCCGGCGGCGGCTTCCGCCACCGACGCGGCGTCGAACAGGTCGAGCTCCGCGCGCGCGGGCGCGTGGATCTCGTGTCCCGCCTCGCGCAGATGCGGCATCAGCGCACCTCCGAGCACGCCCGACCCACCTGTGATCAAGATCTTCATCCCGCCACCTCTCGATAAGCCGCTATTGCGGCGCTGTACAGATCACAAGCGCGCTCCTCACGGTCCAGGGCGGCCGTGTAGGCGAGGTAGCCGAAACGCCGCTCGCCGGACGACGCCTGGACCCAAGCCCGATAAGCCCGCTCCACACCATCCGACTCCTCCCGCCAATCGACATAGCGATCCATCATCGCGTCGACCAAAGAGGATCGCCGGAGAAACTGGGGAGCGAGATGCGTGGTCATGGCAATCAGCATGGCGCTACGCCACTGGGCTCGCACCGGCGAAATAGCCAGTACCCCTAAACCCGGTGGCCGGGGGCGACGCAGCCGATCGAGCAGCGCTACCTTGTCCGCACGACCCTTCATACGGACATTCCGACGCACACTGAGGTCGAGCGTCTGCTCGCGGCGTCGGACGGTCCTTGCGTCTCGATCTATCTCTCCACCACGCCGATCACGCCGGACGCGGATGCCGACCGGATCGAGCTGAAGAACCTGGGCTCAGCAGCCGCGGAGCAGTTGGAGGCCGCGGGCGCCGACCGGCCCACCGTGCTCGAATTCCGCGAGTCGCTGGAGGAGCTCGACGAGGACGAGGACTTCTGGGCAGAGCAGTCGCACAGCCTGGCGCTGTTCGCCTCCGCCGACGGCATGCGCACCTTCCGGCTGCCCAACCGGCTCACGAGCGAGGTGGAGGTGGCGGACCGCTTCTACGTGAAGCCGCTGCTCAGGGCGATCACGTTCCCGCAGGCCGCGTTCGTGCTGGCGCTAGCCGCGGGATCGGTCCGGCTTGTGGAGATAGCGCGTGACGGGCCGGCATTCACGGTGGCTGTCCCCGGGCTGCCCAGCGACGCCGCCAGCGCAGCGGGCAAGGCGTCGATCGCCGACCGCTCTCCCAGCCGCAAGCTGCAGGGCTCGGAGGGCCAGAAGGTGAGGCTGCGGCAATACGCAAGGAAGATCGATCAGGCGCTGCGCGGAGTGCTCACAGGGCTCGAGCTCCCGCTCATCCTTGCGGCGGCGCGCCCGCTCGACGACATCTATCGCTCGGTGAACACCTATCCGCATCTCACGGACGTCGGCATACAGGGGAATCCCGAGAACAGGAGTGACGAAGAGCTGGCCGCGGCTGCTCGCACCGTGCTCGACCAGGTGTACGAGCGCGAGCTGTCCGCGATCCGCGACCGCTTCGCCGCCGGTTTCTCCCGTGGGCTTGCGTCCGCCGACGTCGCGACGGTCGCCCGCGCGGCAACCCAGGCCGCCGTGGACACCCTGCTCGTCGACATCGAGGGGAAGGTGCCGGGGGAGGTCGACGAGGAGAGCGGGGCGGTCACGTTCCGCGACCACGACTCGGCCAGCTATGGCGTGGTCGACGAGATCGCGCGGCGCGTGATGCTGACCGGCGGGGATGTGCTCGCCGTGCGGAAGGACGACCTGCCCGAGGGCGCGCCCGTCGCGGCGATCTTCCGCCATCCGCTCTGAGCGGCTAGGCGTCGCGCTCGAACACGAGCGCCGTGACCACGGGCCGCGACTCCGGCGCGGGCTGGTCCTGGGTCGAGTACGGGCGGTTGAGGAGGTGCTTGCGGTGGACGAGCGTGGCGGAGCCGCCGCCGTCGAGGTTGATCGCCTCCTCCGCCCCGAACGACATCATCAGCCGCGCCAGCTCGGCGAGGTCGAGTCCGCCATCGATGCCCGAGCGGCGTCCATCGCAGCAAACCGCCAGCAGGTGCGTGTCGCTGATGCCGAGCGCGCAGCGCGGATAGCGCCCGATCCTGATGTCGGAGTCGAACTGCGCCGAGCCCGCCGAGAACCCCTCCCGATCCTCGTCGTCGATCACCGAACGGCCGCCAGACACAAGCAGTGGGCCGGCCTGCAGGAGATCCCCATCCGGATCGTCAGGCAGCTGATCGCGAGGCGCGATCCGCACCCGACCATCGACGTGCACACAGCCCCGCTTGGACCCCCAAGGCGCCGCGATCGCCTCATGCTCGATCACCCCACCGCCAATCCGCACCTCTCCAAGCGGGCGATACGGATCCCGCACGAAGAACCCGGCGACCATCGCCTCAGGCCGGTCGTTGGCAGCGCACCAGTGATCGAGGCGGCAGGGCTCCGGGAAGTGGATGACGCGCACCGACGTGCTTTCGAGCGGATGCCGCACCAGATAGACCGTCGTCTCGGTGCCGTCGCCGACACGCACACGCACGAGCTCGTAGTCGATCCCGTCACTCACGGGGAAAGCGTGGCACCTCAGCGCCCGGTCGAGACCACCAACTTGCCTGCGACGCGGTTCTGCTCCATGTCGTCGTGGGCGGTCGCGATCTCGTCGATCGCGTAGGTCTTGGCGATCGGCACCGCCGATTCGCCGGCCGCGACCGTGTCCAGGAACTCCTGGAGGACGGCCTGAGGCAGGTCGGACGCATCGCCTCCGTAGCCGGCCAGGCGCACGCCGTTGGGCAGGAAACCGGTCGGGTAGAAGCCGGGCACAATCCACTCGTTCGAGAGGTAGCCCGCGACGCAAACGACGCCGTGCACGCGCGTGGCCTCCAGGCTGTCGCGCAGCGTCGGCGTGCCGACGAGCTCGAGCGTTGCATCCACGCCGCCGGGCACCAGCTCGTGCACGCGCGCCGCAATTGCGCCGTCGTCGACGACGACGTGGTCGGCGCCCGTCTCGCGCAGCGCGCCGGCCTTGGCCTCCGAACGAGTTGTGGTCAGGACGGTCAAGCCGCGGCGCTTGGCGAGGATCGCAGCGGTCAGGCCGACCGACGACGTGCCGCCGCGAATCAGCAGCGTCTGGCCTGGCTGCACGTCGAGCCCGACGGTCAGCGCGCCGTACGCGGTCTGGAGCATCTCCGGCACGGCGCCCAGCGTCGCCCACGGCAGCTCACTGCGAAACGGGATCGTCTGCGCGACCGGCACGCAGGTGAACTCGGCGTAGCCCCCGTCAAAGCTGCGGCCCATCCCGCCCATCATCGCGACGACCTGCTGGCCGACGGCCAGCTCGCCACCCGGGCACGCCGCGACGATGCCGGTCGCCTCAATCCCCGGCACACGCGGGAACGTGACATCCGGGTCGGCGAGGCCGAGCCGGGTCTTCATCTCCGAGCGGTTCAGGCCGAAGGCCTTGACCTCGATGAGGACCCAGCCGGGCTCGGGCTGAGGGACGGGGCGTTCGCGGACGACAAGCGCCTCGGGTGGCGCGGGCACCGCGTCCAGGACGACTGCGCGCATGGAGGAAGGGAGAGTGGTCATGCACTTGATCGTAGCGCATCTCGATTCCTTGGAATCAAGTTCCTAGGAATTAGCTTCCGCGCGATGCGCTAGCGTTCGATCCACATGGCCGACCTGCCCAGCCTCTTCGCCGACCTCGTACGCCTCGAGATCGAGCTATGGGACGCCGTCGAGGCGCGGCTGCGAACCGAGCTGGACGTCGGCCTCGGCACAGCGCAGACGCTAGGAGTGGTCGCCGAGGTACAGGACTGCCGCGTCCACGACATCGTGCGCAACCTCTCGATCACCGTAGGCGGTGCAAGCAAGACCGTAGACCGCCTAGAACGCCACGGCCTGGTAGCCCGCCAACCCCACCCAACCGACCGCCGCTCGTCAGTGATCACACTGACGCCCGAAGGCGCAAAAACCCACGCCAAAGCACAGCGCCT
>DATBKS010000012.1:0-1662 GCA_036555755.1 Thermoleophilaceae bacterium
GAGCTCTGCTTCAGGGTCTTGGGAGTGACGAAGCTGACGAGCTCCGCTTCGCCCGGGGCGAGTTCGCTCCAAGGTCCGTCGAAGCTGAACACGGCCAGAGCGCCCGTCGGGTACTTGCCGTCGATGTGCGCGAGGTCCTGGATGGCGGGGTTGTGGCCGATGAGCATGGCCGACGTCGTTTCGTCCGGGAGCTGGCGCAGCCGCTCGAGCAGGTCGCTCGCCGAGGCGCCGTAGAGCTCGGGCTCGATCAGGACTTTGGCGTCGTCGTCGCCGAGCGCGATCAGCTCGAGCGTTTGTTGGGCGCGGAGCGCCGAGGAGCAGAGGATGAGGTCCGGCGCGACGCCTTCGGTGCGCATGTACTTGCCCATCGCCTTCGAAGCCTTTTGCCCTCTTGGTGCGAGCGGGCGGTCGTGATCGGCGAGCTCCGGATCGTCCCAGCTCGACTTCGCGTGGCGCAGGAGGAAGAGGTGCTTCTCGCTCACAAGCGCACATCATCCCCGGCATCCCCCTCTAACCACTAGACTGCGCCTTGGGGGTTAGCGACCTCAGCGGGTCGCGATTCGGGGTGTCCAGTTACTACGAGATCATCGACGGAGTCCGTCTTCCCGCCAAGCTGGGCGGACACCCGGCGCTCGAGTTGTGCAACACGTTCGCCGGCTGGAATGGCGAGCCCGAGGTTGAGTATCTCGTGAGCTATGACGCGCTCGCGTTGTGGGCGGGCCACGTCGGGCTGCTTGAAGGTGACCGGGTCGAGCAAGTCCGCGCCGCCGGAGCGCGCCGGCCGAAGGAGGCCGCCGCCGTCCTCGACCGCGCACAGGACTTCCGCGCCGCGCTCTATCCCCTGTTCCAGGAGTCCAAACGGACCGCGGAACCTTCTCCTGTGATCACAGACGAACTCCACGCAGCCGCTACAGCAGTGCGCATCACGCCGACTGGCGCCACGTTCGAATGGCAACTCCCAGCCGATTGCGGTCTGGAAGCGCCGCTACTCGCGGCGGCCTGGTCTGCGGCAGGTCTGCTCACCTCACATGACATGCGCGCCGTCCGCGCCTGCCCAGGCGGCGGGTGCGGCTGGCTGTTCCTCGACCACCGTGGACGGCGCCGCTGGTGCTCGATGGCGACGTGCGGCAATCGCTCGAAGGTCAGACGCTTCTCAGCCCGCCACCAAGCGGGCCGAGAAGCGCCTCACTGAGCCAGCTATTTCAGCGAGCTGAAGGTCAGGTCCCAGGCGTTGCCGTTGAAGGCGTTCTGCACGCCGTTGACGTTCTTCGACGCGTAGTTGACCTCGTTGTCCCAGAGCCAGGTGACGTAGTACGCCTGGCCGGTCAGCTGACGATCGAGTTGACCGTAGGCCTGCGCCCGCTTGTCGGCGTCGGTGATCGACGTCGCCGCGTCGAGCCGCGAGTTGGTTCCCGGCTCGTTCGCCTGCGCGGTGTTCACGTTGCCCGACGGGATGATGTTCCTGCCGTTGAACACCGGGTCGATCATGCTCTGGGCGTCGAAGAAGTCCTTGCCCCAGCCCAGCGTCGGGCAGAGCGCGACCTTGGCGCTCGGCACCTGGCAGAACTTCTGCAGCATCGTGGCGTGCGGCACCTCGCGCAGGTTGAGCCGGATCCCGATTGCCTTGAGCTGCTGCTGAACCGCCTCCGCGGTGTTCTTGGC
>DATBKS010000013.1:0-16147 GCA_036555755.1 Thermoleophilaceae bacterium
GAGTTGATTCCGAGCAAGTTCAACATCACAGCACCTCCGAGGATTGGGAGAGTTGGGGGAAAGTACTTTGCAGTACCAAGTGAAGTAATCGGCAAGGCTAGCAAGAACTTTGCCGTGTAAAGTTCAGTCACGCCCTTGAACCCGCATCGCGACATCTCCGACACCTCCGCGGCAGCGCGCATCCGCCTGATCGCGGACGTGCGCAAGCGCGCCCGCCGCGGGGTGCTGCTTCCGTCCACCGCTCTGCTCGTGCTCGGCGTGGTGATCGCGGCGCGCGGAGTCGTGATGGAGATCTGGCCGCACGGCGGTGTGCCCTGGCCGCTGTGGATCGCGTTGCTCGTCGTCCTGCGCGTGGCCGTGAGCTGGTACGCGCCGCGCCGTCAGCGGCGCCGGGGCGTGGTGCCGTCGACGCGCGTGAGGCTCGTGCGCGCCGGGGCGGCGCTCGCAGGGATCGCCATCGCAATCGTGGTGGGCGCGAACGCGCTGATCGTCGGGGTCGGGGCCATGATCGCCGCGGGCGCGTTCCTGGCGGGGGCGTCGGCGCTCGGCCTCGCAGCGGTTCTCACCGCCGTGGTGAGCGAGGGCCTCCTCCTCGACGGTGCCGCAGCGGGCATAGCCCTCATCGTCTTCGGCTGCGGCGTGGCCGCAATCGGGATCAGCGCGAGGCAGTCATGAGCCACGCCACCAAGCGCCTCGATCCCGTGATCCACCAGCCCGCCCGGCTCGGCATCCTGAGCGCGGCCTGCGACAGCAAGCGCATCGACTTCGTCACCCTGCGCGACCTTCTCGACCTCACCGACGGGAACCTCTCCCGCCACCTCGGGACGCTCGAGGAGGCCGGCTACATCAAGACCGAGAAGACCTTCGAGAACAAAAAGCCGCGGACCTGGATCTCGGCCACGAAGGCGGGTCGGCAGGCGCTCGCGAGCGAGATCGAGGCGCTGCGCGAGATCGTGGCGTCCGCGCCGGCACCGGTCACCGCCAGCGCGCGCGGGCGTGCCACCCGGCCTGCCACGGGGTAGGTCTCAGCTCATTCTCAGCCGCAGCGCATGCGCCTCACACCGCGCTCGCCTTTGCTGAAGGCGACCTCGAACAAGGAGCAGCGCATGGATCAGATGGCAGTGGCGACGAAGCCGCAGGGGCGTGCTGCGGCGATCCCGCTCAGCGGGCCGACTGTCCGCGATTACATCGATGCCACGACCCGCGCCCTCGTGGACGCGGAGGAGAGGCACGCCAGGAACACCGTGGAGAGCGTCCGGTGGGAGCGGCGCGGGCTGTTGCGCAGGCTCGTTCGCGTCGGGCCCGGTTGAGGTTGGCTCAGCCGCTGAGCCCGAACAGCTCGCGCACGGTCTCGACGTATAGCGCCGATGCACCGCCCTCTCCGGCGCGCCGGAGCGTAAGGGTCGGCTCGTGGAGAAGGTCGCTCGCCACCGCGCGAGCCACCCGCTCCACTCGCTCGCGATCGCCGTCGGTCAAGCCTTCGAAGCGCCGCTCGTTCTGGCGCAGCGCCCGCTCGACCGCCGCGTGCCCGCGCTCGCGCAGGGCCGAGATCGTCGGCACCACCTCAAGGCTGGCGAGCCAGCGCCGGAAGCTGTCGAGTTCCTCCTCCAGGATCGGCTCGGCGCGGACCACCTCTTCGCTGCGGGCGGACAGGTTGCGTCCGAGCTCGGCTTGGATGTCGTCCAGGTCGTAGAGCTCGATTCCGGGAAGGTCGCGAGCCGCCGGCTCGACATCGCGCGGGACGGCAGTGTCGATCACCACGAGCGGTCCGGCAGCGGCGAGATCGGCGCGCGTCAGGATCCGGTGCGGGCACGCGGTGCAGGTGAGAAGGAGATCCGCGCGCCCGAGCTCCTCACGGAGCCGGTCGAAGCCGAGCGCGTCCCCGCCAAAGCGGCCGGCGAGGCTGGCGGCTCGCTCGTGAGCGCGACTCGTGACGAAGATCGTTCCTGCTCCGTATTGTGCGAGCGTCCGCGCGGTCAGCTCTCCGTGCTTGCCCGCGCCGACGACCAGCACGCGCTTTCCCGCGAGCCCTCCGAGCGCGCGCCTGGCGAGCTCGACCGCCACCGAGGCCACCGATCCTGCCGAGCGTGAGAGGCCCGTCTCGCTACGCGCGCGCTTGCCGGCCCTCAACGCGTCCTGAAAGAGGCGGTTGAGCACCGGTCCGGTGGTCGCTAGCGACAGGGCGAGCTCGTAAGCGCGCCGCACCTGTCCCTGCACCTCCATCTCGCCGACAACCATCGACTCCAGTCCAGCCGTAACGCGGAGGAGATGCCGTGCAGCGTCGCTCCCCCGCAGCACGCGAAGTGCGGAGGAGAGCGTCGCCGGCGGCGCCGCGCAGACGTCGGCGAGCGCTTCTACGGCTACCGCCTCGGCTGTTCCCGGATCGTG
This sequence comes from Thermoleophilaceae bacterium, assembly GCA_036555755.1. Lineage (GTDB taxonomy): Bacteria > Actinomycetota > Thermoleophilia > Solirubrobacterales > Thermoleophilaceae > JAICJR01. The sequence goes on from DATBKS010000013.1 coordinate 2,389, forward strand.
CGCCGGGACCAGGTAGACCTCCGTGCGGTTGCAGGTGGAGATCGCCGCCGCCTCCTGCACCTCGGGCCGCTCGACGAGCTCGGTGAGCAGCGTGGTCGTGGCCGCGGCCGAGAGTTCAAATCGCTCGCGCACATCGAGGTCTACCGTGGCGTGGGAGGCACTCAGCGCCACCACCGTGCGCGTCACGCGGGCCTCCCGACGGGAGCGTCGCGTGCCTCTTCGGACTCCGCGCCCGCTGCCGACGCGAAGGTCCATGGCGAGGGGTGGAAGCCGGGCAGCGTGAGGGTGAACGTCGAGCCTCTGGGCGAGCTCCTGACGTTGCAGCTGCCACCGTGCGCTCGCGCGATCGCATCCACAATCGCGAGGCCGAGGCCTACGCCGCCGTTGGCGCGCGCGCGTCCCGGATCGACTCGCGCGAAGCGCTCGAATATCTCGTCGAGCTTTTCCGCCGGTATGCCCGAGCCCTCGTCGGACACCTCGATCGCCACCGACCGCCCGAGCGCGCGTGTGCTGAGTTCGATGGCGTCGCTCTCGCCGGTGTGAGTCACCGCGTTCTCGACGAGCGCGTCGAGGGCGATCCGAAGCGCGTCACGGTCGATCCGCAGGGTGCCGTGCGCCAGCTCTCCCACCTGCCAAGCGCGCGGTGCCACTTCGGCCCAGCGCATGGTCAGGTCCTCGACCAGCGCCTCGAGGTCGACGTCCTCCGCGCTCGCGGTGAAGTCGGTCTCGCCCGCGCGCACGAGCAGGAGCAGCTGTTCCACGATCCGTTCCATGCGACCCAACTCGTCGATGGCCACCGCCACCTCGGGCTGGTCCGGCTGGCGGCCCCGATTCATGATCTCCAGATGTCCGCGCGCGATCGTGATCGGCGTGCGCAGCTCGTGTGACACGTCGTGCAGGAAACGCTCCTGCCGGGCGAGAAGCTTGGCGCGCTCGCGCGTGTTCGCTTCGAGCGCGTCCGCGGCGTCGCGGTGTCTGCGGGCGTGCCAGACCATGGCCAGGAACATCGCGGACATGAGCGGCACCTCGAAGAGCTCGCCCCATTCCTGCGTGCCGTGATGCGCGTCGTCGGAGATCAGGAGCCCCGTGACGAGCCCTTGCACGATCAGGACGGTGAAGGTCGTGTTGAGCCCCCAGACACGGAAGCCGTAGAGCAGCGTCAGTGAGAACCAGATCAGATGGAACGGGATCGTCTCCCACTTCGGCCACGCGAGCATGGCCGCCACGTTCGCCATCGCGAAGGCGAACCAAACGACGTCGAGCGGGCTAAGCCGTGAGGCGATACCCCGCATGCCGCACGGTCTCGATCGGCGCCTCTTCCCCCAGCTTCTTCCGTAGCCGGCGCACACAGACGTCCACGACATTGGAGCGCGGATCGAAGTGATAGCCCCAGACCGCAGAGAGGATGCTGTCGCGTGTGACCACCTCGCCGGCGTGCTTGACCAAGTGATGCAGCAGCCGGAACTCGCGGTCGGAGAGGTCGATCGTCTCGTCGTGGATTCGTGCCTGCCGCCGGGCAAGGTTCAGCACGAGGCCGCCCGCCTGCAGCACGCTGCCGTGCTCGTGGGTGCGCAGCTGGACCCGGACGCGAGCCAACAGCTCGTCCACGGCGAATGGCTTCGCCACGTAGTCGGTGGCTCCAAAGTCGAAGCCGCGCAGTTTGGTAGGCAGATCGGAGCGAGCCGACACGATCACCACCGGCAGCTCCGGGCGCCGGCGGTGGAGCTCGCGCAGGACGCTCAAGCCATCCAGCCTGGGCAGTAGCAGGTCGAGGATCACGAGGTCGTAGGTGCCTCGCACGGCGCGCTCCAGCCCGTCGCGGCCGTTGTCGGCGCCGTCCACGGCGAACCCCTCAGCCTCCAGTGCACACGAGAGAAACGAGCGGATTCGCGATTCGTCCTCTATGACCAGGATGCCAAGCATCAGGCGAGGCCGAGCTTAAGCCCGTGCGCGCCCCACAGCAAGGGCAGATGACCCGAACATGACCCGGAGATGACGATTCCGTCATCTTGCTCAACGCACTCCGAGGATTCATTTACCTTGCGCCGCGGGGAGACAGCGAGCAAATGGAAGCGTCCACCAGCGGTCCCGGCGCAGCGGTCCTGGAGGCACCGACACCTCGTCAGCAGTTGCCGGTAACGGTCGGCTACCGCTACCCGGATCGGGCGGCGCGGCACTGGCTGCTCTCGTCTGTCGTCTGGCTCACGATCGTCGACCTGTTCGGCCTGGTGCTCGCAACGCAGTTCGTGACGCCGGAGGCTTTCGGGAACGTCTCCTGGCTCGCCTTCAGCCGCATCCGCCCGTCGCACGTGAGCGGGGTGATCCTCGCGTGGCTCTCGATGATGTACTTCGGCGCGCTCTTCTACATGCTGCCGCGGCTGTGCGGGACGCGCGGGATGTGGAGCGAGCGACTCGGCATCTGGTGCGCCTGGGCATGGAACCTGATGTTCCTCTGCGGCGTGATCGGCCTGCTCACGGGTCACAGCCAGGGACGCGAGTACGCAGAGTTCATCTGGCCGGTGGACATCGCGCTGCTCCTGATCTGGCTCGCGAACATCGTGAACATCCTGGGCACCGTCGCGCTTCGCACGATCAAACCGATCTACGTCTCGGTCTGGTTCTTCATAGCGAGCCCGATCTGGCTCGCGGTGGACTATGCGATTGGCAACGTGATCTGGCGGCCCGGGCACGTCTGGGGAGCGCCTTCCGGCGCCCTCCAGAACAGCCTGTCCGACGCGATCCTCAACTGGTGGTACGCGCACAACCTGTTCGGCCTCTGGCTGACGCCGATGCTGATCGCCCTGACCTACTACATCGTGCCGCGCATCACCAACACGCCGCTGTACAGCTACACGCTGTCGCTCATCAGCTTCTGGGGGATGGCGTTCCTGTACACGGGAGTCGGTGACCACCACATCCTCCAGTCGCCGACGCCCGCGTGGCTGAAGACGGTGGCGGAGGTCTCCTCGTGGGCGCTGCTCATCCCGGTGTTCGCGTTCACGATCAACATCCTCGGAACGATGAAGGGCAACTGGGACAAGTTCTTCACGAACTTAACCATGCGCTTCACGATCACCGCGTTCTTCTTCTACTTCTTAGTCAACGTTCAGGGGGCGTTCGAGGCGCTGCAGCCGTTCAACAAGCTGCAGCACTTCACGAACTTCGTGGTGGCTCACGCCCACCTCGCCCTGCTCGGCGCGTTCACGATCCTCGGGATGGGCGTGATCGACTACATCGTCGCCCAGATCTACAGGCGTCCCCTGTGGAGCCGGAACCTCACCGAATGGCAGTACTGGCTCGTGACCGTGGGCTTCACGGGTTTCTTCAGCGCGCTCACGCTTGCCGGCTTCCAGCAGGGCTTCAGCTGGCAGGAGGGCATCCCCGAGGTGAACGTGCTCGACCAGCTCCATCCCTACTACATCGCCCGTGGCGTCTTCGGCGCGATGATCGTGGTCTCCGGGATCGTTCAGATGGTGAACATCGGCATGACGATGTTCACAAACACCGGCGAGCGCCGCCGGCGGGAGACGCTGAGACTCGCAGAGGCGGTGGCGCCACCGGCTCCGAGCGCCTGATCTATGGACGAGCGCGGACAGGACCAGGTCGAGCCGCAGGCGCCGAAGGGCTGGGCGCCGCACCCCGCCGAGAAGATGCTCATCACGCCGTGGGTGGCGGGCATCGGCGGCCTGCTGGTCTTCCTGACGGTGGTGTTCGTGGTCGTCTGGCTGCCGGTCCACACGTTTGATCCACCGCCGTCGAACGATTGGGCGCCGCTCAACAACCAGGCGCTGCGCGGACGTGATCTGTTCGCCTCGAACAACTGCTACGTCTGCCACTCGGGTTACTCCCGGCCGCAGGACGTGCGCGAGGCGCTCTACTTCCTGTACCCGAAGGTGTCGGAGCCGGGCGACTTCTACGGCAGCGACCAGTCGCCCAACCTGCTCGGCACCGAGCGCACGGGGCCTGACCTCTCGCAGGAATCGGGCTGGCATCCCGACGACTGGCAGTACGCACACTTCTACGACCCGCGCTTCGTGGACCCGCGTTCGCTGATGCCGCCGATGAAGTCGCTCTTCAACGACAACCAGGTGCGGGACCTGACCGAGTTCGTGGAGACCCGCAGTGGCAAGTCCGGCCTGCTGCGCTACGCGGGCCAGGAGTACGCGAAGGAGGTGGTGCTCGCGAATCAAGGCTTCCCCGAGCCGTACACCGGCTTCCAGGGAGCGCACAAGAAGATCGTCGAAGGCAAGGACGTCGAGCCGCCCAAGGGGCAGCTCGAGGAGGCGCCCAACCTGTCGCAGATCGACCGCAGCTACTGGCTGTCGGCCGACCCCCTGCCGGTCACCGAGGGCAACCTGCTGCGCGGCAAGGAGGTCTTCCTAGCCCGCTGCGTCGGCTGCCACGGACCTCAGGGAGACGGGAAGGGGCCGGGGGCCAGCTTCATGTCGCCGCCGCCGGCGGACTTCACCGACAAGGACGACGCCTGCTGCGGCGGCGACACCGGCCCGGGCGACTTCTACTACCGCATCCTGCGCGGCTGGACCGGCACGGGGATGGAGAACTTCGGCGAGCGGCTGTCGGTGGACGACATCTGGCGCGTCGTGTTGTTCGTCAAGACGATCCCCAACGGCACGTTGGCGAAGAACCGGATCCCGGAGCCGAAGGACTACATCGTCTGGCAGCCCTCAAAGGAGCTGCTCGGCTGGGTGAGCAGCCGGCAGAAGCTCGAGAACAACGTCTCGTTCAACAAGCAGCAGAGCACCGATCCCTTCATCCAGGAGGCGATGCGCGTGTTCCCGGGGCTCCGTCCGGCCGACTCCCTCGTCATCCCCAACTTCCCGACCCCGCTGAGTCTCACCACAGCCGCCGCCGGGATCAGGGACCTGTACGAGCGGCTTCTGAACCAGGCCTGGAAGGACGCGAAGGCGCGCGGTGACAAGCTGCCGCCCGCCTCCCAGAAGGACATCCCGCCTGAGGTGCCGGGGCAGCAATGAGGCGCGTGACCGGCATAGCCACGCTGGCCGTCGGGGCGCTGCTCGTATCGCCTGCCGCCGCGCTCGCGCACGATGCGCCGGAGAACGCGCAGTCGAAGTGGGTGATGGTCGACTGGATGATGGACGCGTTCTTCCTGTTTGCGGGCATCGCCCTGCTCGCGTTCATCATCTGCTGGAAGGCCGGCCACTTTCACAACCTCGAGCAGGCGGCGCGCATTCCGCTGCTGATCCACGAGGAGGACTACTACACGCCCGAATGGGCGCTCGACGAGGAGGAGTGGGCCGATGACGGCGATGCCCAAGGGTGACTCGCTGCCCAAGGTTGAGCAGTACTACGACTACCTCCAGTCGCATCAGCTCACCCCGCACGGCAGGACCGAGACCTGGCACGTGGACTGGGTCTCGCTGCGCTGGATGTGGGGCTTCGTGATCGTGCTCGGCCTGATCTTTGTCGTCTGGGTGCGGGACTACCGCAGCTCTCACCCCCAGATCGGAATCAGTCCCCTCGACCGCTGGGGCGGCTATACGACGGAGGCGGCCACGCGCGTGCCGTTCTCGTTCTGGGTCTTCACGATCGTCGTGGTGGCCTTCGGCGCCGAGTTCGTGATCGGTCACCTCATCAACGGGCAGCTCTTCTGATGTGGAGCGAAGCGCTGCCGATCGTCGTGTACTCCTCCTGCACCGAGGCCGTGGTGACCGTGCCGGACTGGCCGCAGCTCTACGCGTCGCTGCAGGCGCTGAAGGGCCACGCTCAGGAATATCCGGGCTGTCAGCGCTTCGATGTCTACTTCAAGGCGGGATCGAACGACGAGCTCTTGCTCCACCTCTACACGTCGTGGGACACGGTCGAGCAACTCGAGGCCTTCCTCGAGCGGGGCTACACGTTCGAACGACTGATCGGTGACTTCGGCGGCAAGGTCGAGGTGGAGAAGAGCCTTGTCATGGAGAAGATCTTCTGATGGCCGAGGAAGGACGCCAGCCTCGCAGGCTGCGGCCGGGCCGGCCGCTCTACGGCTATCGCGACATCGGCGCCGCCGGTGAGCGTTACAGCCGCCGCGCCGTATATCGCGCCTGGGTGATCCTCGCCGTGATGATCGTGATCTACCTCGCGATCGTGCTCACGATCTACTTCGTCGAGCCCGGCCTGCGCTGAGCCCGGCGCGATGTACCTGAAGCACCTCAGCTCGCTTCAGTTCCTCACCTACGTCGCGTTCCTGGGGATCACGATCGGGGTGGTGGCCCACCTCCTGCCCGGGCGCGCGCCGCCCGTGCGCAGCGAGCCCTACAGCGACGAGGAGCTCTACGAACACGACCACAAGCTGGCGAAGTACTTCCTCGCCGGCGGGTTGTTCCTCGTGCTGGGGTCGCTGCACATGGTGGTGAAGAACCTGCCATGGCTCGCGGAGTGGGAGGCGAAGGCGGGCTATGCCGGACACCTCGTTCGCGACCTCTCCAACACGCACGTGATGATCGTCGGCGGCGGCACCCTGATCGCGACGGGCGTCTGCTGGTACGTGTTGCCGCGGATCGTGCGGCGCCCGCTCGCGAGCAACGGGCTGGCGCAGGCGGCGTTCTGGTTCACGGCCGTGGGGCTCGTCGTCTTCTACGTCGCGCTCGTGGGCAACGGGATCGCGATCGGACATCTGGTGCAGCACGGCTGGGATTACCAGGCGGCCAAGAAGCACATGGGCAACTGGTACCGGATGCCGGTCGGGGCCGGCGCCGGGATCATGGGCATCGGCTATTGGTGCTTCGCGGGCAACGTGGTGCTCACCGTGTTCCAGTCGCGGCTCGTGCACGTGCCCAAGCCGGACGCACACCTCTGGAAGTTCCTCGTCACGGGTGCGTGCGGATTGACCGTGGGCACGGTGCAGGGCGTGATCCAGGTCCAGCCGAAGAACGCGGACTGGCTCTACACGGCCGGGCACGCGGGCGAGTGGATCGATCCGATCAGCCACGCCCACATCAACCTCGTCACCGGCCTGACGATGCTCGTGGCCGGAGGTCTGCTCTACCTCGTGCCAATGCTGGGTGGCAAGGCGCCTCCGGTACGGCTCGTCAACCGCTGCTTCTTCATCCTGCTCGGCGGCTCGCTGGCCTTCTACCTCACCGCGCTGTACCTCGGCTTCCACGAGGGCCACCTGGTCGTGGCCCGCGGCCTCACGCCCGAGCAGGCGGAGGAGGCCACCACCGCGCACCCGTACCTGATCATGGGGGCGGGCATCTGGATGATGGGCGGCTTCTGGTTCCTGCTCTGGCTGATCGCCCGCTCGATGTGGAGCTCGCGCAGCCCGGTGCGGCCGCTCGTGTTGGCCGGCTGTGTGGCACTCGCGGTGGGCACTCTCCAGGGACCAGTCCAGGCCTTTCCGGCGCTGAACGAGGTGCTCGACCGGAGCGGGGACGCGGGTGACGTGATCGTCAACCTGCACGCCCAGCTCAACATGCTGGCTGGGCTGATGCCGATCCTGCTGGCGCTCGCGTTCCAGCTCATGCGCAGCCTTTCCGGCGAGGCCTGGCCACGGCGGGCCGTCCGCACCACCTGGATCGGCGTCGCTGCGGGAATGGGGATCTACTACGCGGCAGGCATCGGATTCGCGGCGGCGGCGGCGCAACGTGTGGACGCCGGCGAGAGCTTCGGGAGCGCGGTGGCGGGTCTCGAGCCGTGGTCGGCACTCGTGCTGGTGCCCGCCGCGCTGGCGGCGGGCGTCGGCTTTTTCGCCTACGCGCTAGGGACATGGAGGCTCAGCGCCGGCTACCGGCTGCGCATTCGCGTCCGGCTCCACCGAGCGCCCGTCGAGTACACGGGCAAGATCCCGCGGCGGGTGCGCAGGATGAAGCCTGCGGCGCTTGCGGCGTACGAGCTGCCCATGGGGCTGCTCGGATTCCCGGGAGTGGGCTGGCTCTTCGCCGGCTTTCCCGTCGCCGCGCTCGCGCTCCTCACTGTCGGCCCCGCGCTGGCCTGGGCGGTGATCCCGCTCGGCTTCTCGCCGTTCGGCCAGGGGCCGCTTCGCGGCGTCGGCTGGAAGGTCGAGTTCTTCTGGCTGCCATTCAGCGCGTTTCTCTCCGCGGCGCTGCTGTTTCGGGCACATCACCGCCGGCTGGCGCGGATGGAGGGCAAGCCACCGAGCGGCAGGCGTCGACGCGCGGCAGGCAACGGTCGCACGAAGGTGGCGATCGGCGTCGGGACGATCGGGCTCCTGCTGGTGTCGCTACCCCTCGTCTCGGCCGTCAGCGGCGTGGGCACGCACAAGCTGCGCTACTCGTACGAGAACCACTTCACCAAGGAGATCACTGGCCAGTACCTCACCACGTCGCGCGGCCAGGTGAGGCTGTACGACTGGCGCGACCCGCAGAGTCCCTACCCGCGGGACGCCCTGCGCGTGCACGCAGGGGATTTCCGGGCGCTGTACGTCCGCTCCGCAGCGGTCGACAGGCCGGGCGCCTACCAGCTCTTCGACGAAGATCGGGGCGGGAGCGTGCCGCTCGCGGTCCGGCGGCAGTCGCACACCGCGCTCACGCTTCAGCCGACGCAGTCGCTGCAACCGGGCCGCTACCTGATCGTCGCGTCGCACGAGGGGATGTTCGGCGACCGCGACTTCATCTACCTGCGGGTCGTTCCGCGGGGCGCTCCCGTCACGCCGATCGGGAGTGGCTCGACTCGCTCGGCGCCGGCGATCTCGACCTCGCTGCTCCCGGTCGCAACCACGCTGCTCGCGCTGCTGTTCACCATAATGCTGTTGCGCTCGTACCGCCGCCGCCACGCCGGCGAAAAGCTTCTGTGGGCGGGCGGCTTCCTGCTGTTCGCCTTGGCGACCGCGTGTGAGGCCGTCGGCCAGGGCTCCGGCTGGAACAGCGGCCTGTTCCGCGGCTACTACCTGTGCGGCGGTGTGCTCACGGTTGCCTGGCTCGGGGCCGGCTCGGCCTGGCTCCTGCTCCCGCGACGCGCGCGCGACGTGCTCGTGGGCGCGCTGCTCGTGGCGAGCGCCGCCGCGGCGATCACGGTGGCCCTCGCGCCGGTGCACCAAGCCGCGCTCGCCGCCGCGCCCCGTGGCGGCCCGCCGCATGACAGCGCGCTCGGGGGCCACGCCTTCGTCTGGGCGATCGCGCTGAACTCGCTGGGCACCGCCTTCCTGCTCGGCGGCTCGCTCTACTCGATCGCACGGCGCCGGCGGGTGCGCGCCAACCTCTGGATCGCGAGCGGCGCGCTCGTGCTCGCCTTCGCCACCAGCATGACGCGCGCCGGCGACTACTCGCTCGTCTACCTGGGTGAGTTGATCGGGATCGGGCTGATGTTCGTCGGCTTCAACCTCACCGGCAGGCCCGTCGCGCGGCCACCGGCGAGCGCGCAGACGAGCGTCCGGCCCCAGACGGGCGCGGTGGTGACGCCGTGAATCCGGCGCGCAAGCGCAGGATCCGGCTGGTCGTGGCCCTCGCCGCGGCGCTGCTCTTGGCCGGGGCGCTGGCGTATACGAGCTTCGGCGCCTCGAGTGCGGCCAAGACGCCCAAGCAGCTCGTGCACCGCGCCGAGCAGGGCCGCTCCTACCAGCTCACCGGCATCGTCGCGCGCGGCACGGTGCGGCGCACGAGCGACGAGCTCGACTTTCGCGTGCGTGACCGGGGCGACGGCGTCTCGGTGCCCGTTCGATACACGGGCGCGGTGCCCGAGCCGTTCCGCGAGGGGCGGGAGGTGATCGTGACGGTGCACAGGCAGGGCGGCGTCTTCGTGGGCAAGCGCGACTCGCTCGTCACCAAGTGCCCATCGAAGTTCTCCGCGGAGAAGCGCACGTGAGCCTTGGCCGTCCGCTGCTGTACATCGCTCTCGTCCTCGAGCTGTACGGGATTGCCGCGTCGGTTTACGGCGTCCGCACGAGGCAGTGGCGCTATGTGGAATCCGGCCGCCGCGCCATCTACTCGCTCGCGGCCCTGCTCACGCTCGCGTTCGCTGTCCTCGAGATCGCGTTCATCCGCTCGGACTTCAGCTACGCGGTGGTGGCGGAGCACTCCAGTACCACCACGCCCACGTTCTACCGGGCCGCGGCACCGTGGTCGGCGCAGGAGGGATCACTGCTCCTGTGGGTGTGGCTGCTCTCGCTGTGGTCGAGCCTCGCATTGCTGCTCGCGCGCAGGGTGACGCGGGAGGTGGCCGCCTGGGCGCAGGCGACCCTGCTCGTGTTCGCTCTCTTCTTCACGTCGCTCATCGTCTTTCTCGCGGATCCGTTTGAGCGCGTCAATCCGGCGCCGAGCCAGGGCGTCGGCCTCAATCCGCTGCTCCGGCACCCGAGCATGATGTTCCACCCGCCGTTGCTCTACTCGGGCTACACGCTGTTCACGATCCCATTCGCGTTCGCGGTCGGCGCGCTGATCGCTCGCAAGCTCGATGCGGACTGGATCAGGCGCACGCGCCGGTTCTCACTCGTGGCGTGGCTGTGCCTCGGCTTCGGCGTGCTGCTCGGGGCGCGCTGGTCCTACGCGGAGCTTGGCTGGGGCGGCTACTGGGCATGGGACCCGGTCGAGAACGCCTCCCTCATGCCGTGGCTCACCGGCACGGCGTTCCTGCACTCGATCATGGTTCAGGAGAAGCGCGGGATGCTGAAGGTGTGGAACGTCTCGCTGGTGCTCGCGACCGGCATCCTCGCCATCCTCGGCACGTTCCTGGTCCGCTCCGGGATCCTCGCGTCGATCCACGCGTTCGGCGCCTCGACCCTCGGCAAGCCGTTCCTAGGCTTCATCGTGGTCCTGCTCGTCGGCTCGGTGCTGCTCGTGCTAGCGCGCCTCGATGACCTTCGCTCTGAGGGCCGCATCGACGCGCTCCTCTCGCGCGAGACGGCGTTTCTGCTGAACAACCTCGTGCTCGTCGGGCTCTGCTTCGTGATCTTCTGGGGCACCTTCTTCCCACTGATCTCCGAGGCGGTCACCGGAACCAAGGCAAGCGTGGGACCGCCCTGGTTCGACCGCTACACGACGCCGCTCGCGCTCGTGCTCGTGCTCCTGTCGGGACTCGGGCCGGCACTCGCGTGGGGTCGGGTGAGACCCGGGGCGCTCCGGCGCACACTGGCCGCGCCCTTGGGGGCCGCCGCGGTCGTGCTTGGAGCGGGCGCGGCGGCCGGGCTCACCCACCACCCGCTGGCCGTCGCGCTGTTCGGCCTCTCGGCCTTCGCGGTTGTATGCATGGCCCAGGAGCTCGTGCGCGGCACACGCGCGAGACGTGCGCTCACCGGCGAGTCGCCCCCCGTCGCGATGATGTCGCTGGTCGGCCGTAACCGGCGCCGTTACGGCGGTTACGCCGTCCACGTGGGCATCGCGGTGCTGCTGGTGGGCGTGGCCGCCTCCACCACCTTCCAGCACGTCCGGGACGTGAGGCTTCGGCCCGGTCAGAGCACCACCGTGGGCGCGTACCGGATCAGCTACGTCAGACCCACGAGCGCGCTCGACTCGGAGAAGGTCACGCTCGGCTCGGTGCTCGACGTGACGAAGCACGGCCGCCATGTGGCCACCCTGATCCCGAGCCGGGGCTACTACCCGTCGCTTGACCAGGCGTCCTTCGGGCGCATCGGCCGCTTCTTCAACGGCGACTCGACAAGCGAGCTCGGGCTGCGTGCCAGCCTCACCCGCGACATCTGGACGGCGGCACAGCCGGACCTCACGGCGGTCGAGCCGATGATCCAGGACGCCAACCACCGCTTTCCGAACGCCAGCCCGCAGCTGGAGGGCTTCATGGTCGCCGCGATCGTCGACCGCTACATGCGCTCCTCGGCGGTCGCGGACTTCCGGCTGATCGTCTCGCCCCTGGTCGCCTGGATCTGGATCGGTGGCGTAATAGTCCTGGGCGGGACAATGATCGCGCTGTGGCCCGCTCCGCGCAGGGTGCGCCGGCGCGCAGCGGCACCGGCTCAGCCGCCGGCCCGCGTAGCCACATGAGGGTGCGCGCGGCCATGTTGCTCGTCTCGGCGCTCACCGCGACATCCGTACCCGCCTCGGCCTACCAGACCGCGCCGAACTCCGCGGGCAACCCGAGCTACCGCTCGGTGATTCGCGCGGTCGAGCCGCGAGTCCCCGGCATTAGCGCTCGCGTGCTGGGTCACGACAACCTCGTGCAGCTCGACAATCACAGCGGCCGCACGCTCATCGTCTATGGCTACAGCCGCGAGCCATACGCGCGGTTGCTGGGCGATGGCACTGTGCAACTTAACCTGCGCTCGCCCGCCTTTTATCTGAACGAGTTTCGCTTCGGGGACCAACGGGTGCCCTCCTACGCCGACGCGAAGGCACCACCGCAGTGGCGCACCATGGACCACAGCGGCGAGCTGTTGTGGCACGACCACCGCATCCATGCCGCCAAGAACGGCGCGCCGCCCGCCGGCACGCCGCGCGACTCGTTACTCCGCCGCTACCTGATCCCGATTCGGGTGGGATCGCGGGCGGGCGCGATCAGAGGCGAGCTGTACTGGTTGGGCGGTCACAGCCAGGCGAGCTGGCCGCTCTTCGCGCTGCCGCCCTTGACCCTGCTCGTGGCGATGCTCGCGCTCGACTCGGTGCGGCGCGCCCGGCGCCGCCAGCGGTCGGCGCTGGCGTAGACGGCTCGCCAAAGCGCATCCGACGCTCCAGGTAGATTCGACCACCGAATGCCGCGTCGGATCCGGTGGCGGATACATAGGCACGCTGGCGAGGGCAAGCCGGGGGCCGCCGTCGGGCAGCCGGACGAGTATCTCGAGCTCGACGCCGAGCAGTTGAGCGGCATATTCGCGACGCCTCGCTGGCTGCGCGAGCTGGGAGTGATGTCGTGGCTGCTCGTCGGCGTCGCCGTGATGGTGGTGGCTCTCGTCTGGTTGCTCACTCTCACCGAGACGATCACCGGTCCCGTGATCACAGCGTCGATAATCGCCGCGGTCCTGTCGCCGGTGATCGGCCTCCTGCAGCGCCGGGGCGTCCCGCGTTCAGTGGGGACCGTGATCGTGTTCCTCTCGATAGTCGCTCTAGCGGTGTTGCTGACCTACATCATCATCGCCGGGATCGGAAGCCAGTCGGGGAGCATTCAGAGCCACCTCCACGGCGCCGTCGACAAGATCAAGGGCTGGCTGGACGACGCAGGCGCCAGCACAACCAGCGCGCAGCACGCGGCTGATCACGCCAGCTCGACGGTGAGCTCGGGGTTCAAGACTCTCCTCAGGGGAATCGCGGGCGGGCTCACCACGCTCGCTTCGCTGGCGGTGTTTCTGTCGTTCACCGCGTTGAGCCTGTTCCTGCTGCTCAAGGACGGCCCGCGGATCCGGCAGTGGGGCGAGCGCCACGTCGGGCTGCCGTACGACGTCTCCCACATCATCTTCGAGCGCACGCTCCAGTCGCTCCGCCAGTACTTCGGCGGCGTGACGATCGTCGCAGCCTTCAACGGCATCGTGATCGGCCTCGGCGCCCTCATCGTCGGCGTCCCGCTGGCAGGCACCATCACGATCGTCAACTTCGTCGCGGCCTACATCCCGTTCCTCGGCGCCTGGACGGCGGGCGCCTTCACCGTGCTGATCGCGCTGGGCACCAAGGGCACCACCGCCGCGATCGTCATGATCGTGATCGTGCTGCTGGCGAACGGCGCGCTGCAGCAGATCGTCCAGCCAATCGCCTTCGGCGCGACGCTCGGCATCCACCCCCTCGCGGTTCTGATCGTGACGATCTCCGGCGGAGCGCTGTTCGGCACGGTCGGCCTGATCCTCGCCGCGCCGCTGACGTCCGCCGCGGTGAAGATCTCGGGCGACATCGCCCGGGCGCGTGCC
>DATBKS010000014.1:0-28990 GCA_036555755.1 Thermoleophilaceae bacterium
GTCCAGCCGCACGATCGCGGTGGCGCCCGCGAAGTCAACTCCCCAGTGCACGGTGCAGGTAACCGAGTCGCCGGACGCCGGGGTGTCTTGGGTAAAGGTCTGCGTGGCGCAGCCTGTCGTCCCGGTCTCGAGGCCGGGGTCCCACGTCCAGCGGAGCGTGACAGCGCCCGAGTGCCACACGTCGCACTGGACGGGGCTCAGGTCGGCGAGTGTGCAGCCCGGCGTGACGGTGTTCGCGTGAGCGGAACCGGCCGGCAGGGCGAAGGCCGCGAGGGCGAGCGCTGCGACAACTGAGCTCCGCAGCGTCATGGTCGCGCCGATCTCGCTTGGCCCGAGGCGAGCGCGAGCAGGGACCCGCCGAGCAGCACGATCAACAGCAGCATCGACGCGGCTACCAGCAGCAGCGTTGTATCGAGGCCCCCGCCGCTCGAGCCTGAGTTTCGGTGCAACGGCAGCGCGGCGAGCGGCGCGCGGAACAGCGAGGACAGCCGCGAGGGATGCTTGGCGGCTGGAGCGGAGGGATGGGGGCGGGCGTGGTGCGCGCGAGCCCGGTGCTTGGCCGCACGCCGCGGCGCGGGAGCCTGAGTGCGCGCTGCGGTGGGTGACACCGCCGGTGGTGCAGACGACGCAGACGGCGTCGAGACAGGCGCCGCGCTGGGCGTTCCGGCGCTCGGGGCCGGATCGGGAGCGAGCGATGCGCCCGAATCCAGGCTCGCCGGTGGGGCCGGAGACGGGTCTGGCTGAAGTGGGGAGGCCGCGAGCGACGATCCGGCTCCAAGCCAGAGAACGGCGGTGGTCGCCGCTGCCAGGAGAGTCGCCGCTGAGCGGGCGTTTCGGGCTGCCGCCGGGTTCACTCGGGGCTCACCTTCCTTGCCAATGGCCCAACAGAAAAACCGTACACCCGTTGAGGGGTCGTGCCTAGTCATTTGCGGCCCGGCCGGCCGGGACCCGGGGATCCCGGCCGGCGCTGCAGTCTTCGGGCCGCGGGAGGTCACATCAGGACGACATCACCTCCTGAGCCTTGCGACTGCCGCAGGAACTGCCCGAGGGCGTTGAGGTTCAACGCCTTGGACAGCGCCTCCGAGTTGTTCGACTGAGTCACGTTGCCGCCGGAGTCATCCGGTGCGGGCTTGTAACTCGGATCCTCCTTGGACGAGCCATAGGACGGGTCCTCGTTTGACGACCCGTACGGATCGCCCTCGCCGGGCGACCCATAGTTGCCGCCACCGGAAGACGGGTCGTAGCTGCCGTCCCTCTTGGGAGGCTGCTTGCACCCGCAGTCCTTGGGCGGCCGCTTCTCGACGCCGTCCTTCAGCCGCAGTGACTTGTTCACGTTCTGCGGATGGATCTGCTTGGACTCGGCGTTTGAGAACGCACCCTGGACGTTCAACGCCTGCTGGGCAGCCGCCTGGATCCCGGTCGAGTGACCGGAGCAGCCGCACAGCTTGCTGAGCAGTGGCACGAGCATCTCGCCGCCGGACGAGCCGGGCTGGGTCTGCTCGATCTTCTGCTTGGTCAGGTTGGCGTTGCCGGCGAACGACTGCGCGGTGGAGTTGTTGCTCTGACTCACATCGCCGTCGCTGCCGGGACTGAGCACCCGCACCGAGATGTTCTCGTTGCTGGGGTCAATCTGGGTGGAGGTGGCATTTGACTTCGCCTTCTGCAGGTTCAGCGCGTCCTGACCGGCCGCCTGGATCTGCTTCGAGCCCGAGCCACAACCACACGGGTCGTACGTGCGCCCATCCTGCGAGTCCGAGCTGCTCTTACTCGGGTACTTGCTGGTGGGGTCCTTCGTGATTGGCACCTTGCCATCGGAGCTGCCCTGGCTCTGATGGATGTCCTGCTTGGTGAGATTGAGGTTCCCGGCGAACGACTGCGCGGTCGAGTTGTTGCTCTGGTCGACCGACCCGTTCTTGCCGGGGCTCAGCACCCGCACCGAGATGTTCTCGTTGCTGGGGTTCTTCTGGGTGGACTCCGCGTTGGACTCCGCCTTCTGTGCATTGCCTGCCCACTGGGCAGCCTGCTGCATCGCCTGCTGTGCGGCGTCGCAGCACCCGGACCCCGAGCCCGACTGGTCCTGGCTCAGCTTCTGGCCAGTCCCGTTCAGGTTGAGAGCTCCGGACTCGGCGCTCGAGTTGTTGCTCTGGCTGACGTCACCATCGTCGCCAGGGCTCAGCACTCGAACCGAGATGTTCTCGTTACTTGGGTTGTATTGCGTTGATGTCGCGCTGGAGCCTGCCAGCTGCAAATTGCCAGCTGACTGTGCCGCGGATTGGCCGCCGAGTGACGACGTGTCTGCGGCAGCAGGCCCGGCTATCAGGAGCACAAGCCCGACTGTCAGCGCGAGGAGCAGACCTTTCACGGTCAGTCCTCCTTTTCGAGCGTCTTCCGTGCACCGGGCGAGGCGGCCCGGCACACCTGTCGCGTGAAGAGCTCGGCGGAGCTAACCCGGACGCTCGAGCCTCGAAGAGAACAATCGTGGCCGGCGTCTCCGGCGGGCATTCCGGAGACGGGACACGAGCATCGAGGCTCCAAATGTGGCCGCGGCGAGCAACACCGCGAGGGGCGCCGGCGGCGGTGTCGACGTTCCGCCTGAACTGCCGGGGCCCACGGCCTGGTTGTCAGGGAAGAGTGGAAGCTTGAAGGGGGACTCCGGGCGGGGCGCGCCGGCGCTGCGCGACTTGTGTCGGGGTTCCGCGGCCGGCCGCTGGACCCCGCCCGGATGGGGGTTGGATACGGCTTGTGCGGCCACGATCGGTGGGGCGACCGATTCGGCGGCCAGCACGGCCCGCTTCCCGTGCGTCGTGCTCGGGTTGCGGTGTTTGGCGAGGTGCCGGTCAGACCGCGTCTTGAAGGGAGACACGGCGGCCGGCGCCTCGAGCGCACGCTGCATGCCTTGCAGCGACGGCGTGGACGGCATCGAGGGGAGGTCGGGCATCGGCACGTTCAGCTCCGGCATGTCGCCGGAGCCCTGGCAGTCGCCCGTCCAGGTCCAGTTCCAGACCGTTGTGGAGCTGGCCGCGGCGACCGGGGGTGCTGGAGACCCGCCGCAGCTCCAGTTCCAATTCATCACCAGCGTCGGGTCGGAGGCCGGGGCCTGGTCCGTCGTCGGGCTGCTTACCTGCGGGGGACTCGCCGGTGCCTGGGTGTCCGTTCCAGGACTGGGGGCGAGTCCCCCGCCGCCTACGACCAAGTTCTGCTGCACCGCCGGCCCGTCGTTGCCGGGGCTGAGAATCCGGATCGAGATGTTGTTGTTGGTCTGCGTCGGCGGGGGGTCCGGAGGCGCCGCCGCCGGCGGATCGGCAGGCGCGGCCGCCGGTGCCGGGGGCGCTTGAGGCGCTGTCTGCGGCGCCGACGGCGCGCTCGGCGCCTGTGTGTCCACCCCAGTGGCGGCGGACGGGGCCGCAACGCCACCATTCGACGGCGGTGACGCTGGCGTCACCGCCGTTGCAGGCACCGAGGGCGCCTGGTCGGCGCTTGGTGGAATCGCACCGCCGCCGGCCCCCATCTCTGCCTCCATTGACGCAGCCTGGTTCGCGAGCTCCGCCTGCATCTGGGAGACCGGATCCCCTTGCGCGCGCGCGAGGCCCGCAGGCCAAAGAACCGCAACCGCGGCGAGGACGGCAACCAGAATCGGCAGGCGATTTCGGGGCCAGAATCGGTGGGGCAAGAGAAACTCCGGCGGGGGGATGCGAGTTCCACTGTCCAGGTACCCGCGCGGGCCGGCGGTCGGCCACAAAATGCCCCGGAATCGCTGATACCGGGTTATGGTGAAAGTGGTACCACCGACCCGGATCCCAGCCCCAGTGGGAAATTCCGCCGCACGTCGCGAAAACCCGTCCACGCCGGATTCCACCGGCCGCCTGCTCCGCGCGTATCACCTCGAAGGCGACGCCGGCGCCCGTTCGCGGCTGATCGAGCTCTATCTGCCGCTCGTCGAGACTCTGGCGCGGCGTCATGCGCGTGGCGGTCCGGCGTACGAGGACCTGACCCAGGTGGGTTCGATCGGCCTGATCAACGCGATCGACCGCTTCGACCTCACGCGCGGCGGCGAGTTCGCCGCCTTCGCCGTGCCGAACATCAGCGGCGAGATGAAGCGCCACCTGCGCGACAGCGGACACACGATCAAGCTGCCCAGGGGTCTGGCGGAGCTGCGCGGACAGATTCCCGCGGCGCGTGAGGGGCTGATCGCGCGCCTCGGCCGGGAGCCGTCCACGACCGAGCTCGCAACGGAACTGGACGCGGATGAGGACGCCGTCGAAAGCGTGTTGACCGCCGCGCCTGGAGGTTCCGCCGACGAGGCGCTGCTGGGAGCCGACGACGGCTTCCTCGACACCGACGAGCGCCTGGCGCTCGCGGATGCCTTCGACGACCTCGACGAGCGCGAGCGCAAGATCGTCCACCTGCGTTTCGTCAAGGACCTGGATCCCGACCAGGTAGCGCGCGAGCTGGGGATCTCGCGGCGCCACCTCTCGCGCCAGACGCAGGCGGCACTCACGAAGCTGCGCCGCAACCTCGAGGCGAGTCCCGCGCCTAAGCTTCCTGAGATGGACTCTGGCCCCTCGGGCGAGATCGCCCGGTACCTCGACCTGCCGTACCACATCGGCCTCGTGCGAAATGACGAAGGCGGCTGGACGGCGCAGGTGGAGGAGCTGCCCGGCTGTGAGGCGCATGCCGAGACGCCGGACGAGGCCACGCACGCGATCCGCGAGTCGATGGAGGCCTGGATCTCCGAGGCTCTCGCGAACCAGCGGGAGATCCCGGAGCCGCGCGGCGCCTCCTCCCACAGCGGGCGCCTGATGCTGCGCATGCCGCAGTCGCTTCATGCCGAGCTGGCCCGGGCGGCCGAGCGCGACGAGGTGAGCCTCAACCAATTCATCACGGGCTCGCTCGCGGGCGCGGTCGGCTGGCGCCAGCAGAACGGCGGGGAGGAACTCGGGGAGCACGAGCACGAGCACAGCGAGCCGGTGAGCGAGGAGCCTGCCGCCGAGCCGAAGCGGTCAGGGGGCCGCTGGCTCGGCCGCGCGATGGTGGCGAACGCCGTGCTCGTCGGACTCGCGGGCATAGCGGCCGTCACGCTGCTCGTGGTCGTCTTGACGCACGGGTAGTACGCCTGCATGAGAGTCCGCTTGGACGAGCCGGATCTTTAAGCCGGCGCCGTTACGCATGGCTACCCTTCTTGGGGTATCGCCCGTTCTTGGGACCCTGGCCCCCGAAGAACGAACCCGCTCTCTTGTCTCTGGGTTCTCCAGCCGTAAAACCGTTCAAAGTGCTTCCGTGGTTAATCGCCGCGGCGCTGGCGCTCGCCCTCGGCGGCTTCGCCCTGGCGGCCGCGCCCGCGGCAGCGAACACCGTCACCGTCTCGTGCGCGGGTACCCCTGGGGATTGCAACACGAGCGACTGGTATGCGGCGGCGGTCCCCCTCGACTGGACCGTCGATCCCACCGCGGACAACGGCAGCACGGGCTGCGACGACCAATCGGTCACTAACACGCCGCCCGCCGGTCAGACGTTCACCTGCACGGCGAACTGGACCACGGGCGACCCGCCACAGGCCTCACAGTCGGTCACGATCCACGTAGACACGACACCACCCACGGTCACCGGTGCGACCCCAAGCGTTGGTGCTAGCCCGGGCGGCTGGTTCACCCAGCCGCTCACGTTCGACTTCACCGGATCGGACGCCTCTTCTGGCATCGCCTCGTGCTCGTCGAACGTCCCCTACAACGGCCCTGACAGCGCCACGGCGACTGTGTCGGGCAGCTGCACCGACGTCGCCGGCCACGTGACCCCCGGGCAGCACGGCTTCAAGTACGACTCCACGGCGCCCACCGGCGTGAGCGGTGGCCCGAATCGCTCGCCGGACTACCACGGCTGGTTCAACCATCAGGTCACGATCGCGTTCGTGGGGACGGACGCCGTCTCCGGAGTCGCTTGCACGGCTCCGAGCTACTCGGGTCCCGACGGAGGCGGTATCAGCGTGCCCGGCAGCTGCACGAACGGCGCGGGGCTGAACACGCCGGCGGTCTCGTCCCCGTTCAACTACGACGCGACGCCCCCGGTTCTTAAAGGCGCGACTGCCGAACGCGGGCCCGATTTCAACGGTTGGTACAACCACCCGGTCACCTTCACCTACAGCGGCACGGACGCTGCGTCGGGAATCGCGACCTGCAGCACCGACCACTACGACGGCCCTCAGGGTGCTCAAGTCCACACGAGCGGCTCCTGCACGGACAACGCTGGCAACAGCGTCATCGGCAACGGCCCGACCTTCAAGTACGACGCGACTCCTCCCGGTCTCCCGACCCTGACCACGACTCCCGGCAACCATCGGATCGACGTGGCATGGACGACCTCCGGGGCCAGCCAGGTCACCCTGGTGCGTTCCGCCCCGGGCAGGACGTCACCGCCGCGGCAGATCTACTCGGGCAGCCCCCAGCCGTTGTCGTTCGTCGACAAGGGCCTGGTCAACGGGCGCAGGTACGTCTACACGCTCACGGCCACCGACCAGGCAGGGAACACGCGGACGAGGACGATGCGAGGGATTCCGAGCGGCTCGAGCCTGCGGCCGTACGCCGGCACCGCGGTGGGCTCGGCACCGCTGCTCACTTGGAAGAACCCCGCGCGGGCGCGCTACTACAACCTCCAGCTCTGGCGCGGGGGCAAGAAGGTCATGAGCACCTGGCCACTCAAGCCGAGCTTCCAGGTGCCCGCGAACTGGCGCTTCAGGGGCCGTCGTCAGACGCTCAAGCCCGGGCATTACCGCTGGTACGTGTGGCCCGGCTACGGCCTCCGCAAGCAGAACCGATACGGCAGGCTGATCGGGACGAGCAGCTTCAGGCTCAGGTAGGCGCCCAAGGCTTTCCGGCAACACCGTCGCCACAAGCCCACACCTCGCGCGTGTAACAATGCCCGCGCCCGGTCGCATACCGGGACGGTTGGCGGGAGACCGACCGTAATGCGATTCCCGGCGAACCCACCGCCGGAGAGAAAGGCTGGGCCATGTTGCGTCTACGCCATGCGATCGTCGCTGCCTGCGCGGTCGCCGCAGTACTTGTCTTGCCCATCGCCTCGGCGGGTGCGGCCAAGTTGCCGCTCGCCGGTCAGAGGCCACACACGATCATCCCGGGCGCCTGTGCACTGGACCTGCGCGCCGGCTTCTCGCACTGTCAGCTGAAGCTGCTCGGGAAGCCCGACCGGACGCCGCTGGCGGCCGCGGCCGCGCCGGCGGGCGGCTACGGACCTGCGGACATCCAGGGCGCCTACGCGCTGCCGCAGACCGGGGCGGGCCAGACCGTCGCGATCGTCGACGCGTTCGACGACCCGAAGGCGGAGTCCGACCTCGCCAGCTACCGGTCGACCTACGGGCTGCCGGCGTGCACGACGGCGAACGGCTGCTTCAAGAAGGTCAACCAGAGCGGCACGCAGGGCTCGTACCCGAGCAACGACCAGGGCTGGGGCGTTGAGATCAGCCTCGACCTCGACATGGTCTCGGCCACCTGCCCGCAGTGCCACATCCTGCTGGTGGAGGCGACGAGCAACGCGAACGCCAACCTCTACGCGGCGGAGGACACGGCCGCGCGGCTGGGCGCCACGGAGATCTCGAACAGCTACGGCGGCGACGAGTCGAGCTCGGATCCGAGCACGAACTCGCACTTCAACCACCCGGGCATCCCGATCACGGTGTCATCCGGCGACAGCGGCTACGGGGTCGAGTACCCGGCCGCCTCTCCGTTCGTCACCGCCGTCGGCGGGACGACGCTGAAGAAGGCGTCGAACACGCGCGGCTGGACCGAGACCGCATGGAGCGGTGCCGGCAGCGGCTGCTCGGGCTTCGAGGCGAAGCAGTCGTGGCAGACCGACACCGGCTGCGCGCGGCGCACCGTGGCGGACGTGTCGGCTGATGCCGACCCGGCCAGCGGCGTGAACGTCTACGACACCAACTGCAGTGGACTCCAGAAGCTGCTCGGCAACTGCTTCAGCGGCTGGGGCGTGGTCGGTGGAACGAGTGCCTCCGCGCCAATCATCGCGTCGGTGTATGCGCTCGCGGGGAACGGAGCGTCTGTTACTTACGGGTCCTTCCCGTATTCACATGCGACCGCTCTCAACGACGTCACCTCGGGCAACAACGGCAGCTGCAGTCCCGCATACCTATGCACCGCGGGGCCCGGTTTCGATGGCCCGACCGGTCTCGGAACGCCGAACGGCACCGGGGCTTTCTAAGCAGTCACACATCGGGCAATGTCCCATCCGGGTGCCTTCAAGGGGGCACCCGGATGGGCCGATGTACCTGTACATGCCGGGGTTTTGCGAACCGCCAAGCGGGGCAAAGACGCAAGGCGGAAAACAATGACTGCTCACGAGCTCGACAAGGCAGGGGAGCGGCTCGAGTGCATGCGCGATCGGCGGCGCGCCCGGCTGACACTGGGTATCGCGGTCGCAGCGCTGGCCGGAGCCACGTTCCTCTATCAACACACACTTGCGCTCGCGCTTCTCGCGGGCGTCGGCTGTTCGCTGGTGCTGGCGCTGGCGGACACGATCCGTCGCCGTGAGCTGCTGGCCGGGCTGGCGCTCAACAGCAACGCCTACATGCTTCCCGAGGTGCGTCGCTACGGCGCGAAGCTCGTGATGTACAGCGGGCGTGCCCGGCTGGCGGCCGCGCTCGAGCGCGTGCTCTCGAACTCCGGGCTGCCCGGGAGCTACTACCTCACAGATCGGGTCGACAAGTTCCGCGACGACATCAGCGGAGTGGCCAAGGCCCTGGTCGCGCCCGGCGCACGGGTCGAGCCCACGAGCGTCGCGCGCTGCTGGCGCCTGCTCACCCGCGCCGCGGAGAGCCCGCTCTACAACGGGCGCATCCCGGAAGACGACCTCGGCTTCGAGTTCAAGCGCATCCGCGCCGGCATCCAGCTCGGCTAGCGGGACCTCGCGCGCGCCGGCGCGCGTATGGAGGTCATGAGCAGAATCGCCGGCGCAGCTGTTGCCCTCGCATTGCTCGCGCTTCCCTCAGCCGCACGCGCCGACGGGCCCATGGTCGGCGGCTGGAGCTACACCGGTGTCGCGCAGGGGAACTCGCGCTACGTGGCGATCCCGATCCGCGGCGGCACGCTCCTTGAGCGCGTCGCGGTGCACGGCGGACAGCCGCTCGGCTGGAGGACCATGCGCCGCGAGATCGGCATCCCGATGGTCACGCTCACCGGCGCCGGCGGCGGCCTGTCCCACGACGGCCGCAGGCTCGTGATGGCCTCGCAGCCCGGCTTCGGCCGGCCCAACACCGAGCTCTCGCTGTTCAACGCGCACACTCTCGGGTTGCGTCGCACGTATCGGCTGAAGGGCGACTTCGCATTCGACGCGCTATCGCCGGACGGCTCGACGATCTACCTGATCCAGCTCCTCGACCCCCGCGACCTCACCCGCTACGCGGTGCGCGCGCTCGACTGGAAGACGGGCAAGCTCGCGCCCAAGCCGATCGTAGACCCGCGCGAGCCGGATGAGCAGATGCGCGGCTATCCGTACGCGCGCACGACGAGCGCCGACGGCCGCTTTGTCTACACGCTCTACAACGGCGGCAAGGAGCCGTTCGTGCACGCGCTCGACACCACCGGCCGCACGGCCGCGTGCATCGACATTCCCAAGGTCCCCCAGGATCCGCAATCCTCGCTGCGTCTCCAGGGCCGGCGGCTCACGGTGCTCTCTGGCGACACGCCGATGGCGTACATCGACACCATCACCCACAGGGTCACCAAGCCGGGCGCGGCGGTCCGGCCGGCATCCAGCAGTGACGCTGACGGCGGCGGCGCCCCGCCGCTCTGGGCGCTGCTCGCCGCCGCGGCGGCAGTGGCGCTCGGCGCGGCCGCCGCGGTCGGCGCTCGCCGCCGCCGGGCCGGGGCCGCCCGCTCGTAAAGTCCGACTTCTTCTGGCCGCGCGGCTTGGCCCGCTCGTCCCGCCCGTGCGAAACAATGGGTGGTCGATGGGGCGGGCTCGCCGACTTCGTATCGGGCTGACCGCGCGTGTCCGGCTGGCCACGCTGCTCGTCGCGCTTGCTCTCGGCGCCGTGTTCGCGCTGCTCCTGCACACCGTCGACGTCTCGCGCACCCGCGAGACGCAGGCCCGCCACTCCGCCGACGTGATCGAGCGGGCGGGCGTGATCGAGGGGTCGGTGATCGATCTCGAGACCGGCTTGCGCGGCTACATCATCGGGCGCCAGACCAGGTTCCTGAAGCCCTACCAGGACGCGCGCGCCACCCAGCCGCAGCGCCTCAAGGCGCTCCAGCAGCTCGTGATGGACAGCCCGTCGCAGATCGCGCTGGCCCGCCAGCTCGAGGTGGAGCTGAACTCCTATGTGAACGACTACGCGGTCCCGCTGATCGCCGCGGTGGGCGCGGGCCGCCGGATCGGAATCGCGCGCCTGGAGGACGGCAAGACCCGGGTGGACACGATCCGGAGCACGCTTGACCGCTTCACCGCCACCGAGGACCGCCGCCAGTCCGAGCGCCGCGCGGCCGCCACTTCGGCAACCCACCGCGCGCGCGTGTTCACGATCCTCGCGATGGTGCTGCTCGTGCTGATGGTGGTGCTGAGCGGGATCTTCGCCAGCCGCTATGTGGCCGAGCCGCTCCGCAACCTCGCGCGCAGCGCCCGGCGCCTGGCGGCGGGCAAGCTCGACGAACGCGTCGAGCCGTCAGGAATGGCGGAGCTGAGCGACCTCGGCGTCGCGTTCAACCAGATGGCCTCCTCGCTCGAGGAGCACACCCACGAGCTCGAGCGGCTCTCCGAGTCGAGCGCCGCCCAGTTCTCGGCCATCTTCGAGCAGACGCCGATCGGCCTGACGCTGTTCGACCGCGATCTGCGCTGCGTGCGCTGCAACCCGGCGCTCGGCGAGCTGGCCGGCGTCCTCGCCAGCGATCAGCCGGGGAAGACCGTGAGCGAGGTGTTCGGCCACTTCGAGCCTGACCTCACGGCCGAGTTCGGGCGTGTTCTGAAGGAGGGGCGCCCGCTCTCCGGCCTGCGCGTGACCGGCGGTGGCCGCAACTGCACGGTGGGCTTGTTCCCGGTGCGCCGCGCCGACGGCGAGCTGATCGGTGTGGCCGCGGTGGCGGTGGACGTGACCGAGCGGGAGCAGCGGCTCGAGCGCGAGCGCGTGACCTCGCGCCGCTCGCGCAGGCTCGAGCGCCTGGCCTCGACCATCTCGGAGGCGCTCACGCCTGAGGAGATCAGCGGCGTGGTGGTGGCGCAGGCCGTGGCGGCCCTCGACGGCGACGGCGGCGCGGTGTTGCTGCTCGATGAGGCGCGACAGATGCTGACGATGTCCACCGGGGTCGGCTGGCCGCTTGAGGAGCGCGCCTTTTTCACGAACCTGCCGATGTCGATGAAGACTCCGACCACGGACGCCGTCCGGATGCGCAAGACGGTGCACGTGGGGGACCCGCGCGACGCGCTCGGTCGCTATGGCGACCTGGCCGAGCGGCGCATCCAGGCGGGTATCGCGGCGACGCTCGCGCTCCCGCTCCTGTCGGGCCCGCGCGTGGTCGGCGGCCTGCTCGTCACGTTCTCCAAGTCGCGCTCCTTCAGCGAGGACGAGCTCGAGTTCGCCGAGGAAGTGGCCGAGCGCTGCGCAAGCGGCATCGCGCGTGCCCTCCTCTACGAGCGCGAGCACGAGACCGCCGCGGCGCTACAGCGCAGCCTGATGCCCGCCGCTCTGCCCACCCTCGCCAACGTCCTGTTCGGCGCCCGCTTCCGTCCCGCCGGCACGGGCGAGGTGGTAGGCGGCGACTTCTACGACGTGATGGACCTCGGCGACGGCCGCTTCGTCGCCTGGATCGGAGACGTTCAGGGCAAGGGCCCGGACGCCGCGTCCGTGGCCGCGCTCGCCCGCTACACGCTGCGTGCGGAGACCCGCCACGGCTCACGCCCCGGACGCCTGCTCCAGGCGCTCAACGAGGCGGTGCTCGGGCAGAGCGAGCCGGGTGATCGGCTGCTCACGGCGGTTTGCCTGGCCGGCGAGGAGAGCGGCGACAAGCTGGAGCTCGAGATGGCGATCGCGGGGCACCCGCCGCCGCTGCTCATGCGCCGCGACCAGCCGTGCACCGAGTGGGGCTCGGCGGGCACGCTGATCGGCTTCGAGCACGTGACCTTCACGTCGAGCCAGATGAGCCTCGAGCCGGGCGAGCTGCTCGTTCTCTACACCGACGGGCTCACCGACGCCCACGCGCCGCGCCAGTTCGTGGTGGCCGAGGAGCTCTGTCGGCGCGCCGACCAGCTCGACCGCACCAACCTCGGCGACGTGCTCGACTCGCTGCTCGACCGCGCCAGCTCCGGCGGCAACGATCCGCCGCGCGACGACATCGCACTGCTCGGAATGCAGTTCGCCCCGCGCACGCCGCGCGGGGCGAATCCGCTGCTCGCCGCGCAGCGCGGCTGACCGATGGCGCGGCGGCGGCGCCGCGGGTAGCGCCGCCGCCTGTCACCCCAGGGCTCCCGCTAGCCCGCCTCAGTCATCGCCGCCGCCGTGGCCGGAGTCGTCACCCTCGTCCTCCCCGTGACCAGGTCCCGAGTTGTTCGAGCCCGGCCCGGAGTTGTTCTCGCCGGCGGGCTTCTGCTCATCGACGCTCACCAGCGTGAAGGAGCCGTCGTCGGCGGGCCCGGTGACGATCAGCTCGACCTTGTCGCCGACCGTGAACGCCGACGCATCGGGCACGTGCACGACGATCGTCGGGTTCTCATCGTTCTCACCCTGATCGTCGTCGCCCTGGTTGTCGTCACCCTGGTCGCCACCGTGGTTGCTCGCCTCGGCCTCGCCGAAGTCGTCATCGGCAGAGATCGTGATCGTCTGGGCAGTCGTGTCGGTGCTGAGCACGACGCCCTCCAGCTCGATCTGGCCGGGAACGTTGCCCATGTGGTGGCAGTGGTCCTCGTCCAGATCGCCGTTGTCGTTGATTGTCACGTCGTCCTGGACCGGCGTGCCCACCGGGGCGCCGTTGCCGTTCACGAGCAGTGACGCGCCGTTCGCGGCGACGGT
The DNA here is from genome assembly GCA_036555755.1 of Thermoleophilaceae bacterium. GTDB lineage: Bacteria > Actinomycetota > Thermoleophilia > Solirubrobacterales > Thermoleophilaceae > JAICJR01. Next base: position 13,019 of record DATBKS010000014.1, read on the forward strand.
GTGGCTGCTCGAGTTCGCCCATGTGATGAGGCCGCGCAGGCGGGCGTGGCGCCTGTGGCCGCGGACGCGCACGCGCTTGGCCCGCAGCGCTCCGCTCTTAAGCTTGCGGCCGGACACGCGCACGACGCTGCCGGCACGGGCCGACCGGCGTGAGGACACGACGGTCATGCGGCCGCTGCGACCGGCGACGACGAAGGTGTGGGCGCTCTTGTTGGCGTGAACCACCGTGCCCTTGACGGTGGCGGCCGACGCCTGGGCGCTCAGGCCCAGCACGGCCGCTATCGCCAGGGCGGCGATCCAGAGAAGAGGTTTGAGAGGCATCGAGAGGCTCCTGTGGTCGGGTAGCACAGCGGAGAACCCCTCGAGAGCCGCGAACCTCACGCGGCTGGACGCCTGTTCGAGGAACTCTTATAGAGCCGCGCGCAGCAGCCGCCGGTAGCGGACCATCGTCGAGTGCTGCATGTCGCCGTGCGTCTGGGTGCGGAGCGATTTCACGCGCTCACGGTGGTACGGGCTCGACAGGCTCTCGGCGTGCCCGATCACGTTCCGGGTGAGGATGCCGTAGCGCTGCTGCAGCCAAGCGGTGAGCTTGAGCGATGCCTTCAGCTGGCGCGTGTCGCCCATCACCTGCCCGTCGCTCGTGCCCACGTGCTCGATGCCGATCGCGGTCCAGTTGAGCCCAACCGTATGCCGGCACATCAGGTTGGGCGGCACGAGCTCGTAGATCCTGCCGCTGCGATCGATCACGAAGTGGGCGCACGCCTGCGGCAGCTCGTGGAGCTCGACGTCCGGCACGTCCTTCGCGAACGTGTTCCACACGGGCGCGAACGAGCTGGTCTCCGTGTAGTGCTCCACGATCACCTTGGGGTTGCGCAGCAGGAACGTGTGGATGCCGTAGTGGCGGATCGCGTAGCTGCGCATCTCGCGCTCCCGGTGCGCGGGCATGGGGATGCGCTTCTGGACGATGTGAGGCCGCGCGGCGACGGGGCTCGCGAACGCGGCGAAGGTTAAGAGAGCCGCGAGAGTGGGCACCCGGCACACCATGGCAGACGCAGTGCGAGATGATTGCCGCAGGCAACCGACGCAGGAGGGTCAATTGGACAGCTGGGACATCCGCTCGCTCGACATCGAGCCGCACCACCCGCAGATCCTTCGCTCCGACGATGAGACGCGGGTAATCGCGATCAACCTGCCCGGAGGGGAGGAGCTGCAGGACCACCAGGTGTACGAGCGTGCGTACCTCGTGGTGGTCGACGGCGAGGTGGAGGTGCAGCAAAACGGCCGCACCGAGAGCGGCAGCGCCGGCTTTCTCGCGCACTTCGAGCCGAAGGAGCGGCACGAGGTGAGGGCGACCACTGATGCCCGTCTGCTGCTGATCCTGTCGCCCTGGCCGGGCGAGGGTCACCCCTCGAGGCGCGCGTAACAACCGCCTCTTAATTCTCGGTCGTCATAATCGGGGCCAGATGGACCCACGTCGTAAGCGCAGGGTCCGGCTGGTAGTCGCTCTCACCGCGGCAATGCTTCTGGCCGGCGCCCTCATCTACACGAGCTTCAGCGCGGCAACCGATGCGAAGCAGCCGTCGCAGCTTTTGCGCTCCGCAAACGCGGGCCAGTCGTACCAGCTCACCGGCAAGGTGGTGCAGGGCTCAATCGTCCGCAGCGGCGACGCGATGCGCTTCACAGTCCGCGACCGCAACGGCACGGGCGCGGCGCTGCCCGTCACATACACGGGCGAGGTTCCCGACCCGTTCCGCGGCGGGCGCGAGATCATCGTCAAGGGGCAGATGGACAACGGGACCTTCGTCGGGCAGAAGGACTCGCTCGTCACGAAGTGCCCCTCGAAGTTCCAGGCCGCGCCGAATAGCTCGAATACCTAGTGGCTGACGTCGGATACGCCTGCCTCGTAGTAGGCCTCCTCACGATGGTCTACGCGGCCGTCGCGTCGGTGTACGGCGCGCGGACAGGGCAGAGGCAGTTCGTGGTGTCCGCGCGCTACGCCTTCTACTGCCTCGCGGGGCTGACGATCCTCGCCGTCGTGATCCTGGAGAGCGCGTACCTGCGCAACGACTTCTCCTACTCGCTCGTCGCGCAGAACTCCTCGACGGACACGCCGACCTTCTACAAGCTCACCGCGATGTGGTCGAGCCAGGCGGGCTCGCTGCTCCTGTGGGCGTTCGTCCTGTCGATCTTCGGCAGCGTGGTGCTGCACCTCACGCGCCACCGCCACCGCGACATCGCGCCCTACGCGCAGTCGGTCCTCGCCGTGATCGCGGGCTTCTTCCTCAGCCTGATGGTCTTCTACTCGAGCCCGTTCGACACTTTGTCGCCGGCGCCGGTCGAGGGCAACGGGCTCGAGCCGCTGCTCCGCCACCCGGCGATGATGTTCCACCCGCCGATGCTCTACTCGGGCTACGTCGGCTTCACCATCCCGTTCGCGTTCTGCATCGGCGCGCTGATCGCCCGCCGCACGGACGCCGAGTGGATCCGCTCCACCCGCCGCTTCGCCCTGATCGCGTGGACCTTCCTCGGCGTGGGCATCATGCTCGGCGCGCTGTGGTCGTACTCCGAGCTCGGCTGGGGCGGCTACTGGGCCTGGGATCCGGTGGAGAACGCGTCGCTCATGCCGTGGCTCGCGGGCACGGCGTTCCTGCACTCGATCATGGTGCAGGAGAAGCGCGGGATGCTGAAGGTGTGGAACGTCTCGCTGATCATCTCGACGTTCGTGCTCGCGCTGGTGGGCACGTTCCTCGTGCGCTCGGGCGTGCTCGACTCGATCCACGCATTCGGCGCCTCCACCTTGGGCGTGCCGTTCCTCGTGTTCATCGGGGTCGTGCTCGTGGGCTCGGTGGCGCTCGTCCTGAGCCGCCTCGACGACCTCAAGTCCGAGGCGCGCATCGACTCCTTCTTCTCGCGCGAGGCGTTCTTCCTGATGAACAACCTCGTGCTCGTCGGCCTCTGCTTCGTGATCTTCTGGGGCACGTTCTTCCCGCTCATCTCCGAGGCGGTGACCGGGACGAAGGCGAGCGTGGGTCCGCCATGGTTCGACCGCTACACGGTGCCGCTGGCGCTGCTGCTCGTCCTGCTGTCCGGGATCGGGCCGGTGATCGCGTGGCGGCGCGTGACGCTCTCCGGGATGAGGCGCGTGCTGCGCTTCCCGCTGATCGCGGCGGCTGGCGCGCTCGCGCTGCTCGTCCTGTTCACGAACACGTCGAGCGACGTGCCCTCGCTGATCATGTTCGTGCTCGCGGCCTTCGTGCTCGCGGTGGTGGGGCAGGAGTTCTGGCGCGGCGCACGTGCGCGCGCGGCGGTGTCGAGCGAGTCGGCGGCCACGGCGCTGTTCAGGCTCGTGGGCCGCAACCGGCGCCGCTACGGGGGCTACGTGGTGCATGCCGGGATGGCGATCCTGTTCATCGGCGTGGCGGCGTCGTCGGCGTTCGCCCACCACACCGACATCCGGCTCTCACCCGGCCAGTCGACCAAGGTGGGCGGCTACACGATCAAGTACCTGCGGCCGACCGCCGGGCTTGTGAGCGACCGTGCCGGCACGGGCGCGCCGATCACGTTCGGCTCGCAGCTGCTCGTGAGCAAGGGCAAGAAGCACTACATCCTGTCCCCGTCGCGCAACTACTACGCCACGCAGGACACCTCGAAGGGGATGATCGGCCGCTACTTCAACGGCGAGGCCAACAGCGAGATCGCCATGCGCTGGGGCCTCGGCCGGACGGTGTGGACGGCGATCCAGCCCGACCTCAGCAACCTCAACAAGCCGATCGCGCAGGCCAATGCGAAGTTCGGCAAGTCGCCGCTCAATGTCCAAGCGGTCGTGATCGGCGCGATCACCGGCGCGTATGCGAAGAACCCGCCGCCGGCGCTCTTCCGCTTCATCGTGTCCCCGTTCGTCGCCTGGATCTGGATCGGCGGTGCGCTGGGGATCGCGGGCGCGCTCGTGGCGCTGTGGCCGTCGCCCGAGGCACGGCGGCGCCGGGTCACCAGCCTGTACGCCGCCCGGCTCGGCCGCGAGCTCTCGCGCGCCTAGGCGCACCTATCTAGCGTTCCGCCCGTGGAGCTTGCGCTGGCCATCATCACGCTTGCGTTGATCGTCGCCTTCGTGGTGCTCGGTCCGCTGCGGCACGGATCCGAGATCGACAGGCGCGGCGACGATGCCCGCGCCGCCCTCGAGGCCGCCAAGGAGGCGAAGTACCGCGAGATCAAGGACGCCGAGCTCGACCACCAGATGGGCAAGCTCTCGGATGAGGATTACCAAGCGATCGACCAGGAGCTGCGCGGCCAGGCGATCGAGATCCTGAAGGACATCGACAAGCTGGGCGGCGGAAAGGCCGGCCGCGAGCCGCTACCCTAATCCGCGATGTACTCGGTTCTCAGCGGACTGCAGGTGATCATCTCCGTGGTGCTGATCCTGCTCATCCTCATGCACTCCGGCAAGGATGCGGGGCTGTCGGGCGCCTTCGGCGCCGGCTCGGGCGGTGGCCCGTTCGGCGGCGGCTCGCTCGTGGAGCGCAACCTCAACCGCTGGACCGTCTTCTTCGCGGTCATCTTCGTGGTGAACGTGATCGTGCTGCTGAAGATCGCCTAGCTTCGCTTCGGCCTCACCTTTCGGCTTCTGCTTTTGCATCGGAGGCGGAAGTGAGGAGATACTCCGCGGGGCGATGTCGCAGGAGACTCCGGGGATGGAGGGCGTGTGGCGGGGCCTCGAGGAGATGTCGGAAGGGACCCGCGAGTATTTCCGGGCCTTCTCGGATCTGCGCATGGAGGCTGAGCGGATCATCGATCTCGGCGACGACAGGGTGCTCGTCCTGTCCCGGCAGACCGCTCGCGGCAAACTGAGCGGCGTGCCTTTCGAGCACGAGCTCGGCGATCTGTTCACGCTGGCGGACGGCAACATCGTCAGCATGGCCTCCCACTGGCGCCGAGCCGACGCGCTCGAAGCGGTGGGTCTGTCGGAGCTAGGCGCTTACGCCGACTCCTAATGGCGATGGCGATCACCGGCGTCCACGCGATCCTCTACACGCTTGATGCGGAGGACGACCGCGCGTGGTTGGCAGACGTGCTCGGATTGAAGTCGGTCGATGCCGGGGGCGGCTGGCTCATCTTCGCCCTGCCACCGGCGGAGCTGGCGGTGCATCCCGGGTCGAGCAAGGACGGCGACGCCGACCTCTACCTGATGTGCGACGACATCGAGACGACGATGGACGAGCTGCGTGAGAAGGGCGTCACGTTCGACGGCCCGGTGACAGGCGAGCGATGGGGTCGCGTCACAAAGATCGTGCTGCCCAGCGGCGCCCGCCTCGGGCTGTACGAGCCGCGCCACGCGAGCCCGCTGTCGTGAGTTGAGCCAGAAGAAATGTCCTCTGAGTGCTACTCGCCGGGTGCGGGGGGGCCCGCAAGGGCGAACGGGCTGCCTTCGGAGTCTCGGCACACGGCCCAGCGATCGCCGTCGTGGATGATCGAGCCTCCGAGCTCGCGGACGCGCTCGAGCGTGGCAGCCAGGTCGTCGATCGTGAAGTAGGGCAGCGAGACGGTGTCGCCAGGACCCGGTCCACGCTCGTGGACTCCGAGGCGCAGGCCATCGCTGTCGGTCTCCCACCCGGACCCGGCCGCTGCGGGCCGTGGCGAGAGGGTCACGCCGAGGACTCCCTGCCAGAACCGGCGGGCGCGATCGGCATCGTCGGCCGGAAACTCGATCAGTGGCGCGGGCATGGGCAGAGTATGCCCGGGGCCAGCTCCTACTGCCCGGTGTAGACGATCTCCCGCACGGCGTGGTCCTTCAGCGAGACGTACACGATGTTGCCGTCGGGCGCCGACTCGATGTCCACGCCGATCGGCCACTGCGTGGCGAACGGCCTGTAGTCGACGAGCTTGTGCCCGCTGATCCTGGCCGTGCCGAGCCACCCGCAGTGCCTCGGAAAGCCCGGGCCGAAGTCGCCGGCGTCGCCGAAGAAGAGCCGCCCAGAGTAGGCCCGCGGGTACTGCGTTCCCTGGTAGACGGGCCCGCCGATCACGACGTCACCGCTCGGCTTGCCCGGCTTGCAGACGTTGTTCGGCTGCGGGATGGCGAACGCCGGCCGGGTCCACCTGCCCCGCTTGTGACGGCAGAACGGAGTGCGGCTGTAGTTGTTCGTCAGCGTCGTGGGCCTGAAGCCCTCGAAGCAGGGCCAGCCGAAGTCCTCGCCACCGTGCGCAAGGTCGATCTCCTCGTAGGCGTCCTGGCCCACATCGCCGATCACGAGGCCGCCGCCGGGACGCAGGTTGAAGCGGAACGGATTGCGAAGCCCGCGCGCATAGATCTTGGTGCAGACGTGAGTGAGGTTGGCGTCGCTTCGGCAGAACGGGTGCCCGGGCAGCCCGTTGCCGTTGCGGTCGACGTGCATGATCTTGCCGCGATAGGTCTTGGGGTTGGCGTCGTTGAAAGCGAGCCGGTCCACCTTGTTGAAGTTGTTGCCGTCCCCGGTGCCCACGAAGAGCGTGCCGTCGGGAGCCGAGCGCACGGTCCCGATCGAGTGCGACAGGTAGTCGGACGGGATGCAGTCGATGCTGTTCGACGGCCGCCCGCACGCGCCGTTCCGGCCGTGGCCCGGCGTGTGGACCTTGCCCAGGATCGTCGTCTCCACCGGCGTGTTCACCCCGCCGTCGACCGTGTTGTCCGAATGGACGGTGACCCGCGTGAGCGTGGAGACCGCCGGCCCGCCGCGGTCCTTCCTGCTCGCGTCGTAGGTGTAGAGCAGGTAGAGGTAGCCGTTGCTCGCGAAGTCGACGTCTGTGGCAATGCCGAGCAGCCCGCGGTCGCCGCCGTGGGCGTTGTTCACGTGGTCCTTGATGTTGAGGATCGGCGTGTTGGTGGCCGGAGGGTCGCCCGGGTTGTGGGCGAACACCACGCCGTTGCGGTCCGCGATGAACATGCGGCCGTCCGGAGCCCAGGTGACGTCCACCGGGTCACCATGTCCCGGTGCCCCGAAGCCGTCGGCCAGCTCGACCTCGTGGAAACCCGGCGGCAGCAACGTGGCTGCACCAACTGTGGCGGGCGCGCAGAGCCAGAAAGCAGCGCCAGCGATGAGTACCGGGAGCCAGCGGACCGGAAGGGCGGTCACTGATTTCACGCTACCCCGGTCGGGGTAGAAACGCCATCCGTCTTTAACGAAGGCGCAGGTGCGTGCCGAGCCGGGCGCTCGGCGTCAGGCTGCGGTTGTGCGGCACTGCGTGCACGACAACCGTGTACGAGCCGCGCGGCAGATTCCCGCTCAGGCGCAGGGTCCAGGTGTACCTGTGGCCCTTGCGGTGGAGGCGGGTGCGCATCCAGTGCGGCTCGTCGCAGGCGCCGCGCTTGAGCGCGTGCGTCCGGCGCGACCACCACTTGCAGCTCTTCGAGTTGGCGCGCCCGCGCCAGACGGAGACGTTGACCCTGCTGACCAGGCTGCTCGAGCTGAAGCTGCCCGACAGCTCACCCTTGCGGGCGAGCGCGGCCGCGCCGCGGGACAGCCGCAGGCGGGTGATCTGGAGGCGCTTCTTCTTGGGCACGACCTCGGCCGTAGCCGGGAGGGTGGCGGTGGCGGACATCCCGCGGCCATCGTCGACGGTAAGCGTGACCGTCCGCGTTCCCGGGCTCGAATAGACGTGGATCGGCGCGGGGCCGATGCCGTGTGGCGAACCGTCGCCGAAGTCCCAGTCGTAATAGAGGACGTCGCCGTCGGGGTCGCTCGCTCCGGCGTGGAAGTCGACGCTCAGCGACTTCGCGCCCTCCTTCGCGGTCGGCGCCGCGCTCGGCTTGTGGTTGCCCGGGCCGTAGACGATTTCGACCACTTCGTCGTCGACTAGCGACACGAACGCGAGGTTGCCGTCGGGAGCGATCTCGAGGTCGACCCCGAGCGGCCAGCCGGTGGCGAACTTCTGGTAGTTCACGAGCGACTTGCCGCTGATGCCGGCGCGTCCGATCCAGCCGCAGCCCTGCGGTGAGGGCGGTCCTCCGAAGTCGCCCACGTCGCCGAAGAACAACTGGCCGCGGAAGCCGGCCGGGTACTGGTCGCCCATGTAGACCGGACCGCCAACGACCGTGTTCCCACTGGGCAGGTTGGCGTCGCACCCAGCGGGACCATGCGGGTATGTGAACGCCGGCGCGGTGACGTTGTTCGCGGCGTACATGTCTTTGCACCACTGGAGGTCGCTGTACTTCGCGCCCATCTGGTCATGGAAGGGATCCGGGCCGGCGCCCTCGTAGCAGGGCCAGCCGAACTGCTCGCCGCCGTTCGAGAGGTTCACTTCCTCCCAGTCGTTCTGGCCCACGTCGCCGATCGCGAGCCCGCCGCCGGGGCGCAGCGTGAAGCGGAAGGGGTTGCGCAGGCCCGCCGCGTAGATCTTGGTGCAGACGTGCGTGAGGTCGGTGTCGCTCGGGCAGAAGGGGTGGCCGGGGAGCCCGTTGCCGTTGCGGTCGATGTGCATGATCTTGCCGCGGTAGGTGAGCGGGTTGTTGTCGTTCTGTGCGATCGGGTCGACGATCAGGTAGTCCGAGCCGTCGCCGGTGCCGACGTAGAGCGAGCCGTCGGGCGCGACGCGCACGGTGCCGATCGAGTGCGAGAGACCCTCGGACGGGATGCAGTCGTTGGTGTTCGCCGGAGCGCCGCAGGCGCCGTCCGAGCCCGTTCCGATCGTGGCCGGCACCTTGCCCAGGATTGTCGTCTCGGTGGGGGAGTTGAGGCCGCCGACCACGCTGTTGTCGGGCTTGACCGTCACGCGCGTGAGCGTCGACACCTTGCGGTTGCCGCTGTCGCTGTCGTCCTCGTCGTAGGTGTAGAGCAGATACAGCCAGCCGTTGCTGGCGAAGTCCTTGTCCGGCGCGACGCTCAGCAGCCCGCGGTCGCTCAGGTCGGCGTTGTTCACATGGCTGCTGATGTCCAGCACCGGCGTGTTGGTGCCCGGCGGGTCGCCCGGGTTGTGGGCGAAGACGACGCCGTTGCGGTCCGCGATGAACATGCGGCCGTCGGGCGCCCAGGCGACGTCCACCGGATCGCCGTGACCGGGGGCGCCGAAGTTGTCCGCGAGCACTCGCTGCTCGAACCCGGACGGCATCTGCATCGCCGCATGCGCAGGGGCGACGGCCAGGAGAAGGGCCGCGCCGACGGTGACGAGGAATGCGAGTCCGGAACCCGCCCGCAGGTGCACCTAGCGACGGTAACCCGAACCTGATGCGTTCGCAAACGCCCTTGATGTCAGCCGGTAAACCGCATCGAGCTGACCCGCAGGGACGGGCACACGACGCCGTTCGCGAAGCGCCGCCCGTAGAACTCGCCGTCGCTCGTGAGGACCGGCGTCGCGCTGAGCGCCTGGGTGCGCTCGAGCAGCCCGAGCGCTGAGTCGGTGAAGCGCATGTCCACCACGGGCCGCGTGACCTTGCCGTCCTCGATCAGGAAGGTGCCGTCGCGGGTGACGCCGGTGAGGAGCGTCTCCTTCGGGCGCACGGGGTTGATGTACCAGAGCCGTGTCACGTAGACGCCGCGCTCGATCGGCTCGCACAGCTCGCTCGCGTCCTGCGCGCCACCGCCGAGCAGCACGAGATTGGTGGCAATCGGTCCGTACGGGGAGCCGCCCGCGGCGGTGGCGTGGCCGGTGGACTCGGCGCCCGCGAGCGCGGCGCTCGCCGTGTCGTGGACGACGTTCTTCGCCACGCCGTCCTGGATCAGCGGCAGCGGCGCCTTGGGTACGCCCTCGGCGTCGAAGCCGCGCTGGAGCGTGCGTGGAAAGCGCGGCGAGTCAGACAGGTTGATCGCCGGCGCCGCCACCTTGCTGCCCAGCTTGCCGTTGAAGGCGCTGCGGTCCTCCACGTAGGCGAGGCCATTGAACGTGTGCGCCGGGAGCATCGCGAGCAGGTCGCCGACGGCGTACGACTCGAGCACCACCGGGTACTCGCCGGGGCCGAGGTTGACCGGCTCGCCGGTCACCGCGGCCTTGGCGGCGGCGCTCTCGGCAAGCGCGCGCGGGTCGAGCGCGGACACCGAGCGGTCGGTGGCGGTGGCGTAGCCGCTGCGCCCGCTCGGTGCGATGCACACCACCTTCATGAACGCGTCGGTGGAACGCTCGGAGACGGACGCTCCCTCCGACGACACGAGCGCGGTCTCAACGTCGCCCACGGTCCACGTGCCGTGCGCCTCCACGCCGTGGCTCTCCGCCACCTGGAAGGCCTCCGCCAGCGCGGCGCCTCCAAGCGCGGGATCGGCCGTGGCCGTTGCGGGGTCGAAGGTTTCGCACGTCGGCACTGGCTTGGGCGAGGGGAAGCCGGGGTAGGGGTGGTCGCCCGCGGTGTGCGCCATCGCCTGCGCGGCCGCCTCTGCCTCGCGCGCGCAGGCCGCCAGCGAGTCCGCGTCCGTGGCGTTGGTGGATGCCCTGCCCACGCGCCCGCCCACGAGCACGGCGATCTCCAGGGTGAGATCGTCGATCGCGGTGGCCTGGGTCGGGCGGCTGCGCGCGTAGCGGAGCATGAGCGAGCGCTCCGACACGACCGTGGCCACCACGCCCTCGCCGCCCTTCGCGGCGGCCAGCGCGCGCTCGGCGAGCTCGAGGCCGTTCACGCCACGCCCACCTGCACGTCCCGAAAGCGTGCGGGCGCAGCGCCGTGCGACACGTGCATGGTCTGGCCGGGCTCGCCCTTGCCGCAGTTGAGCAGGCCCCACAGCCTCCACTCGGACTCCGAGCAGACCGCGTCGAGCTTGCCCCAGAACTCGGGCGTAATGCCTGCGTAGCTCGGGTTGCGGAGGAGCCGCCCGCGCTCGCCGCCGCGGATCTCCCACGCCGTCTCCGTGGCGAACTGGAACTGCAGCCGGCGGTTGTCGATCGACCACGAGCGGTTGGTCTCGAGGTAGACGCCGTCGTCGGTGTCGGAGATCAGGTCCTCGAGCGAGCCGGCATCGCCGGGCGCCAGGTTGACGTTCGTCATGCGGATGATCGGCTGGCGCGCGAAGCCGTCGGCGCGCATGCAGCCGCCCGAGCGCTCCAGCCCGATCTCGGCGGCCGCCTCCCGTGAGGAGAGGAAGCCGCGCAGCACGCCCCCCTCGATGAGCGGAAACCTGTGGCCTGCCACGCCCTCGTCGTCCCAGCCGAAGCTGCCGAGCCCGCCCGCGCAGGTCGCGTCGGCCGCCACGTTCATGTGCTCGGAGCCGTACTTCAGCGAGCCGAGATCGGAGGCCTGCACGAAGCTCGTGCCTGCGTACGACGCCTCGCGGCCGAGGACCCGGTCGAGCTCGAGCGCGTGGCCGACGGACTCGTGTACCTGGAGCGCCACCTGCTCTCCGTCGAGCACGAGCGTCGTGCGGCCCGCCGGGCACTGTGGGGCGGACAGCAGCGCCACCGCCTCCTCGCCGACGCGCGGGGCGTTATCCACTACACCCAGGCCGGCGAAGTGCTCCCAGCCGGCTTGGGCCACGTGCTCGCGGTGCGAGCCGGGGTAGGAGCGCACTTGGGCGTCGCTCTCGTTGGTTGCCGTGGCGACGATGCCGCCGCCGCACTCCACGATGCGCTGCTCGCACAGCGCGCCGTCCGTGGAGGCAAAGAGCTTGTCCTGCCGGTAGGCGCTGAACTGCGCCACGGTGAGGGTCACCCGCGTATCCACCCGCATGCCCCCGTCGGCCGCCAGGAGGAGCGCGATCTTCTCCTCGAGCGGGACTTCGAACGGGTCGGTGACGAGCGCGGTGGCGTACGAGCCCTGCGCCGGCGCCTCGGGCGCGAGCGGCGCGGCGGCCCCAACCTTCGGCTGCGCCTCGGCCACCGCGATGGCGCGCTCGAGTGCACTCTCGGCCGCCCTCTTCTCGCTCCCGCGCGCGGCCGCGAAGCCCCAGGCGCCGCCGATCCGCACGCGCACTCCGAAGCCCTCGTCGCCGTCGTGGCGCACCAAGTCGACGCGGCCGTTGCGGGTGGCGATGTTCTCCGCCACTGAGCTCACGTGGCGGACGTCTGCGTAGTCGGCCCTCCCGGCCGCCGCATCCATCAGGTCGGCCAGCACGTGGCGCACGGAGAGGCAGCCTAGTACTCAGCGCAAATGTCTGGCTATCCGGCCAGTCCCGGGTTACGATCGCAACAGCCCTCCATTGGAAAGGACTCGCTTGCCTGCCCGCCTGGACGGCCGCGCATGAGCACGAATGCTTGGCGCGGTCTGACCACTGCACTTCTACTAGCCGCTGCCTTCGCCTTGAGGGCCACGGTCACGGGAGATCCCGGGCCGCTTTTCCTTGTGCCCACGCTGCTCGGCGCGGTCTGGTTCGGCCGTCGCGGCGGCGTGATCACGGCGCTGGCGGCTGCTGCCCTGTACGCATTCGCACGCGTGATCAACCCGGGCGACGCGCTGTCGGTGACGGTTGCGGCACTGGTGCGGCTCGCGGCGTACGTCTTCGTGGGCTACGTGGTGGGAAGGCTGTCCGAGCAGCGCCAGGCGCTGTCGCGGATGGTCGACGAGCAGCGGCTCGAGATCGGTGAGCTACGTGGGATCCAGCAGGCGATCGCGCCGCGGCACACGCCGCGCCGACCGTCGCTCGAGCTTGCTAGCTGTTACGTGCCTGCGCAGCAGGGCGCGGCCGGCGACTTCTACCTCGTCACGGCCGGCCCGGGGGACACGACGGTGGTCGTGGTGGGCGACGTGGCGGGGAAGGGCGTGGACGCCGCGCGTCGCGCTGCCTTCGTGCGCACTGCCTTCGCCACCTCGGCGCCGTTCACCCGCGAGCCCTGCCGCCTGCTCGAGCTCGCCAACAGCGCGCTGCTCGAGCAGCAGGTCGAGCCTGCGATGTTCGTCACCTGCGCCTGCATCGTGTTCTCGCCGTCCGAACACACGATGACCTGGGCGCTCGCCGGGCATCCGGCACCGATGTGGCTCGACGACGGCACGCCGCTCCTCTCGGTCACGCCCGCGTATCCGCTCGGGGTCGAGCGCCACCTCAACTGCACCTCCGCGAGCACGCGCTTCGACGTGGGGGCGGGCCTGATGGCGTTCACGGACGGCCTGTCCGAGGCCCGGCGGGGCGGGGGAGAGCTGTTCGGCACCGACCGCATCGCCACCAGGCTCGCCACCCTGCGCGGCGCCTCGCCCGCGCGCGTGGTGCGGGAGTTGCGCCGCGACGCGGAGCGCTTCGCGGGCGGCGCCCTGCCGGACGACCTCTGCATCGTCGCCCTGCGCGCCAGCTGAGGGGGCGAACACCCGGCGTCGAATGCCTTAGACGGTTGTGCGCCCGCGCCTTCTCATAATCGTCCTCGTCCTAGGGGCCGTGGCCGTGCTCGTCTGGCCGCGTTCCGGGCACAAGTCGGCCGCGCTCAGCGGGCGCGGCTTTGCCGCGGTGGTGGTCCGGCCGGTGGACGGCGACACGCTCGTGGCGCGCGCGGGCGGGCGCACGTTCTACGTCCGCCTGCTGGGCATAGACACGCCTGAGACGCATCGGCCGGGCACGCCCGTTGAGTGCGGCGGACCGCAGGCGTCTACGAACATGGATGCGCTGGCGCCGCCGGGCGCGCGCGTACGGCTCGAGAGCGACCCGACGCAGGACCGGGTGGACCGCTACGGGCGGGTGCTGGCGTACGTGTGGCTCCCCGACGGCCGCCTGCTCGAGACCGCGCAGCTCGAGTCCGGCTGGGCAACGACGTACGTGTACGCCGGCCGCCCGGTCAGCCTGTTCGCCCGCCTGGCAGAGGCTGCCCGCAAGGCCCGCGTTGCGCATCGCGGCGTCTGGGCCGTGTGCGGGGGTGATTTCCACAGCGCATCGAGTTAGGCTGCTCGCGATGGCCGATTCGGATGCAGACAAGTTCGATCTCGTCTGTGAAGGAGGCGGCGTCAAGGGCATCGGGCTGGCGGGGGCATACGCGGTGCTCGAGGAGCAGGGCCACAAGGTGCAGAGCTGTGCCGGCACGTCCGCGGGCGCCATCACAGCGGCGCTGATCGCCGCCGGCTACACGTCCGACGAGCTCAACGAGGTGATCTTCGGTCTCGACTACCGCCGCTTCGAGGACCCGACCTGGGAGAAGCGGGTTGGCGGCGCGCTGCCCGCGATCGTCTTCGAGAACGGGATGTACAAGGGCGACGTCTTCGAGGAATGGATGCGCGGGAAGCTCGCGGAGAAGGACGTCCACACCTTCGCCGACCTGCCGCCGTCGCAGGACTCGAGCTTCAACTCGCGGCTCCAGGTGGTCGCCTCCGACGTCAGCGCCCACGAGCTGCTCGTGCTCCCGCGCGACGCGGCCAAGCTCGGCACCACGGTGGACAAGCTGGAGGTGGCGCACGCGGTGCGGATGAGCATGTCGATCCCGATCTTCTTCGAGCCCGTGCGCTTCGAGAACGAGGCCACTAACCACCAGCACGTGATCGTGGACGGCGGGATGCTCTCGAACTTCCCGGTCTGGCTGTTCGACCGCACGGACGGGCAATCCCCGCGCTGGCCGACCTTCGGGCTGCTGCTTGTCGAGCCGGATCCGAAGATCCCGATCACTCAGCGCCTGCCCGAGCCGGAGAAGGGTGTGCACGGGCCGAGCGGCCTGGTGAATCTGGTCTCCAGCATGGTCCACACGATGATGGAGGCGCACGATCGCCTCTACGTCGAGAAGGCACAGTACGCGCGCACCATCCCGATCCCGACGCTCGGCGTCGGCACGACCGAGTTCAACATCACGCCCGAGCGCACCAAGGCGCTCTACGAATCAGGCCGCAAGGCGGCGGAGGACTTCCTCAAGAGCTGGGACTTCGAGGCCTACAAGGCCGCATTCCGCTCCGGCACGGAGCCACCGTCGCGGCGCGAGTCGCTCGTGGCCGAGTTGGCCGGCTAGCGCGCTAGGCGTCGAGGAAGATGTCCGTCTGCAGGCTCGCGCCGTCGCCGTAGGTGTACTCGGAGAGGTCGGTGATCCCCTCCTCGGCGAGCACTTCGTCGTCGATGTAGAAGTTGCCGGTGGCGCTGCGCGAGTCGCGCACGAGGATCGCGTGGGCGGCGTCGGCGAGGATCTCGGGCTTACGCGAGCGGGCCATCGCCTCGTCGCCGCCGAGCAGGTTCTGCACCGCGGCGGTCGCGATGATCGTGCGCGGCCACAGCGAGTTGAACGCGATCCCGTCGTCCGCGTACTCGGCCGCCATGCCCAGCGTGCACATGCTCATCCCGTACTTGGCGAGCGTGTAGCCGAGGTGGTGCTGGAACCAGTGCGGCTTCATGTTGAGCGGCGGGCTCAGCGTGAGCACATGCGGATTCGTGCCCTTCTTCAGGTGCGGCACGCACGCGCGCGAGACGAGGAAGGTGCCGCGCGTGTTGATGTTCTGCATCAGGTCGTAGCGCTTCATCGGGAGCGTCTCGGAGCCCTCGATCTGGATCGCGCTGGCGTTGTTCACGACGATGTCGATCCCGCCGAACTCGTCGACGGTCTTCTGCACCGCGTCGAGCACCTGGTCCTCGTTGCGGATGTCGCCCGGAACCGGGAGCGCCTTGCCGCCGGCAGCCTCGATCTGCTCGGCTGCCGTGTAGATCGTGCCCTCGAGCTTGGGGTGCGGCTCGGTGGTCTTGGCGATCAGCGCGACGTTGGCGCCGTCGCGCGCGGCGCGCAGCGCGATCGCCAAACCGATCCCGCGGCTGCCGCCGGACATGAACATCGTGCGCCCGCTCAGGTCGCTCACGGCGCGAACCTTATGGCATCCTCACCGGCCTGATGCTCAAGCTCGGATACAAGGCCTCGGCCGAGCAGTTCGGCCCACGGGAGCTCGTGGAGTACGCCGTGCTGGCCGAGGAGCTGGGCTACGACTCGATCTGGTCGAGCGATCACATCGCCTGGCCCGACCCGGCCACCCTGGAGTCCCGCTACCCCTACGCCGAGGACAACTCGTCGTTCATGGCGGCGGGGACGCCATGGCTCGACTGCATCGGCTCCCTCACGTTCGCGGCGGCGCTCACCGAGCGGGTCCGGCTCGGCACGACCGTGCTGGTGATCGGCTACCGGCCCGTGCTGCAACAGGCGAAG
>DATBKS010000015.1:0-13243 GCA_036555755.1 Thermoleophilaceae bacterium
GTGGTCGTGCTTCGCGCTGTGGGGCCCGCGCTCGCGCGAGATCCTCCAGCCGCTCACGCCGTACGACCTCTCGAACGAGTCGTTCCCCTACATGTCGGTGCGTGAGATCACCGTGGCGGGCGTGCCGGTGCGCGCGCTGCGCGTGACGTTCGTGGGCGAGCTGGGCTTCGAGCTCTACTGCCCCACCGAGTACGGCGCGGGACTGTGGCTCGCGCTCTGGGAGGCCGGGCAGCCGTTCGACCTGATGGCCGGCGGCTACCGCGCGATCGACTCGATGCGCCTCGAGAAGGGCTACCGCGTCTGGGCCGCGGACATCACGCCAGACGAGACGCCGTACGAGGGCGGGCTCGGCTTCTGCGTGAAGGACCACGACTTCATCGGGCACGACGCGCTCGACCCCACGCCCTCGAAACGCCTCTGCTGCCTCCTGCTCGCCGACCCGCGCTCGGTGGCGCTCGGCAACGAGCCCGTGCGCTCGAACGGCGACGTGCTCGGCCGCGTGACGAGCGGCGGCTACGGCTACACGGTCGAGCGCTCGATCGCGTACGCGTACCTCCCCGCCGAGCTGTCCGAGCCGGGCACCGCCGTGGAGGTCGAGATCTTCGGCGACTGGATCGAGGCCGAGGTGGCGAAGGAGCCGCTCTTCGACCCCGAGGGTGAACGGGTGCGCGGCGCGCTCACCCGCGCCTAGCTAGTCTCCCCCGCCGCATGAGCCTTGTGGTTGTCGGTTCGATCGCGTTCGACGCGGTCAAAACGCCCTTCGGGGAGCGGGAGAAGATGCTCGGCGGCTCCGCCGTGCACTTCTCCCTGGCGGCGAGCTTCTTCACCGACGTGCGCGTGGTCGGCCCGGTGGGCGACGACTTCGGCGACGCCGAGTACAAGGTGCTCCGCGACCGCGGCGTGAACACCGACGACGTCGAGCACGTTCCCGGCGGCGACACCTTCTTCTGGAAGGGCGAGTACGGCTGGGACCTGAACGACCGCGAGACGCTCGCCACCGAGCTCGGCGTGTTCGGCGACTTCGAGCCGAAGCTCTCGGACGCGTCAAAGTCGGCCCAAACGCTCTTCCTCGCCAACATCCAGCCCGACCTCCAGCGCACCGTGCGCGGCATCTGCGGCGGCGCCAAGCTCGCCGGCCTCGACTCGATGAACCTCTGGATCGACGTCGCGCGCGACTCGCTCGTGCAGGCGATCGGCGAGGTCGACCTCCTCTTCATGAACGACGCCGAGATCCGCCAGCTCACCGAGCAGCCCAACCTCGTGCGCGGGGCCCGGGCCGTGATGGACATGGGACCGCAGACCGTCGTGGCCAAGCAGGGCGAGTACGGAGCGGCGCTGTTCAGCGGCGACGAGTTCTTCGCACTGCCCGCCTACCCGCTCGAGGACGTGTTCGACCCCACCGGCGCGGGCGACTCGTTCGCCGGCGGCTTCCTCGGCTACCTGGCCGCACAGGGCGAGGGAGCGGACCAGGACGAGGCTGAGCTGCGGCGCGCCATGACGTACGGATCCGTGCTCGGATCCTTCTGCGTGGAGGAGTTCGGCACCGAGCGCATCAGCCGCCTGACACGCGAGGAAATCGACGACCGCTACGAGCAGTTCCGCCGCATAACGGCCATCGAGGGCATCGCCGCGAGCTAGCGGCGCTGAAGGACTTCGCCTTCAGCTTGAGCACCCGCCGCCTGCTCTTCACCGCGGCCACGGCCTTTGCCGTCCTGCCCGACAGCCGGCCGGTCACCGTGAAGCCGTTCGCGTTCGACACGGTGATCGACAGCGGGCCGCGGGCCGGGATGCGCGCCGAAGCAAGCTTGAGGGTGACGAGCGTGCGAGTGCCGAACGCGGCCTCCGGCAGCCCATCGCCCGCGGTCAAGCGCGAGCGGGAGCGCGATCGGCGTAGGAGGTCGGACAACCTCTGGTGAGCCCGCTTGCAACGACGGGTACGATGCTTGACATGTCCGGGGGAGCGTGGATGTTCATATGGATGATGCTCGTCCTGAAGATCCCGATCGGGGCCCTGCTCTACATCGTGTGGTGGGCGGCCCGGCAGGAGGTCGAGCCGACCCATGACAGCGACGGCGGCGGCAACGACCGCCACCCGCACCGTCCCGCCTGGCGTCCGCGACCGCGCCCGCCTCGCCGCGGACCGCACGCCGACCCGCCCCCGCGCTCGCCCGAGCGCGTCCGCGCCCGCGGCCGGCGTCTCTCCCCGTCGCACGACTGAGATAACCTGCCGCGCGTCGTGCTCGTTACCGCAAGCTTCGACTACTTCTTCCTGACCGGGTCGCTGGGCGTCCTGTTCGCGGTGATCATCTCCGTGCTCGGGCTCACGAACAGCAAGTTCCCCGGCAAGGCGATGCCGCTCCTGATGGCGCTTTCGGTCGTGCTGTTCCTGGCCGGAATCATCGGTGCGTCGCTCGGCGCGAAGTACAAGGCGGGCGAGCGCCACGGGCCTCCGGAGGGCACTCCGGTGGCCGGCCACAAGAACAGCTAGAACGGCCGTCTAACTCGGCGTTTACGCGCATTCGCAACAATCTGGTCTCAACGAGTCCGGATTGACAGGAGACGCCATGCCCGAAGGAGCCCCCCAAGAGTCAAGCGGCGATGGCGGCGTAGCCACCGCCCAGAACACGTTGTCGGTCACCGACAACCGGACGGGCCAGACATACGAACTCGAGATCACGAACGGGACGGTCCGTTCGATGGATTTCCGCCAGATGAAGGTCGACGAGGACGACTTCGGCCTGATGACGTTTGATCCGGCGTTCACCAACACCGCCGCCTGCGAGAGCGAGATCACCTACATCGACGGCGAGGCCGGCGTGCTCGAGTACCGCGGCTACACGATCGAGGATCTCTGTGACAACGCCAGCTACCTCGAGGTCGCGTACCTGCTGATCAACGGCAAGCTGCCGACGCGCGACGAGCTCGACGGCTGGGTCCACGAGATCACCCACCACACCTACGTCCACGAGAACGTGAAGAAGTTCGTCGAGGGCTTCCGCCACGACGCCCACCCGATGGGCATGCTCGTCGGCGCGGTGGGTGCGCTCTCCACCTTCTATCCCGACGCAAAGCACATCAACGAGGAGGGGGAGCGGCATATGGCGGCCGTTCGCCTCATCGCCAAGATGCCGACGCTCGCGGCGTTCGCTTACCGGCACCAGCTCGGGCTCCCCTACGTCTATCCGGACAACGACCTGAGCTACCCCGGCAACTTCCTGTCGATGATGTACAAGATGACCGAGGTCCGGTACGAGCCGGATCCGCGGCTCGAGCGCGCGCTCGACGTGCTCTGGATCCTGCACGCCGACCACGAGCAGAACTGCTCGACGAGCGCTGTGCGCGGCGTCGGCTCGTCGCAGGTCGATCCGTACTCGGCGGTGGCCGCGGGCGTGGCCGCGCTATACGGGCCGCTCCACGGCGGCGCCAACGAGGCCGCCTTGAAGATGCTCGACCGCATCGGCAGCGTGGAGAACATCCCGGCGTTCCTCGAGCGCGTGAAGAACCGCGAGGAGAAGCTGATGGGCTTCGGCCACCGCGTCTACAAGAACTACGACCCGCGGGCGCGGATCATCAAGAAGAACGTCGAGGAGGTGCTCGAGGTGACGGGCACGAACCCGAAGCTCGAGATTGCAATCGAGCTCGAGAAGCAGGCGCTCGACGACGACTTCTTCCACGAGCGCAAGCTCTACCCGAATGTCGACTTCTACTCCGGTCTGATCTACGAGGCGCTCGGGCTGCCCTACGACATGTTCACCGTGATGTTCGCGATCCCCCGCACGTCCGGCTGGGTGGCGCAGTGGCTCGAGATGGTCGAGGACAAGGACACGAAGATCGCGCGCCCACGCCAGATTTACACCGGGCAGCGGGAGCGCGAATTCGTGCCGATGGATCAGCGCTAGCGGGCTAGTGCGAGTAGTCGTAGAAGCCGCGACCTGATTTCCGGCCGAGCAGGCCCGCCTCCACCATGCGGTTGAGCACCGCGGGCGCGACCGCGGCGGGATCCCGAAACTCCTCGTAGAGCGACTCGGCCACCGCTTGGAGCGTGTCGAGCCCGATGAGGTCGGCGAGGGCGAGCGGCCCCATCGGGTGCGCGCAGCCGAGCACCATGCCCTCGTCGATGTCCTCCTTCGACGCGAAGCCGGACTCGTACATGCGGATGCCCGAGAGGAGATACGGGATGAGGAGGGCGTTGACCACGAAGCCGGCGCGGTCCTGCGAGTCGATGCAGGTCTTGCCGAGCGTCTCCTGCGCGAAGCCGCGCGCCCGCTCGATCGTCTCCTCCGAGGTCATGATCGAACGCACCAGCTCGACGAGCTTGAGCACCGGCACCGGGTTGAAGAAGTGCATTCCGAGCACGCGCTCGGGCTTTGCCGTCTCCGCGGCGAGCTTCATGATCGGGACCGACGACGTGTTGCTCGCCAGGAACTCGGCGTCGGGCAGGATGCGGTCGAGCTCGCGGAACACGTCGCGCTTGGCGGACTCGAGCTCCACGATGGCCTCGATGGCGGCGTCGGATCCCGCCGCGTCCTCGATGCTCGCGCTGTAGGCGATCCGCCCTCTGGCGTCGGCGACCTCCGTGTCATCGAGCTTGCCCGCGCGGCGACCGCGGTCGAGCGAGTGCTCGATGCGCTCCCGCGCCGCGTCGACGCGTTCGTTGTCTGACTCGATGACCGTTACGTCGAGGCCCGCCCGGGCACACACTTCAGAGATGCCGGAACCCATCAATCCCCCGCCCACGACGCTTATACGCATTTGTCTCCTTCCTCAGCTTGTTGGTGCATTGTGGCGGCCGAGTCGCAGCGGCTAACCTGAAGTAATGGATCCGCTAGTCGACGGCCACGGCCGGCGTATCTCCGACCTTCGCGTCTCGGTCACCGACCGCTGCAACTTCCGCTGCCAGTACTGCATGCCGGCGGACGGTCTGCCGTGGCTCGAGCGCTCGGAGGTTCTGACCTTCGAGGAGATCGAGCGCGTGGTGCGCGTGATGGTGGGAATGGGGATCGAGGACCTGCGCCTCACCGGGGGCGAGCCGCTCGTGCGCCGCGAGTTCCCGCGACTCGTGTCGATGCTGTCGCCGATCGAGGGGCTCAAGGATCTGTCCCTCACCACCAACGGCTACCTGCTCGAGCGCGATGCCGCCGCGCTCGTGGATGCCGGGATCAACCGCGTGAACGTGTCGATCGACTCGCTCCAGCGCGACCGCTTCTTCCAGATCACCCGGCGCGACTCGCTGCCGCAGGTGCTGCGCGGACTCGATGAGCTCGCCGCGCACCCCGAGGTGCACCCGATCAAGGTCAACGCGGTTGCCATGCGCGGCTTCACCGAGGAGGAGGCGATCCCGTTCGCGGAGTTCGCCCGCTCGACCGCGTTCCAGGTCCGCTTCATCGAGTTCATGCCGCTCGACGGGGACCACAAGTGGACGCCGGACCAGGTGCTCACCGGCGACGAGCTGCGTCAGATCATCCACGCGGTCTACCCGCTCGAGGAGCAGCCGCGCGAGCCGTCGGCCACCGCGCGCGTGTTCCGCTTCGCGGACGGCAAGGGCGAGATCGGCTTCATCAACCCGGTCTCCGAGCCGTTTTGCTCCGACTGCAACCGCGTGCGCATCACGGCCGAGGGCAAGCTGCGCACCTGTCTCTTCTCCCTGCACGAGACGGACCTGCGCGAGCCGCTTCGCGGCGGCGCCTCCGACTCGGAACTCGAGCAGACGATCCGCGACGCCGTGTGGCGCAAGGAGCTGAAGCACCACGTTGGCGAGCGTGGGTTCCGCCAGCCGGCGCGCTCGATGAGCGCGATCGGCGGTTGAGCTCATACCGCCTGGTCGTCCGCTCCGGAGCCAAGGTGGAGCGGACGAAGCTCGACTCGCTCGACGCCGCACTCGACTCGCTCGAATCCCGCGCGCGCGAGCTGTCGGAGAACGCCGACGCGAAGGTGGTCGACGCGAAGCTCCGCAAGTTCGACCCGATCCAGCAGGTGGTGGGGCGGGTGGAGTTGTCCGGCCCGTCGCGGCTGCGAGCGGGAGTGGACGTGCGCGGCGACGGCTCGGTCGAGAGCTACACGGGCCGCGTGCGGCGCCAGCTCGTGGAGCAGCGCGACGGCGAGTCGCCGTTCGACGCGCTGCGGCGGGCGCTCGGCGGCGGGTAGCAGTCTGTCGAAGGGTCTACAGCGGCAATAAAAGGGTGAGCAGGTGGGTGAAACCCCCACGCGATCCATCTTTGCCACAGCATGTGTGGAAAAGATGGATCCAGTCGACGACGTTCTAGCCGCGGTTCTTGCGGCGGCGCTCGATCTCGGCCACGTAGGGCGCGGCGGTCGCGCCCACCGAGGCAACGAAGAAGCCGACCGCGATCAGCACGGCGCCCAGCGGCTGCTGGCGCGCGAACAGCTCCCACGCTCCCTGCGCGGCCAGCACCACCGAGGTGACTGCTACGAGCGGTCCAAACATGGAGGGTGAAGAGCGTTGAAACGGGCCGGTTCCGGCGCTCTCCAACCAGTACACACCCCTTACGGGGGCGGAGTCAAGGCCGTCAAACGGAGGTCAAGCTGCTTGCGAGGCGATGCGCTGCAGCTGAGCTGCCTCGGCCGCCGACAGGTCGGCGTGGTAGCTGAGCCCGCGCGGGCTGCGGCCGAAGATCGTGGCGTAGAAGACGCAGGCGGCGAGATAGGTCCCCATCGTCGTCGGATGGCTGCCGTCGTCCGACCAGAGCAGCGCGCCCATCCTCTCGCCCAGCGCGAGGCTCCAGGCCGAGCCGACCGGCGCGGTTGCGACATCCAGTTCCTTGCCGATCGACAGGTAGCCCTGATTGATGGCGGCCTGCATCTGGTCGTAGGTCAAGAGCCCGTTCTCGGGCCAGCCCTGGCTGTGCGCCCACGTCTCGAACAGCAGCGGCTCGGCTCGCGCCTCACGGATCCCGCTCACCAGCGCGCGCACCGCCGGGTACATCTCGCCCTGCCGGAGGCTCTCGACCGACGGGATCTCGCTCTGGTCCTGCATGACGACGACGTTCCAGGTGGATCCGGTGAGCGTCGCCGACATCTCGGGATCGTCGAGGTGTTCTTGAAGGGTCGTCCCGCCGGGATCGATGGCCTTTGTCGAGACGGCGAATCCTCCGCTTGTGGCGAGCTTCCTGAATACGGTCGGCAGATCGTTCACGGCCGTGTACGAGTTGCCCAGGAAGAGCACGGAGCAAGTCACCGACGGGTCGATGTGCGCGCAACCGGGACCCGGCCGTGGCGGCGCGGCTGACTTACCGCCGCAACCGACCATGCCGGCCCCGACGGCCGACAACCCGACCAGGAGCACCAACGCACGTCGCCTCCGCTGCATCAATCAATTGATCGGCGGCGAACGCGTCCGCCTGAACCGGATGACCGAGCCACGTTACGCTTGCGGCCAGCAGTGACGACCTGAGAGGAGAGTCATGCCGTCATTTGCGGACACTGGGCGAAGCGCCGCACCCCCGGAAGAGGTGTGGAAGCTGCTGTGCGACTCATCTCGACTCCCCGACTGGTGGGCGGGCAACGGCTCCCCGCTGTCGGATGTGCGCTTCGAGTGGCGGCTCGAGGCGGACAACGGAGGAACGCGGATCGACGTGCTGGTCGACGTCCCCGAGGAGGAGGCCGATCA
This sequence comes from Thermoleophilaceae bacterium, assembly GCA_036555755.1. GTDB lineage: Bacteria > Actinomycetota > Thermoleophilia > Solirubrobacterales > Thermoleophilaceae > JAICJR01. The sequence continues at coordinate 7,628 of DATBKS010000015.1, forward strand.
GCTCGAGGAGCAGCGCGACCTGATCCGGGCGTCGCTCCTGCGCTTGGCCGAGGTGGCAGCGGTCGCACCGCTATAACGGAGCGCATGGAGGATCGCTGGCTGGTCAAGCTTCCCGACGGCGCGGAACCGCCCATCCGGGTGTTCGTGAACGGCGTGCCCCAGGCCGAAGGAAGCGATTACACGGTGCAGAAAGGCCACCTGGTGTTCACAAAACCGCTCGCGAAGGAGGGCCGCCTCGGCTTCTGGCGCTGGCTCTCGATGTTCCTGTCGGTGGCAGGTACCTACCGCAAGAACGACTCCGTTGATGTTCAATACACGGCGCAGGGTGAAACGCGAGTGGCTACCGGGCTGGATATACAAGGTCCAGCCGAGGGGTCGTGACCTACGCTTGCAGGTTCTTAGTTCTTGGTTCTTAGTTGGCAGGACGAACCGAGAACTAAGAACTAACAACTAAGAACTCTTTTCATGCGCATCGACCAACTTCTAGAAGAACAACGCCCAGTCTTCAGCTTCGAGTTCTTCCCTCCCCAGACCGATGAGGGGATGGAGACGCTCAAGCGCGCGCTCTGGGATCTGAAGGACGACCAGCCGGGGTTTGCGTCCGTGACATACGGCGCCGCCGGTGCGACGCGCGACCGCACGGTCGAGGTGACCAAGTGGATCAAGCGCGAGCTCGGCATCGAGGCGATGGCGCACCTGAGCTGCGTCGGCGAGCCCGTCGAGCGGCTGCGCGAGATCCTCGATGGCATCGAGGCCGCGGGGATCGAGAACGTGCTCGCCCTCCGTGGCGACCCGCCGCGCGGCGAGACCGAGTGGAAGCCCACCCCCGGCGGACTCAAGTACTCGACCGAGCTGGCCAAGCTGATCTCGGACAACTACAACTTCTCGATCGGCGCGGCGTGCTTCCCCGAGGTCCACCCGGAGGCGCCCGACATGGCGCACGACATCAAGTTCCTCAAGGACAAGATCGCCAACGGCGTCGGCTTCCTGATCACCCAGCTCTTCTACGACAACGAGCTGTACTTCAACTTCGTCGACGAGGCGCGCGCTGCCGGCATCACCGTGCCGATCATGCCGGGCATCATGCCCGTGACGAACTTCAGCCAGATCAAGCGCATCACCGAGATGTGCAAGGCCACGCTGCCGGAGCCGTTCGAGCGCGAGCTGGCCGAGCGCGCCGACGATCCCGAGGCCGTCACCGAGCTTGGCGTGGCGTACGCCGCGCTGCAGTGCGCGGACCTGCTCGCGCGCGGCGCGCCGGGCATTCACTTCTACACGCTCAACCGCTCGCCCGCCACGCGCGCGATCCTCGCCGCCCTGCGCGGCGCGCACCCGTGGGATCGGATAGCCGAGCCGGTGTAGTTTCCAGGCCGTGGCGCTCAAGCTCGGCCTCTTCGTAAATCCCTCCGCAGGCGCCTACCGCGACACGCTCGCGATGGTCGAAGCCGCCGAGCGCGGCGGGCTCGACCTGATCGGCATCCAGGACCACCCGTACCAGCGCCGCTTCCTCGAGACGCTCATGCTGATCGCGGACCTGCTTGCGCGAACCGAGCGGCTCAGCTTCTTCCCCGACGTGGCCAACCTGCCGCTGCGCCACCCGGCGCTGCTCGCGAAGCAGGCGGCCACGCTCGACGTCATGAGCGGCGGGCGCTTCGAGCTCGGGCTCGGCGCGGGCGCCTTGTGGGATCGTGTGGCCACGATGGGCGGCCCGAAGCGCACTCCCGGCGAGGGAGTGGAGGCGCTCGAGGAGGCGATGCGGATCATCCGCGCCGGGCTCGACGGCGAGGAGGAGACCGTGAACTTCGACGGCCGCTACTACCAGCTCAGCGGCTGGGAGCCGGGTCCGCCGCCCGCGCACCGGATCGGCATCTGGCTCGGCGCCTACAAGGCGCGCATGCTGCGCCTCACGGGGCGCCTGGCGGACGGCTGGATCCCGTCGCTCGGGCGGATGGATGCGGACGCGATGGCCGAGGCACGCAAGGTGATCGACGCCTCCGCCGAGAAGGCCGGACGCGACCCGGCGGAGATCCTGAGCCTGACAAACGTGAACGGCGAGGTGACCGACGGCGAGCGCGGCGAGGGCCTGCTCGACGGTCCGGCCGAGCACTGGATCGAGACGCTCGGCGGGTTGGCCGAGCAGCTGCGGCTCGACGCGATCATCCTGCCCGCGCAGAGCGTGGCGCAGGTGGAGCGGCTTGTCGGCGAAGTGGTGCCGGGGCTCCGCTAGCCCGTCCCCAGCAGGATGTAGCTGAGCGAGCCGTCGCTGTTCCAGCCGAAGTCCGGCTTGCCGCTCGAGCAGTCCGCCGCGTCCACTTCGGTCACGAGCTCGAGCGTGTAGGTGCCTGCCACAGCCACGTAAGCGGCTGGGTTGTCGGCATCCGGCTCCGTCCCGGCGTGCATCACGCCCGCGGTGCTCATCGTGCTCACGAACTCGACGTTGCCAGGAACGTCTTGCGCGTCCCAGATCGCAGGCGAGGTCGCGACGACACCGCCGGCGTTCCGTAGCTGAACGAAGAACTCCTCCTCGTCCGGCGGAGTGTCCCCGTTCTGAATCGAGCCCTGGGCACTCGCCCAGATCCGCGTCGGCTGCTTGGTGGTGACTGGCATTGACCCCACGACCACCGGCGCGTTGCACGCAATGTCGGTGACGCCGTCGATCTTCTTGGTGTCCCCGAACGACGGGCCGGGAGGTCCCTGCGGACCGGGCTGGCCCGCGGTGCCCGCGGGTAGCTGCCCCGCCTTGAAGTTCGACGCCAGCAGAGTGCCCTTGTGGATGTCCTTGCCCTGGATCGTCCCGTTGCGGATGTCGCCGCTGCGGATGTCGTTGTTCTTCAGATCGACGCTCCTGACGGTGTTGTTCTTGATCTGGGGGCTGCCCACCCTGACGGCGGCGTACGAGCTCCCTCCCAGCGCCACGAACAGCGCCAAATAGGCGACGGCATTACCTCTGAGATGTGAGCCCAAGCGAGTCATGGGCTCACACTAATTAAGGCTCAGGCCGCCAGCCAGCGCTCCGGATCTTCCTCGACCTTCTGCACCTCGCCGAGGCGTTCGAGGTGGCGGAGGTAGCAGAGCGTCTCGGACAAGCCCCAGTTGACGAGCATCGGCGTCAGCTCGACGTCGCCGAGCAGGTAGGGGACGATCTCGAACGGCGTGCGCTTCTCCTCCGCAATCGCGGCGCGCACGCGCCCGATCCGCTCGGCCACGGTCGTGCGGTTGGCCTCGATGTGGCCGCGCACGTCGAGGAACGGGCGGCCGTGGCCGGCGAGGCAGAGGCGCGCGTCGAGCGCGTCGACGACCTCGAGGCTCGCGAGGAACTCACCGGTGGGATCGGGCGTCCAGCCGTAGTCGTAGTAGAGCGAAACGCGGCCGAGCAGGTGGTCGCCGGATATCAGCATCCCCTGGTCCGCCTGGTGGAGGACGACGTGCGACGGCGCGTGCCCGGGCGTGTAATAGACGTCCCACGCACCGAGATCGGTCTCGACCACCACGCCCGGGACGAGGTCGCGCTGCGGCATCACGACCTTCGCGATGCCGAAGCCGCGCTCCTTGCGTGCGTCCTTGTATTCGCGCAGCGCCTGCTCGGGCACGCCGCTCTGGCGCGCCACCTCGAAGCGGCGCTCGAACGAGCGGTCGGGGTCGGCGGCGGCGCGCGTCATGTGCTCGTGGTGCGGGTTCATCCACAGCTCGCAGCCGGACGCCTCCATGATCGGCGCGGCCAGGCCGTAGTGGTCCGAGTGTGCGTGCGTGCAGACAAGCAGGCGCACGTGCTCGAGCTTGAGGCCTGCCTGGTCGAGCGCCTGCTCGAGCCGCCCGAGCCCGCCCGGCTCCGCCAGCCCGGTGTCGACGAGCGTGATGCCGCTGCCGGAGGCGATCGCGAACGCGTTCACGTGCGGCACGCCGGGCCAGGCCAGGATCGGCAGCCGCAGCCGCCACAGCCCGCGGACGATCTGGTCCGCGCGCGGCAGGTTGCGCTTTCGCTGCGGCCCGCTCACGCCGGGTCCACGAGCACGCCAGGATTGAGAATGCCCTGCGGGTCGAGCGCCTTCTTCGCCGCACGCAGCGCGTCCGCGAACGGCTCGGGTCGCTGCTGGTCGTACCAGGGACGGTGGTCGCGGCCGACTGCGTGGTGGTGCGTGATCGTGCCGCCCGCTGCCATCACCGCCTCGGACGCAGCGGCCTTCACCTCGCCCCACTGCTCGAGCTCGTCGCCACGGCGCGCCGGCGCCAGCAGCGTGAAGTAAGGCGCCGCCCCGTCCGGATACGCGTGCGTGAAGCGGCAGCTCACCGTGCCGGCGCCGTACACAGACCGGAGCGACTCCTCAGCCCGCGCGCGCACGCCCGCGACAAAGTCATCCAGCCGATCCCACGTGATCGCGGTCTCGAACGTCTCGCTCAGCACACCGGCGGCAACCATCGTGTCGCGCAAATACGGCGCTTGGAGGAAGGCTTGCCGCCAGGTACCAACACCGTCCGCCGTCCGCCGACCGCCGTCCGCCGTGCCTTCTCCGCCGTGGTCTCTGCAGCACTCGAGCGCGCGCTCCATCCAGGGCGTCACTTCATGGTCTGCTGACTCGAACGCCAACACGAGCAGCGCCTTGCCCTCCGGGGCCGAGCCGGTCATCGCCGCCTCAGCAGGATCGAGCAGACGGCAGTTCGACGGGTAGAGACCGGCCTGCGAGAGCGCGCGCACGGCGGCTGCGCCCTCGCCGAAGCTGTCGAAGAGCACGGGCGCCGACGCGCGGAAGGTCGGCCGCGCCTGCACCCGCACCCACGCCTCGGTGATCACGCCGAGGATGCCCTCGGAGCCGATCAGCAACCGGTCGGGGCTCGGGCCCGCGCCCGAGCCGGGCAGCCGCCGCGACTCCCAGACGCCCTGCGGCGTGAGCGCACGCACAGACTCGACGAGGTCGTCGATATGCGTGTAGAGCGTTGCGAAGTGACCGCCCGCACGAGTGGCGATCCAGCCGCCGAGCGTCGAGAACTCGAACGACTGCGGGAAGTGACGTAGGGTGAGCCCGTGCTCGCGCAACTGGTCCTCGAGCGCGGGTCCCACCGTGCCCGCTTGAATGCGCGCCGCGCGGGACACGGGGTCCACCTCGAGCACCCGGTCGAGCCGCGACAGGTCGATCGACACAGCGCCCGCGTACGCCTCCCCCACCGCCGGCTCGACGCCGCCGACCACGCTCGTGCCGCCGCCGTACGGGATTGCGGCAACCCCTGCATCGGCGCACCACTCGAGCAGCCGCCGCAGGTCGTCCTCGTCACCCGGGCGCGCAACCAGATCCGGCGGGTGCTCGAATACGCCGCGGAAGGCGCGGACCACGTCGCGGTACGAGCGCCCGTAGGCGTGCGAGGCGCGGTCGTGCGGGTCGGCGGAGCACAGCTCGGCGAGCGACGAAGGTGCCTCGACACGCGGCGCCGGCAGCGACACCGCCGACAACGGGACCGGCTCCTCGGCCTCCAAAGGCTCGAAGCCGAGGTGCGCGCGGATGCCCACAGCGGCGTCGCGCACCTCTTGCGGCGGCGGCTGCTGATCCTCGTAGCCCCAACCCCAGTGCTTGCGTCGTCTCGTGGCCAGCGTCATTGCAGGGTGAACAATGTCACGGGAATAAA
>DATBKS010000016.1:0-30357 GCA_036555755.1 Thermoleophilaceae bacterium
TCGAGCTTGCCCGCGACGGCTTCGAGGCTGCGCTGCGCGGCGAGCTCGACGCAATCGCAGAGCTGCTCGATCCGGACGTGAAGTGGCACGGCGGCAACCCGTCGTCGGGCTGCCAGAACCGCGACGAGGCACTCGGCTGGATCAGCAACGGCCTCGCGCGTGTGAAGAACGTGGAGCTCGTCGACGTTGTCGGGGCGGGCGACAAGGTCGTCGTCTTGATTCGGCCGGCGGGGCAGTCAGAGCCGGTCGCAAACGTGACGACATTCAAGGACGGCAAGGTCGTCGAGATGGTCCACTACCCGGACCCGGCCGAGGCCCTAGCAGCCGTCGGCGGTTGAGGCCCCGGTAAGGGGGCCGGGCCCAAGCGGCCGGCGCGGCTCGCGGACGCCGATGTCCGGTCCCGAGTCACCGGGGTCAACCGGCGGCGGGCAATTGGGGATGTGTTTCCGGAGGCGCAATCGCCACCAGGTCCCATCGGGCGTACGGCTGTAGTAGAGGCCGCGGCCACGAACGGTGACCTGCAGCGCGGTGTGAGCGGAGGAGTAACGCCGCACTGTCACGCTCATGCATCCAGTATCCCGCGCGATCCGCAATCCGCAATCTGCACTCCCGCGCAGCGGGCGCGCATGCCCGGGGTGGGATTCGAACCCACATGCCCCATTGGGGCCAGGGCTTTTAAGGCCCCTCTGTATGCCAGTTCCAGCACCCGGGCAGGCGTGGCAAGTCTACGTTCGGGGTATTCCAACCTGCGCGTAGGAGCTGGATGCTTGTTACATTGCGCCCCGCGCCGGTAGGGGATATCCGCCAGGGAGGAAGGCGGAGCCGGCAGGGAAGACGGGAGACGAAGCACTGATGCGTTCTGTCAGCCGTGTGGGACGGGTGGCCGCGATCGGCGCGGTAATTGTCGCTGCCGTACTCGTGGGCTTCGTGCTGTTCGGCGGTGGTGGTGGCTACACCGTCAACGCCGTCTTCGAGAACGGCGGGCAGATCGTGAAGGGCAACCTCGTCGAGGTCGCCGGCGTGAAGGCGGGCTCCGTGAAGGGCATCTCGATCACGCCGCAGGGCCAGGCCAAGATCAAGATGTCGATCGACGGCGCCTACGCCCCGCTGCCGCAGGCAACACGCGCTGTGGTCCGCCAGGCGTCGCAGTCCGGCTACGCCAACCGCTACGTCGAGCTCCAGCTTCCCGGCGGCCCGAGCAAGGGCCAGCCGAAGATCCCTGACGGCGGCACGCTCACCGAGGCGCACACCGTCGCCACCGTCGACGTCGACCAGCTCTTCAACACGCTCGACCCGAGCACGCGCAAGGCGCTCCAGGACTTCTTCAAGGGCTCGGCCGCCCAGTACGCGGGCGTCACCAAGCAGGCGAACGTCGGACTCCACTACCTGAATCCGGCGCTCGCCACCTCGAGCCGCGTGTTCAACGAGCTCAACCGCGACACGCCGGTGCTCGAACACTTCATCGGCGACAGCGCACACCTCGTGACCGCGGTCGCGCAGAAGCGCGACGACCTCGCGGCGCTCGTCCAGAACCTGAACACGACCACGCACGCGATCGGCTCGCAGAAGGCCGCGCTCGCCGACTCGATCGGCCGGCTTCCGGACTTCATGCGCAACGCCAACACGACGTTCGTGAACCTGCGCGCGGCGCTCAACGACGTCGACCCGCTGGTGAACGCCTCGAAGCCGGTGGCAAAGAAGCTGAAGCCGTTCCTCGACCAGGTGCAGCCACTCGCGCGCGACGCCCGCCCGACGGTGAAGGACCTCAACACCGTGATCCAGCGCGGCGGGTCGAACAACGACCTGATCGAGCTGACGAAGACGCTCACCCCGCTCGCGCACATCGCGGTGGACACCGCTCAGCGCAACGGCGCCAGCCGGCAGGGCGCGTTCCCCGAGTCCACCCAGGCGCTCAAAGCGAGCGCGCCGATTATCGCCTTCGGCCGCCCGTACACGCCCGACCTGTTCGGCTGGTTCGACGACTTCTCGACGACGGGCGACTACGACGCACTCGGCCAGATCTCGCGGACGCAGACCGAGTTCAACCCGTACTCGCCCGACGCGAACGTTCTGTCGGCGCTCGGCCTCAATGGCAAGGTGCCGGCCGGCGTGCCGCTCCAGCTTCCGGGCGGAACGGGCAGCTCGCCGATCCCGGCGGACATCCAGCAGCAGATCTTCCAGGGCCTTGTCCGCAGCGAGCAGTTCAAGCGCTGTCCGGGCGGCGGCGACGTGGTGGCGCCCGACAAGTCCAACCTCCTCAGCTCGGACGAGCAGAAGCAGCTCGACTGCACCGAGGCCGACCGCGGCGCGGGCAACTACAGCCCGCCGGGTGGTGGATAGGTGAAGCGCGTCGCCTCGATCCTGGTCGTGATCGCCGCTCTCGGCGCGGCTGTCGTGCTCATGGGCGCCAAGTCCGGCGGCGGCCAGTCGAAGACGATCAAGATCACCTTCGACAACGCCTTCGGCCTGACGAGCGGCGGCGACCTGAAGATCGGCGGCGTGAAGGCCGGCAAGACGACCGGCTTCACGGTGTCGAACACGCTGCCGCCGAAGGCCATCGTGACCGCAAAGATCACGCAGGCCGGCTTCAGCTCCTTCCGCAAGGACGCGAGCTGCCGGATCCGGCCGCAGTCGCTGATCGGCGAGTACTACGTCGACTGCCAGCCCGGGACCTCGAAGCAGCTGCTGCCGAACGACACGGTGCCGGTCAGCCAGACGCAGTCGACGATCCCGCAGGACCTGCTCCAGGACGTGATGCGTCGCCCCGAGCGCGAGCGCCTTCGCCTGATCATCAACGAGCTCGGCACCGGGCTCGCCGGCCGCCCGCAGGACCTCAACGAGGTCATCCGCCGCGCGGACCCCGGCCTTCAGCAGACGAGCAAGGTGCTGCGGATCCTGGGCGACCAGAACAAGGTGATCCAGAACTTCATCGTCAACTCGGACACCGTCATCAATCAGCTCGAGAAGCGCAAGAAGGACGTCGCGCGCTTCATCGTCCAGGCGGCGCACACGTCGGAGACGACGGCTTCCCGCGAGCAGGCGTTCCAGGCCCAGTGGCACAAGCTGCCGGGCTTCCTCGCCGAGCTCCAGCCGACGATGGCAAAGCTGGGCAACCTGGCCGACCAGCAGACGCCGCTCCTCTCCGACCTCCAGCGCTCGGCGCCGGACCTCAACACCTTCTTCACCCGGCTCGGCCCGTTCACCCAGGCGTCGCGGCCGGCGTTCAAGTCGCTCGGCCAGGCGTCGCTCAAGGGCAAGAAGGCGCTGAACGACAGCCGCCGCGAGGTGGACCAGCTCGCCGCGCTCTCGGCCGACGCGCCGCAGCTCGCCAAGCCGCTGCGCCAGTTCCTGCAGACGCTCGACGACCGCAAGCGCAGCACGATGAACGACCCGCGCGCCGCCGCCAGTGCACCGCCCGCGCCCGATCCCACCGCCTACCACAAGGGCCAGGGCTTCACGGGCATGGAGGCGTTCTGGAACTACGTCTACTGGCAGACGCTCGCGATCAACCCGTTCGACTCGATCGGCCACGTGCTGCGCGGCCTGTTCATCGTCGGCTCGCCCTGCGCGAACTTCCAGACCGGCGCGAACTACAACACCGACCCGAAGGTCAGGGAGCTGTTCAAGAAGTGCAGCTCCTGGCTCGGCCCCTACCAGCCGGGCGTCAACGCCAAGGACCCGACCGGTGAGGTCAAGGGCTCGCCCTCGGACAAGACCGAGTCGAAGAACTCGCTGCCCGGACGCGGCGCCCCGGAGTCGAAGCCCACGCCCGGCCAGCCGGACATCTCAAAGCCGCAGATCACGCTGCCCCCCGAGGTGCAGCAGCTGCTGGACACGCTCAAGGTGCCGGGCACGAGCCCGAAGCTGCCACAGATCCCCGGCCAGCTTCCGCAGGACCTGCAACAGGAGCTCCAGTCACTGCCTCAGAACCTGCAACAGCAGATTCAGTCGCTGCCGCTGGCGCAACAGGTGCAGGCCCTGAACAAGCTCAAGTCCGGTTCCTTGGGCGGAACTTCAGGAGGCTCGCCGCTGCCCGCGCTCGGCGCGTCGAACTCCCAGAGCGCGACCGACTCGAACACCCAGCTCCTCGACTTCCTGCTCGGCCAATGACGCGACGCGGAACAGCCTCCATCGTTGCCTCCCCGGTGCTCGTGGGAGCGGTGACCACGCTGATCGTGATCGTCGCCGTGTTCCTCGCCTACAACGCGAACAACGGCCTCCCGTTCGTGCCGACCTACGACGTCTGGGCTCAGCTGCCGAGCGGCGCGAACCTGGTGAAGGGCAACGAGGTGCGCGTCGGTGGCTTCCGCGTGGGCGTGGTGGACAAGATCGTGCCGCAATACGACCCGCAGCTGAAGAAGACCATCGCGCGGATCCACATGAAGCTCGACAAGTCGGTGCAGCCGCTCGCGAAGGACACGACGCTGATCGTCCGGCAGCGCTCGGCGCTCGGCCTCAAGTACGTGGAGATCAACCCCGGTCATGAGCAGGCGGACTACCGGGCGGGCGACACCATCCCGCTCAAGTTCGCCGGCAACCCGGTGGAGTTCGACGACGTCTTCAGCACCTTCGACAAGAAGACGCGCCAGGCGTCGCAGACCGCGCTGAACGGCTTCGGCGACGCCTTTGCCGGCCGCGGCGAGTCGCTCAACGCGGCGATCCAGTCGCTCAACCCGTTTCTCCAGCACCTCACGCCGGTGATGCGGAACCTGTCCGACCCCTCCACGCAGCTCAACCAGTTCTTCAAGCAGATCGGCAAGGCCTCGGCCGAGGTGGCGCCGGTGGCGAAGGTGCAGGCGGAGCTCTTCACCAACATGGCCGACACCTTCACCGCGATCGACCACAACCCGAGCGCGCTCCAGTCGGCGATCGAGAAGGCGCCGCCCACGCTCGACACGGCCACCGCGAGCTTCAAGGTGCAGCAGCCGTTCCTCGCCGACTTCGCGGACCTCTCGCACCGGCTGCGTCCGGTCGCGGCGGCGCTGCCGAGCACGCTGCCGGCGCTCAACACCGCGTTCCACTATGGCACGCCAATCCTGCCGAAGACGGTCGACCTGAACGAGCACACCGGCAAGCTCTTCGACGCCCTCGACGACCTCGCGCGCAACCCCAACACGCTGCTCGCGCTCAAGGACCTCACCACCACGGTGGCGGTGGGCGCGCCGCTGCTCACCTACGTCGCGCCGTACCAGACGGTGTGCAACGGCACTGTCTACTTCTTCACCGGTCTCGGCGGCCACATGTCCGAGGACGTGAAGGGCGGAACGATCGAGCGCGTGCTGGTGCGCGACGACAACACCTCGACCCAGCCCGGCCGCATCGGCTCGAGCGACAACTCGCGTCCGGCCGACCTGCCGACCAACGTCAACCCGAAGACGACGAAGCTCGCGGGCGGCGACTACGCCGAGGTGCAGCACGGCCAGCCCTACGCGCCCGCCATCGATTCGGCGGGCAACGCCGACTGCGAGACCGGCCAGAACGGCTACCCAACCGGCCCGCTGCCCAAGCCCGGCACGCCTGAGGCAGGCCGCTACCCGCCGTACAGCGCGCCGTCGAGCTTCAACGCCAACAACCCGCAGGACCCGTTCTACACCCAGCACGCCGGCGGCAACCACAGTGTGGTGGCGCCGAACACGCCCGGCCTCGCGGGCCCGACCTACAAGGGCGTCCCGAATCTGAGGGACGTGCCGTAGCCATGGCGATCTTCAGACGCAAGCAGAAGCACCCGCAGGACCCCGGCATGTCGCCGTTCAAGGCGGGCATGATCGCGCTGATCGTGATCAGCGTGGTGGTGTTCTTCACCTTCACCAAGGCCAACCCGTTCGCGAACCCGTACAAGCTCACCGCGGTCGTCCGCTCGGCGAACAACATCAAGCCGAACTCGCCCGTGCGCATCGCCGGCGTGAACGTGGGCAAGGTCACCGGTGTCTCCGCGCTGCCGGGCGGCCAGGGCGCGGCCAAGATCACGATGGAGATCTCGAAGCAGGGGCTGCCGATCCACAAGGACGCGACGCTCAAGATCCGCCCGCGCATCTTCCTCGAGGGCAACGAGTTCGTGGACCTGCAGCCCGGCTCGCCCGAGTCGCCCGTGATCAAGAAGGGCTCGGGTTACGCGATCCCGATCCAGCAGACGGCGACGCCCGTCCAGTTCGACCAGGTGCTCACAGCGCTCCAGTCGGACACCCGCAAGAACCTCCAGGACTTCCTCAAGGAGTACTCGCAGGGTCTCGCCGACGGCGGCGCGAAGGGCTTCAACGACGCGGTCAAGGCGATGCCGTCGGCCTACCGCAACGGCTCGCTCGCCAACGAGGCCACGCTCGGCACCCAGCCGCATGACCTATCGACCGTCGAGCAGGGCCAGGCCAAGGTGTTCCGCGCGCTCGACGTGCACGAGCAGGACCTGAAGGACCTGATCACCAACTTCAACGTCACCGCGGGCGCTTTCGCACGCGAGGACCAGCCGCTCGAGCAGGCGATACCCGCGCTCGACGCCGCGCTGCGGGTCGGCACGCCGGCGCTCGCGCGCCTCAATGGCGCGCTGCCGTCGCTGCGCTCGTTCGCGCGCACCGCGCTCCCGGCCGCCAAGTCGTCCGGGCCGACGATCGACGCCTCGATGCCGTTCGTCACCCAGGCGCGCCGGCTCGTGAGCCAGGCGGAGCTGAAGGGCCTCACCCAGGACCTGATGGTCACCATCCCGCCGCTCGCGAAGCTCAACCACGACTCGATTCCGCTCCTCGACGAGACGCGCCAGCTCAGCTCGTGCCAGAACAACGTGATCCTGCCGTTCGCGAACCAGAAGATCCCCGACCCGGACTTCCCGAAGAACTCGGGCGCCTTCTACCAGCAGGCCGCTCGCACGATGGTCGGCCTCGCGGGCGAGAGCCGCATCAGCGACCCGAACTCGGGCATGTTCCACATCGAGGTCGGCGCCGGCCCGCTCACGATCGGCCAGACCGACGGTGCGGGCGAGCAGATCTTCGGTCAGTCGACCTACCCGATCGAGGCCACGCGCCCGGCCAAGCCCGACGCTCGGCCCGTCGACCGCCCGAACGTGCCCTGCGAGACGCAGCAGGCGCCCGACCTGCGCGCTCCCACTCAGCTCGCCTCGAGCGGACTGATCGACAAGACGAGCACCACCTCGATCGCCTCACCGAGCCAGATGGCGCCGGACATCCGCAAGCTCCATGACAACGCGCTGACCCTCATCAAGCGCGCCCAGGACGCCCTCGCGCGCGAGAACAAGGGCCTGCCGACGGTTGATCCGCTCGCCAACCCCGGCCTCGACCAGCAGCAGAAGCTCGCCAAGAAGCTCGGCCTCAAGTGGCAGGGCACCAACCTCATCGACCTGAGGACCGGCAAGTGAAGCACGCGATCCGCAAGCACCTCGGCGACTTCCTCGCGATCCTCGGACTGGTCGTGCTTTCGGCCGGCGTCGCGGGCTTCATCCTCTCCCACGAGCGGCTGCGCTTCCCGCTCATCCAGTCCAAGCCGTTCCCGGTGAACGCCGCCTTCACCACGGCGCAGGCGGTCACGCCTGGCCAGGGCCAGACAGTCCGCATCGCCGGGGTGCAGGTGGGCTCGATCGGCGCCGTGAAGCTTCAGGACGGCCACGCGGTGGTGCGCATGGACATCGACCAGAAGTACCGCCACATGATCCACCAGGACGCCTCCGCGCTCCTGCGCCCGAAGACCGGCCTGAAGGACATGTTCGTGGAGCTCGATCCGGGCACGGCGCAGTCGCCCGAGATGCAGAAGGACGGGACGATCCCGGTGCAGAACACCGCGCCGGACATCAACCAGGACGAGATCCTCAGCTCGCTCGACACCGATACGCGCGCGTATCTCCAGCTCCTGGTGAACGGCCTCGGCCAGGGACTCAAGGGCCGCTCTACCGACCTGCGCAACGTCTTCAAGCAGCTCGGCCCCACGCACCAGGACCTCGCCCGGGTCGCGAAGGCGATCGCCGAGCGCCGCACCAACCTCCGCCGCCTCGTACACAACTACGGGCAGCTCACGGCCGAGCTGGCGGACAAGGACCACGACATCGCCAACCTCGTGGACGCCTCGAACGCCGTCTTCCGCGCGTTCGCCAACGAGAACCAGAACGTCTCCGACGCGGTCGCGCGCCTACCGGGCACGCTCAACACCACGGCGCAGACGCTCCAGAAGGTCAACACGCTCGCCGGCGTGATGCGCCCGAGCCTCGACTCGCTGCGCCCGGCGTTCAAGCAGCTCAACAAGGCGAACAAGGCGGTGCTGCCGTTCGTCAAGGAGGCGGCGCCGATCACGCGCAACCAGATCCGCCCGTTCGTCAAGACCGCCCGTCCGTACGTGAGTCAGAGCCTCAAGCCTGCGTCGGTGAACCTCGCGCGCGCTGTGCCGGACCTGGACAGCTCCTTCCACGAGCTCAACCGCTTCTTCAACATCGGCGCGTACAACCCGGCGGGCAAGCAGGGCATCAGCGACGCGTGCTTCAACAACGGCTCCTGCTCGTCGGCCGAGCTGAACCAGAAGAAGGGATATCTCTACTGGCTCGGCTGGCTTGCGCAGAACAGCAACTCGCTGTTCTCGACCTCCGACGCCGAGGGCCCGCTCCGCCGCGCCCTGTTCATGTTCGACTGCAACTCGATCCATGCGGTCCTCGACCAGACGGGTGGCGCAGCCGACGCGCTCTTCGGCCCGCTGTCGAGCGTGCTCACCGACGCCAAGTTCTGCGGGGGGCCGAGCAAGTAATGCCCAAGCAAGCTCCCAGCGTCGGCCGGATCCTCGCGATGGTCGTGTTCTCGATGTCGTGCTTCGGAATCCTGCTCTTCCTCTGGATCTCGTTCGGCGGCCCGGTGCCGCTCAAGCCGAAGGGCTACGAATTCAAGGTCGCGTTCCCCGAGGCCACGACGCTGGCCAACGAGGCGGACGTGCGGATCGCCGGCGTGAATGTGGGCAAGGTCACCGGCATGAAGCTCGACAAGGGCGGCACGGCGACGATGGTCACGATCGACATGAAGAAGGGCTTCGCGCCGATCCCCAAGGACACGCGCGCGATCCTGCGGCAGAAGACGCTGCTAGGCGAGACCTACGTCGAGCTGTCGCCCGGGACCCGCAGCAAGGGCAACATGCTCGCCGACGGCGCCCAACTGGCGCAGACCCACGTGGAGCCGACGGTGCAGCTCGACGAGATCTTCCGCGCCTTCGACCCACAGACGCGCCAGGCGTTCCGCCAGTGGGTGCAGCAGTCGGCGCAGACGATCCAGGGCGGGCGCGCGCAGGACCTCAACGACGCGCTCGGCAACCTCCAGGGCTTCGCCGAGGACGGCGCCGGAGTGCTCGGCGTGCTCGACCGCCAGGGCAAGGACCTCCACAACTTCGTCAAGAACACGGGCGTCGTGTTCCACGCGCTCACCGAGCGCCAGGGCACGCTGCGCCAGCTGATCACGAACTCGAACGACGTGTTCTCGGCCACGGCCTCTCGCGACAAGGCGCTCGCGCAGGTGTTCGACATCCTTCCGACGTTCGAGGACGAGTCGAAGGCCACGCTCGCGCGCCTGCAGACGTTCTCCACCAACACGCACCCGCTCGTCAACGACTTGAAGCCTGTGGCCGACCGGCTGCAGCCGACGGTGAAGGACCTGTCGGTGCTCGCGCCGCAGCTCACAACCTTGTTCAAGAGCAAGCTACCGCCGCTGATCAAGGCCGGCGCGCCCAACCTGCCGAACGGCGAGCGCTTCCTGCGCGGCGCCTCGCCGCTGATGGAGGGGCTGCACACCTTCTTCCCGGAGTTCAACCCGATCCTGTCGTTCGCCAACTACTACCAGGCGGTGCTCGCGGACTTCCTGTCGATCGGCGGCGCCGCCACGATGTACACGGGCGTGAACTCGCCGATCGACGGCATCACGATGCCGACGCTCAGCCAGTTCGGAATCATCAACGACCACTCGCTCGGCATCCAGACGAAGATTCCGACGTACGACCGCGGCAACGCGTACCTGTCGCCGAACGCCTACACGCGCGCGACCAAGTTCGGCGTGATCGAGAGCTTCAGCTGCGCGAACTCGCGCACCGGCGGCGAGCAGAAGAACCCGGACCCGTCGACGAACGAGCCGCCCTGCTACACGCAGCCGCCGCTCCTGTTCGACAACAAGCAGTTCCCGCGCCTCCAGAAGGGCGTCGCGCCGGTCAAGCCGGCCCCGGGTCCGTATGACGGCAGCAAGCCGGCCCGGCCCTAACGCGGGCTGAATTAGGGACAATCCACCGGTGGAGCGCGCCTATGCATGGCTCTACCGGCGAGTAGGGCGCCGGTACCTCGAGGTACTCACGGCCATCGATCTGCTCTCGGCCCTGGCGATCGCGTGGGGCACCGTCGCGATCTTGGGCCTCTACGTCGACATGTCGGGCGCCGAGTTCATTCGTATCGTGTTCGCGGCCGAGCTCTGCATCCTCGTGGCCTTCGTGTACGGCGTGTGGAGTCTGCGCCGCCAGGTCATGCCACTGCGGCGCTGGGTGGCGGGCGAGCGCGTGGGAGTCGATCCCACCGCCGCATGGCAGGCGGCCGTGGCGCTGCCCTTCCAGCTGGTTCGCCACGCGGAGAAGCGGGCGATCGTCCTCGTCGCGGTCCCGGTGTCCGCCTTCGCCACCGCGGAGCTCGGGCTGCCGTTCTACAGCTTCTTCTTCGTCCTCCTTGCGGCGCTGGTCGCGATCGCCTACTCGGCGATCCTCCATTTCTTCGCCGGGGAGACCGCACTCAGCCCGGTGGTGCGCGAGCTCGCCCACGTGCTGCCCGCCGATACCCCGCCCGCCCGCGTGGGAGTGCCGCTGCAGTGGAAGCTGCTCGGCGCGATCCCGCTGATCAACGTGATCACGGGTGTGGTGGTGAGCGGCCTCTCTGCCGGCGACCACTCGTCGCTCGCGGGCCTGGGCCTGAGCGTCGTGGTCGCGGTGGTCGTGGCCTTCACCCTCTCGCTCGAACTCACGGTGCTCGTGTCGCGCTCGGTGCTGCGGCCGGTGCGCGACCTGATGGACGCCACGGAGCGCGTCAGGCGCGGCGACTTCTCGGCGCGCGTGCCCGTCACTTCGGGCGACGAACTGGGCACCCTGGCTCTCTCGTTCAACCAGATGATGCGCGGCGTCTCGGAGCGTGAGGCGCTGCACGACGCGTTCGCGAGCTACGTCGATCCGCAGCTCGCGCAGCGGGTGCTCGACGGGGGGCCTCACATCGAGGGCCAGGAGGCGGAGGTGACGCTCGCGTTCGTCGACATCCGCGATTTCACGACCTTCGCCGAGGGCGCGTCCGCGCGGGAGGCCGTGGCCTACGTGAACGAGTTCCTCGAGATCGTCGTCCCGATCGTGACCGGGCACGGCGGCCACCCGAACAAGTTCATCGGCGACGGCCTGCTGGCGGTTTTCGGCGCTCCCGTCGCGCTGCCGGACCACGCCGATCGCGCGGTGGCGGCCGCCGCCGAGATGGCGGCGACGGTCCGCGAGCGCTGCGGCGACCGCCTTCGGATCGGCGTGGGGCTGAGCTCCGGGCCCGTCTTGGCGGGCACCGTCGGCGGCGGCGGGAAGCTAGATTTCACCGTCATCGGCGACGCGGTGAACGTCGCGGCGCGAGTGGAGGAAGTCACGCGCGCGACGGGCGACACGGTGCTGATCACCGAGGCGACGAGGGCCCTGGTCTCGAATGGCGCGTTACCACTCGAACCACGTGGCGCAATCTCGCTCAAAGGGCGCAACGATCCTGTGCGGATCTATGCACTGGTTGAGACTCACGGCCAGATAGTTCAAACTCGGACAAGGGCTACAAGCGGGATGCGTAGTGGCCGATGATCGAAATATGGGGATTCCCCGGCGGCTTGTAATCGGGCTCGTGTGCGCCCTCATCGGAGGGGCGGCGGTTCCGGCGCTTGCTTTGTCTGACGGGGGCTTGCTCGGCGGGAGTGGAAACTCGTCGGGTTCGGCGCTGCCCGCGGCCAGCCTGCCGTCGGTGAGCGTCCCGAGCGTGTCCACGCCCACGCTGCCGTCCACCCCGGTCACGCCCAAGGACAACCCGGTCCAGCAGGTGGTCAACACCGTGGGCAACACGGTCAACCAGGTCGGCGACCAGGTGAACAAGGTGGTCCAGAACCCGCCCACCGGCACGGGCGGGGGCGGAGGTGGGAACAACGGCGGCGGTGCTGGGAACTCGGGCGGCGGCGGCAACGGCAGCACGGCTCAGACCGCCGGCAGCTCGCCTTCGGGCAGCTCTTCGCCCACGGTCGGCGGCAACTCGAGCAGCGGTGGCTCTTCCAACTCCAAGTCGAAGTCGAAGAACGTTCAGGGCGGATCCACCAGCGGCGGCAACACGGCCGCGTCGTTCAACGGCGTCCCGCCGGCCGGCGCGGGCACCGCCCTTGCGGCCGACCCAGGTTCCGACCCGAACGGCGGCTCGGGCGGCAACGATCCGAAGCGCAACAACAAGCGCGGCAACGTGCTCAAGAACACCGTCCACGACATCGTGCACGTCCTTCCCGGCTGGCTCAAGCCGCTGCTCGTCGCGCTCGGCCTGGCGATCCTCGGCCTCGCCATCAACTCCTTCATCCACTCGCGGCGCGCGCGCAAGCTCGCGGCACGGCGCGACGAGCTCCTCGACGAGGTCGGCGTCCTCCAGGCGGCGCTCCTGCCGGACGTGCCGGACCGCATCGCCGGCCTGGCGGTATCGGTGGCGTACTCGCCTGCCGAGGGCCCGGCCGCGGGCGGCGACTTCTATGACGTGTTTCCGCTGCGGGGCGACCGCGTGGGGATCCTCGTCGGGGACATCTCGGGTCACGGCAAGCGCGCGCTCGAGCACACGAGCCTGCTGCGCTACACGCTGCGGGCGTACCTCGACGCGGGCCTCGAGCCGCGCGCCTCGATCACCGTCGCGGGGGAGACGCTCGAGGACGACCTGGGCGGCGACTTCGCCACCGTGGTGGTCGGCATCTACGACCCCAGCAACGGCACGCTCGTCTACTCCACCGCCGGACACCCGCCGCCACTGGCGCTCGGTCCCGGCGAGTTCGATCCGGTCACGGTCTGCTCGGCGCCGCCGGTGGGCCTGTCCGAGCGCACCGGCCTGCGCCAGACCACTGTCACGCTGCCGCGCGGCACCGACCTCTGCCTCTACACCGACGGCGTGGTGGAGGCCCGCAAGAACGGCGAGATGCTCGGCCGTGAGCGTCTCACCGAGATCCTGAAGGAGTTCCGCCCGCAGCCGAAGGCGTTCGACGTGCTCACCAAGGTCTCCGAGGAGATCGACCAGAGCAGCGACGACATGGCTGTCTGCATCCTGACGGTCGAGTCCAAGCGCGCGTTGCCGGCCTTCCGGCTCGAGGAGCTCGAGCTGAAGCCGGGCGACCTCGACGAGGGGCACGCGTCACGCTTCCTCGAGGCGTGCGGCGTGCGCGACAGCCGCATCGGCGATGCCCTCTCCTCCCTGAAGACCACTGCCGGCGAGTTCGGCGGCGCCGTGGTGCGCGTGCGGATCGAGACCGGCGAGACGACCGTCACGGTGGCCTCGCCTCCTGGGGCGACCTCGGACCTGCCCGCCCTCCACGGGGTCCAGCTGGCCGAGCCGGTCGATCTGTAGCACTCTCTAACCTCCTCCTGGGGTACCGCAACCATGGGCCTGGTCGGTTGTTTCCGGGTCCGGCGCCTCGCTTTGCCGGATGGATTCGCTCGCTGCCAAAAGCACGTCACGCCGCCGCGCGGCCATCGTCGCGGTGGTGGCCGCGTTCGCGCTGGCGGTCCCGGCGGCTTCGCAGGCACAGCTCCTCACCTACGACGGCTCGTTCGGCTCGGGGATCCAGGCGGGCGGCAAGTTCGCGGACGCTGAGGGCATCGCCACCGATGGCGCTGGCCGCGTGTACGTGGCGGACCCGGTGGCGGGGGACGTCGAGATCTACGACAACGTCGAGAACGGCAACAAGTTCCTCGCCAAGGTTCCGGGCTCGTTCCAGAAGCCCGAGGATGTCGCTGTCGACGGCCGCTTCCACATCTACGTCGACGACATCGGCAACAACACGATCTCGCTGTTCGAGGTCTTCACCTCCGGGATGACTCTGGTTCGCTCCTGGGGCGGCACCGGCCAGGCGCTCGGCCAGATGATGAATCCGCGCCAGCTCGTGGTCGACACCGCGGGGCTCGTGTACGTGGCCGAGAAGGACAACCAGCGCGTGCAGTGGTTCAAGCCGGGCGGCAGCAACACGCAGGTGCCGGTGTCCGCGTTCGGGACCGCGTTTCCGCCGAGCTTCAACGACCCCGAGGGGATCGCCTTCGACGCCGCCGGCCGCTTCTTCGTCTCCAACGACAGCGACACCGCCGGCGCCGTGCGGGTCTACACGCTGCCCGGCACGCTGGTGGGCGGCGTTGGCGGCGGGCCCGGCGTCGGGCTCGGCCAGTTCACCAATCCGAAGGGTCTGCTCGAGGATCCGTTCGGGCGGCTGCTCGTGGTCGACTCGGGCAACGGTCGGATCCAGGTGTTCGGCTCGGTCGACCAGCACAGCCCGTTCCTCGACACCTTCGGCGGCACGGGCTCCGGCACCGGCCAGTTCAAGAACCCGACTGCCGCCACGCTCGGGCCGGGCGGCTGGATGTACGTGTCCGACACGGGCAACGGCCGGATCGTGCGGCTGCGCTACGACGACGCCGACCGTGATGGCGTGATGGACCCGGCCGACAACTGCAAGGGCATCGCGAACCCCGACCAGCTGGACACCGACCACGACGGCCAGGGGGACGCCTGCGATCCGGACATCGACAACGACGGTGTGCCGAACGCCCAGGACCGCTGCCCGCTCACCCGTCGCGGGCTGGACGCGAACCACGACGGCTGCGCGGACCCGCGTTCGCGCATTTCGTCGCCCCGCAATCGCGGCCGCTACAAGCAGCGCGGCATCTTCAAGATCGTGAGCGGCACGGCTACGGGTGACACGGTCGGTGTGGACAAGGTCCGCGTGGCTGTTGCCCGCAAATCGGGTGGACGCTGTCGTTGGCTCAACTCCAAAGGCAAGCTGAGCGGGTCCGGCAGCTGCTCCAAGCCTCGCTTCATGACCGCCAAGGGCAAGGACCGCTGGTCGATCAAAGTCAAGGTCCGTGGACGCGGTAGCTGGCGCGTATTGAGCCGCGCAACTCAGAACGGCGGCACAGTCGAGACCCTCACCAGCTCCAAGAACACCGAGAGCTTCAGCGTTCGCTAGAGGCGCGGTGCGATCAAACACATCTCGCCGCGCGGAGCGCGGTCCCGTGAGCACGGCGAGATGTTTTGATCGCGCCGTCGCATAGGCTCGGGTTCTTGGGCTATCGGGGGGCGACTCGGATTCGGCGGCCGCTGGTGCGCGGGGCGCTGGGCACAGTGGCGTGTGGGCATCCGCTTGCTGCGTCTGTAGGCGTTGAGACTTTTCGCGCGGGTGGGGGAGCTGTTGATGCTGCCCTTGCCACTGCGGCGGCGCTGATGGTGCTGATGCCTGAGGCGTGTGGGCTGGGTGGGGATGCGTTCATGCTCGTCCGCTCGCCCGTTGGGGAGATCACTGCGGTCAATGGCAGTGGGGCTGCCGGAGCTGCCGTTTCCCCGCCTCTTTCGGCTGAGGGCGCCCAGTTGGCTGCGGTCCCGGGCGCTGTTGCTGCCATCTGCGACGCCCATGCGCGCTGGGGGAAGCTGCCTTTGGAGCAGGTGCTGTCGTCGGCTATCGGGCTGGCGGGCGGTGGGTTTCCTATCGGCGGTGGTCTGCTGCGGATGATCGAGGAGGAGCGGGAGTTGCTCGAGCGCGGGGCGCCGGGGTGGGTCTTTCTTGATCCGGACTTGCGGCCCGGGTCGCTGGTCCGGCAGCCCGTTTTGGCGGGCCTGCTCCAGCGGATCGGGCGACATGGGGCGCGGGCCTTCTATGACGGGCACTGTGCGCGTTCGCTCGAGCGCGCCGTGGGGGCCGCGGGCGGTTCGCTGGCGGCGTCCGATCTGCTTCCGCACACGACGGTGGTGCGGTCGCCGCTCAGCGGCTCCTACCGCGACTTCGAGGTGGCGGTGCAGCCGCCGGTGTCACAGGCGGCGCTGCTGCTGATGGCGCTGCAGGCTCTCGGCCGCGGCGATCCGTCCTCTTCGGCGGAGCGGATGCATCTGGCGGTGGAGGCGATCGAGGCCGCGTTCGTCCGCAGGCATGAGCTGGCCGCGGACGGTGCGGCCGAGCGGCTGCTCGCGGAGCCGCTTGAGGTCGATCCCAAGCGCCACACCGAGCGCACCGAGCGGCCGCGTGGCGGGCTGCACACCACTTCGGTCGCGGCGGCGGGCGCGGACGGGCAGGTGGTGTCGATGCTCGTGAGCGTCTACGACCTGTTCGGCTGCGGCGTGCTCGTGCCCGAGTGCGGCTTCGTGCTGAACGACCGCCTGGCGGGCTGCTCCAAGGACCCCGACTCGCCCAACGCCGCCGCGCCCGGCAGGCGGCCGGTGCATACGCTGTCGCCCGCACTCGTGTCCGACGACAGGCGCGCCTTCGCGCTCGCCACCCCGGGCGCCGACGGCCAGGTACAGACGCTGCTCCAGATCATCGAGGCGATCGCCAGCGATGGCGAGAACCTCCCGCGCGCCCTCGACTGCCCGCGCTGGCGCTCGAGCGGCGGCAAGCTTGCGATCGAGTCGGACTACGACCCCGAGATCCTGAAAGAGCTGGAAGCGCGCGGGCACGACCTCTACCGCATGGCGCCCGGGTCGCGCGGCTTCGGCTCAGCGGTTGCGGCCGGGATCGACTCGCGCACCAAGACTCCCTTCGCCGCCAGCGACCCACGCGGCGGCGCCTGGGCAGCAGCTTGCTGAGTTAGCCCGGGCAGGGACCCGGGTACCGGCGCGCCAGGGCCTTGATGGGGAGGAGGACCCAGTCGTGAACCATTCGAACCATGCGCGACGCAGGGGCTGGTACCTGCTGCTGCTCGCGCCATTTGTCGGCCTGCTGTTCCCGGGCTGGTACGCCACGAAGACGCCGGAGCTCTGGGGCATCCCGTTCTTCTACTGGTACCAGTTCGCCTGGGTGATCGCCGCTGCACTGATCACCTGGGTCGTGTACATGCTCACCCGCGCGCCGGATTCGGAGGACCACTCATGACGGTTCCTCACAACTCCGACGCTGTTGCCCTGACAGTCTTCGTCGTCCTCTTCGCGGCGGTGGCGGTGCTGGGCTTCGTCGCCGCGCGCTGGCGCCGCGCCGATCTGGCGCATCTCGACGAATGGGGACTCGGCGGCCGCCGCTTCGGCAGCGTCGTCACCTGGTTCCTGCTCGGCGGCGACCTGTACACCGCGTACACGTTCATTGCCGTGCCGGCGCTCGTCTACGGCTCCGGCGCCGCGGGCTTCTTCGCCCTGCCGTACACGATCATCATGTATCCGTTCGTGTTCGTCGTGATGCCGCGGCTGTGGTCGGTGGCGCACCAGCACCGCTACGTCACGCCGGCGGACTTCGTGCGCGGCCGTTACGGCTCGCGCAGCCTCGCCACCGCGACGGCCTTCACGGGCATCCTCGCGACGATGCCCTACATCGCGCTCCAGCTGGTGGGCATCCAGGTTGTGCTCGGGGCGATGGGCGTCCACGGCGACTGGCCGCTGATCATCGCCTTCGGCGTGCTCGCGGCCTACACGTACCAGAGCGGCCTGCGCGCGCCGGCGCTGATCGCGCTCGTCAAGGACACGCTGATCTACCTGACGATCATCGTCGCGGTGATCTACATCCCGTCGAAGGTCGGCGGCTTCGGCCACATCTTCGACTCTGCGGAGAAGGCGCTGCCGAAGCACACGACACCCACCGGCAAGCCCGGCGCGTTCCTGCCCAGCACGCCCGCGGCGCAGCAGGCATACGCCACGCTTGCGCTCGGCTCCGCACTGGCGCTGTTCCTCTATCCGCACTCGGTCACGGGTGTGCTCAGCTCGAAGAGCTCGCAGGTGATCCGCCGCAACTCCGTGGTGCTGCCCGCGTACACGTTCCTGCTTGGGCTGATCGCTCTGCTCGGCTACATGACGATCGCGGCGAACATCGTGCCGTCGAATCCGAACTACGCGGTGCCCGACCTGTTCGTGCACTTCTTCCCGAGCTGGTTCACGGGCGTCGCGTTCGCGGCGATTGCGATCGGTGCGCTCGTCCCCGCGGCGATCATGTCGATCGCTGCGGCCAACCTGTTCACGCGCAACCTCTGGAAGGAGTTCCTGCGCCCGAATGCCAGCCCGGCCCAGGAGGCGACCGTGGCGAAGCTGGCGTCCCTCGTGGTCAAGGTGGGCGCGCTGCTGTTCATCATCCTGCTGCCCAACAAGTACTCGATCGATCTCCAGCTGCTCGGCGGTGTGTGGATCCTCCAGACGCTGCCGGCGATCGTGATCGGCCTGTACACGCGCTGGTTCCACCGCTGGGCGCTGCTCGTCGGCTGGGCCGTCGGGATGGGCATCGGCACCTGGATGGCGGCGGACCTGACCTTCAAGAGCTCGGTCTATCCGCTCAACCTGTTCGGCTGGCACTTCACGGCGTACGCCGGCGTCTTTGCGCTGGTGGCGAACCTGATCGTGACCACCGTGCTCACCGTGGTGTTCTCGCTCGCCGGTGCGCGCGACAGCGCGCTCGACGAGACGAGGCCGGAGGACTACTCGGAGTTCCGCCGCCGCCCGGCGACGCAGCAGCCGAGCGCCCTACAGGCCTGAGACGAACTCGTGGATGGCATCCGCTACCTCGTCGGGGCAGTCCTCGACGAGGTAGTGGTTCGCCTGTAGCTCGACCTTCTTCGAGTCGGGGAAGATCGCCTGCCACTGGTCTAGGAACGCGGGCACGAACACGCGGTCGCGGAGGCCCCACACCAGCAGCAGCGGGACGTTCAGCGACGGGAGCGACTCGTGGATGTGGCCCATCAGCGGCGCGCTGACGTCGTTCTCGGTGAGCGGGATGTCCCGGATGAAGCCGAGCGTGCCGAGCCGCGACCAGTAGTCGGGGAACGGCGCGCGGTAGGCCTCCATCATCTGCGGGTCGATCTCGCGCTTGCTCATCCCGCCGGGGATCGACTCGACCACGGCGTTGTTCGCCAGCGCGAGGATCTCGCCGAGGCCCTCCCCGCGGAACTGGCGCAGGAAGCCCGGCAGGAAGCTCGGCAGCTCCCACGCCCAGGTGTTCATGGCCACGACGGCGCGGATGCGGTCGGGCCGCTCAAGCCCGGCCGCGAGCCCGATCGGGCCGCCCCAGTCGTGGCACACGAGCGTGACGTCGGTCAGGTCGAGCTGGTCGAGCACCGCGATCGCGTTCTCCACGTGCGTGGAGAGGACGTAGCGGCGCGGCTCGGGCGGCTTGCTCGAGCGGCCGAAGCCCATGTGGTCGAACGCAATGCAGCGATGCCCGCGTCCGGACAGCGACGCGATCGGCCGCCGGTACATGTAGCTCCAGGTGGGATTCCCGTGGAGCATGAGGATCGTCTTGCCGTCGCGCGGGCCCACGTCCACGTAGTGGATGCGCAGGTCGCCAACGTCGACGAAATGGGGCTCGTACGGAAACGTTCCCCCAAAGTCCCCGGCCAGGTCATCAGACATCCCGCGCGGGGTTATACCTCGCGCGAGGCGTTCGGGTAGCCTCCGGCGCCCTCGATGTCAGCGGGAGCACGAGCACAAGACACGGCGCAGATCCACGGCGGGCGGATCGTGGCCAAGCGGCTCGCCGCGAACGGAGTGAGCAAGCTGTTCACGCTCTCCGGCGGCCACCTGTTCTCGATCTACGACGGCTGCCGCGAGGAGGGCATCGACCTGATCGACACGCGCCACGAGCAGGCCGCCGCCTTCGCTGCGGAGGGCTGGGCAAAGGCCACTCGCACACCCGGCGTCTGTGCCTTGACGGCCGGCCCGGGCGTTACCAACGGCATGAGCGCGATGGCGAGTGCCTTGATGAACAGCTCGCCCATGGTCATGCTCGGCGGCCGCGCGCCGGCGATGCGCTGGGGGCAGGGATCGCTCCAGGAGATCGACCACGTGCCGTTCGTCGCGCCGGTGACGAAGCTTGCGCGCACCGCAAACGCAACCGCCGACATCTCCGCGCTCGTGGACGAGGCGCTTGCCGCCTCGCTCGAACCGCCGAGCGGGCCCGCGTTCGTCGACTTCCCGCTCGACCAGGTCTTCATGGAGGCGGAGACGCCCGACGCCGCGCCCGCCGCGCTGCTCGACCCGGCGTCGCTGCCGGCCGCCGACGTCGCGGAGGCGGCCAAGCTGCTGCGCTCGGCGGAGCGCCCGGCGATCATGGCCGGCACCGGCCTCTACTGGGCGCACGGGGAAGAGGCGCTCCAGCGGCTGTGCGAGGAGCTCCGCATCCCGGTGTTCCTGAACGGCCTCGCACGCGGCTGCGTGCCGGCGGACCACGAGTGCTTCTTCTCACGCGCGCGGAGCACCGCGCTGAAGGGCGCCGACGTCGCGCTGGTCGTCGGCGTGCCGATGGATTTCCGGCTCGGCTTCGGCGCCTCGTTCGGCGAAGAGACGAAGATCGTGGCGATCGGCGCCGCGCCGCCCGACAAGGCGCACCCGCGCCAGCCGGCCGCAGAGCTCTACGGCGGCGTGGCGGCCACGCTCGACGCGCTGCGGACCGAGGCCGCCGGCGGTCCCGATCGCTCCCGCTGGTTGGCGTCGCTCCGCGAGACCGAGAACGAGAAGCGCGCCGCCGAGCAGGACGACCTCAACGACTCCCGCTCGCCGCTCCACCCGATGCGCGTCTACGCCGAACTGCAGAAGGTGATCGACCGCGACACGATCGTGATCGGCGACGGCGGCGACTTCGTCTCATACGCCGGCCGCGTGATCGAGACCTACGAGCCCGGCTGCTGGATGGACCCGGGTCCGTACGGCTGCCTCGGCTCCGGCCCTGGCTACGCGATCGCCGCGTCCGTCGCCCGACCCGACCGCCGCACGCTCCTGCTGCTCGGCGACGGCGCGTTCGGCTTCTCGGGACTCGAGTTCGACACGATGGTGCGGCACGGCCTGCCCGTCGTGGCGGTGATGGGCAACAACGGGATCTGGGCGCTCGAGAAGCACCCGATGGAGTTCCTGTACGGCTACTCCGTGGCCGCCGAGCTCCAACCTGAGCTGCGCTACGACAAGGTCGTTGAGGATCTCGGCGGCCACGGCGAGTTGGTGCGCGAGCCGGACGAGCTCGTGCCTGCCCTCGAGCGAGCATTCGCCTCGGGCAAGCCCGCGCTCGTCAATGTGCTCACCGACCCGTCGGTGGCATACCCGCGCAAGGCCAACCTGGCCTAGAGCGCTATAGCTGCAGCGCGATCGCGCGGCCGACGTACTGCATCACGTCTGAGTCGAGCTGCCCCTGCGAGGCGCGCTCCGGCCCCTCCTCCTGGTACATGGTCTTGAGCGACTCCAGGATCTCGGGGTCGCCCTGGGTGAAGAGCTCGATCAGCTCCCGCCACCTGCGGGCCACGTCCTGCATCGCCGGGTCGGACGGGTCCGTGCGCTTCTCGTAGTGCTCCTTGGCGGTCGCGATCAGCTCCGCCCAGTCGCGGTGGTACTGCTGCTCGGCCTCGTCGCCGAGCGAGTCGCGGTGCTGCTCGAGCTTCTCGAGCTGCTCCGGCGTGTAGTACTGCTCCAGCATCGTCATCGCTTGGATTGCCTCCATGTAGTCGTGCCCCGACGCGCGACCTGCGCGGTCGAGGATTCCCTGGAGAAGCGACTGGAGGCGGCGGGTGCGCTCGACGTCCTGCTCGACCCGCTTGAGGTGGTTCTCGAGCGTGGTCCGCGGATCGCCGTCGAGCGCGGCCGGGATCTCCTGCAACGGGAGACCGAGGTCGCGCAGGGCGCGGATCTCGTACAGCCTGCGGACGTCGTCTTCGCCGTAGAGGCGGTGTCCGGCCTGCGTCCGCTCCGACGGGGCCAGCAGGCCGATCTCGTCGTAGTGGTGCAGGGTGCGGACGGTGAGTCCGGTGGCCTTGGCGAGCTCGCCGATCTTCCAGAGCTTCTCTTGCATGGGGGCCAACGTAGGCCCTCACGTTACGTGAGGTTCAAGTCCATTTTGGTCAGCCAGCTGACCAGGCGTGATTCGCAAAAGAACCGCCGGCCCGAAAGCCGGCGGTTCAAGTGGCCCCATCAGGACGGGCAGGGGTACGTGCCATGAAAGGGCCTCAGCGGTTCGAGCGGCGGGAGGCGCCGATACGATGCGGCTTCGCCCGAACCTATGTGCCGAATCTTCCGGTCAGTGCGCCAAGGCACGCTGACCCGACCCGGCGAGGCCAGTATAACCACACCGGGGTACTTAAGGCAAGCTAGAACATACGCCTACGCGTACTCCAAAATGTCCAACTAGCGAGCAGTTCGGAGCGCCGCTCCATAGAGGATGTCGTGCTCTCCGACTTCGATCGTTTCGAGGCCGAAAGCCCGCATAGATTCGACCAAAATCACGGCTCCGGCGACAATCGTCGGGGCGCGATCCGGGTGTAGTCCGACCACCTTTCGCCGCTCCTGTTCTGGCTGCGTGGCCAGTTTTTCGAGGATCCGCTCGCAGCTGTCGAGCTGGAGGCGGTAGCCGTGGACCTTGCTCGAGTCGTAGCGCTCGAGCCGCTGCTCGATGGCCGCCATTGAGGTCGGCGTGCCCGCGACTGCCACCCCGTCCCTTACTCCGCTGCGGACAGCCGGCGGCACCGCGGCCTCGATGATGCCCCGCACGTCGGCCTCCAGCTCCGCCACCTGGTCGCCCGGGGGAGGATCGGTCGAGATGTGCCGCTCGGTTTGGCGTACCGAACCGGCCTGGGTGGACACGTGGAAGCTCGGGTCCTCGCCTGCCCGGCCAACCACGAACTCGGTGCTGCCGCCGCCGATGTCGAGCACGAGCAGGGGGTCGCCGCCCGCGGGCCGCTCGGCCGTCGCGCCGGCGAACGTGAGCTGCGCCTCCTCGTCTCCACTGATCACGCGCGCCTCGATGTCGAAGCGCTCCTTGATTTGGCCGAGGAAATAGTCGCCGTTGCGGGCGTCGCGGACCGCGCTCGTGGCCACGGCCACCGTGCGCTCGGCTCCCAGCTCGTCGATCGCCTGCCGGTATTCGCTGAGCGCGGCGAACACTCGCTCCATCGCGGCGTCGACCAGCGCCCCGCCCGCGTCGACCTTCTCGCCGAGGCGCGTGATCTTGGTGCGGCGATCGAGCTCGGTCACCCGGCCGTCCACCACGTCGGCCACGAGCAGCCGGGTGGTGTTGGTGCCGAGATCGACTACCCCGACTCTCACGCCACCGACCTGTAGCGCGCGATCGCGCGCCGGCGCTCCTCGCCGTGGTCGACAACCGGCGCGGGATAGTCGCGGCCGATCACACAGCCCGCGGCGCGCTGCTCGTCGTCGCTCATCTTCCACGGCTCCGCGAGATGCTCGTCCGGGACCTTCGCCAGCTCGGGCACCCAGCGGCGGACGTAGTCGCCGCGCGGATCGTGGCGCTTCTGCTGCGCGGTCGGGTTGAGCAGGCGCCGGAAGTACGGCGCCGGGTCGGCGCCAACCGACGCGATCCACTGCCAGTTGCCGTTGTTGTTCGCCTCGTCGCCGTCGAGAAGGTGGCGCATGAAGTGGCGCTCGCCCGCGCGCCAGTCGAGGTGGAGGTCCTTGGTCAGGAACGAGCCGACCACGAGCCGCGCGCGGTTGTGCATGAAGCCGCTGGCGCGCAGCTGACGCATGCCGGCGTCCACGAGCGGATAGCCGGTGCGGCCGTCACGCCAGGCGTCGAGCAGCTCCTCGTCGCTGTCCCACTCGAGCTTGCGGTAGCGCTCCTGGAGCTCGCGCCTCGCCGCCTCGGGGTGGTGGAGGAGGAGCTGTCCGTAGAAGTCGCGCCAGGCGAGCTGGCGGCGGAACTCCTCCGGTCCCTTGCCGCGGCGCTGCGCGACCTTCGCCTCCACCTCGCGCGCGGAGATGCAGCCGAAGTGAAGATAGGGAGAGAGGCCGGAGCTGCCCGCGGCGAGGTCGTCGTGCGTATTGGCGTAGTCCTTGAGCCCGCCGCGCAGCCACGCGGTCAGTGCCTTGCGCGCGGCGCCTTCGCCGGGTTGGACAACGGGGTCGGACAGCTTGGCGCCGGCGAAGGCGGGCAGCCGTCCGCGGCGGACGTTCGTCGGGATGGCGATCTTGCGCGGCGCCGGTTGGACGTCGCGGCGACCGGCCTTCAGCCAGGCGCGGTGGTAGGGGCTGAAGACCTTGTACGGCTGGAGCTCGGTCAGGTCGATCGCGAAGTTGCCCTCGGTCTCGTGGACCTCGACGCCCTCGGCTCCGAGCTCCTCACGTACGCGCGCGTCTCTGTTTGTGGCGAACGGCGAGACGTCGGCCGCCCAGTAAGCCGCGGCGGCGTTCGTCTCCTTCGCAAGCCTCAGCAGCTCGGCGGCGGGCTCGCCCTCTCGGACGATCAGCGCAGCGCCGCGCTTGCGTAGTGCCGCGCCGAGCTCCTTCAGCGACCCGTGCAGAAACGAGGCCCGCGCAGGCGACGGGAAGCGGCCCTCGAGCAGCCTCCGGTCGAGGACGAACACCGGCACCACGCGGTCGTGCTCGGCGAGTGCGGCGCGCAGCGGGGGGTGGTCATGGAGGCGGAGGTCGCGCCGGAACCAGACGATGGCGGTAGAGGACAAGTGGCGAACGCTAGTCACAGCCTCTATAGGCTGCCCCGATGCCCAGGATCCTCGGCATCGCGGGAAGCCGCCAGGAGGTCCGGCCGCCGGAGGATGCCAGCGGCCTCGCCGACCTCGTCGTGAAGGATCTCGACGGCAACGACGTGCGGCTCGGCTCGCTATGGGAGGACCAGCCCGCGGTCGTGGTCTGGCTCCGGCATTACGGCTGAACCTTCTGCCGCTCGCACGCGGTGCAGTTGCACCGCGACCGTTCGAAGTTCGACGCCAGCGGCGCGCGCCTCGTGGTGATCGGCCAGGGCACGCCGAAGCACGCCGAGCACTTCCGCGACAGCCACGACCTCGAAATCCCCCTGTACGTGGATGAACGGCGCGAGACTTACAAGCAGGCCGGCACGAAGGTCGCGACCTTCGGCGAGCTGCTCGGGCCCAAGATGATCGCCAAGGGCGCGGCCGCGAGCCGGCGGGACAAGGTGGTGCAGGGCAAGACGGTCGGCCACCCGGCGCAGCTCGGCGGCGTGATGGTGATCAAGCCGGGTAATGAGATCGCTTACGTCCATCTGGCAGACGACGCCAGCGACAACCCTCCAAATACCGAGGTTTTGCAGGCCGCAAGCGGGGCCTCAAAGGGTTGACGAGCCCTTCCGTACGTTGCTACATTCGTAGGTCGCGACGCGGGGTGGAGCAGTCAGGTAGCTCGTCGGGCTCATAACCCGAAGGTCGCGGGTTCGAATCCCGCCCCCGCTACTAACGAAGGCCCCTGCGAAAGCGGGGGCCTTCGTGCTTCCGCGGCTGGTCCGGTGAGGTTTACGCGCCGGCCACCTGTGCGCCGGTCGTACCCATGCCGAGCGCCAAGTCGTCCGCTCCGCCTTCGCGCGAGAACACGCTCGCGTCCGACCGGAACCCCTTGGCGATGAGATAGATGCCCAGCGACAGCTCCCAAACGGCCTCCGGAAGGGTCAGGATTGCCGAGGTGCTCGACACCTGGTCGTAGGCCCCGAACAGCACGAGGATGGCCGTCAGGAGGGCCAGGGCACCGGCGGCCATGCCGAACTGCGCGAACCGCCGCGGCACGAGCCCGGACCGGAACATCAGGTAGCCGAGCATGAGGCCGTTGCCGATGGCGGCGCAGAACGCTGGCCCGAGCAGGAAGGTCGCGTCATGGACGGCAACCAGTGACCGGCCGCTCAGGATGAGCGACGCGCCGTTCGTCGCGCCGTCGGCGAGGTCCTGACGCAGCGTGACCACCGCGAGCAGGCTCACGATGCCGACCGTGATGATGGTCGACTCCACCACGCGCAGGGCCACATAGCCGAGGGCGAGGCCTTCGCTCTGTCGCCTGAGTATCGGATAGAGCGTGACTGCCGTGCCGATGCCGGCAATGGCGGTGATGATCTCGACGAGCGCGCCGAGTTCCACCCGCGTGTCCCCGCCGCCGCCGACGATGAACTGGTGGTCGTGGAGCACCGAGTGGTACAGCGGCAGTGCGGCGATGGAGATGAAGGTGATTACGAACCAGATGCCCGCGATTCGCGCGGTTCGTCTGTGCATGACCATCCCCCTGATGTAGAAGGAGCTTCGCTCGGGGCCAGCCCGCGCCCTATTGGGCGGGGTGTCAACGACTCTACAGCGGCCTACCAGCTGCAACAAGACCGCTCGGGCGCCGGTAAGAACCGTCACCCACGTCGTCACTGATCCAGCCGATCAGCCCACACGAGGACGGAGGTGACGGGACCAATGAGCTCACGAGAGTCCGCCGAGGTTCGCTACCTCGGCGCCGGGGGGACGTTCCGGCTCGAGCCGCCGCGGCTCCGCACCACGGCCGCCGCCAACGAGGAACGGCACGCCACCTGGTTCGAGCTGTATTTCGACCTTGTCTTCGTGGCGGCGATCAGCCAGCTGGGGGTGGGCTTGGCGGAGGACCCGTCGGCGGCCGTGTTCGCGCGCTTCGCGGCGCTGTTCGTCGTTGTGGTCTGGGCTTGGGTCCTGTACACGCTGTACGCCAACCGCTTCGACACCGACGACCTCGTCTTCCGTCTCGCGAAATCGGCGGGCATGTTCGCCATCGCCGCCTTGGCGATCAACGTCCATCGGGTGATGGAGGGCGACGGCGGAACTGCCGCCTTCGCCATCGCTTACGTGGCGCTCCGCCTGCCGCTGATCGGTCTTTACGTCCGCGCGTGCAACCACGTGTCCGGGGCGGCGCGCAGGCTCTGTGGCATCTACATCGTCGGCTACGGGTTGACCACCGCGATCTGGTTCGCCTCGATCTTCGTTCCGAGTCCAGCCCGCTGTTGGCTGTGGGCCGTGGCGATGGTGATCGACCTCTTGGTACCCACGCGCGCGTGGGCCGCGCTCAAGGGCGTGTCGGTCGTCGTCTCGCACCTGACCGAGCGCTTCGGCACCTTCTTCATCATCGTGCTCGGGGAGTCCGTGGTGGCGGTCGTGGCGGGAGTGGCAGGCTTCGAGTTCACCATGCAGTCCTGGGTCGTGGCATGCGGCTGCTTCGTGATCGCGCTCTGCTTGTGGTGGGTCTACTTCGACCTCGCGGACACCTCGGTGATCGGGCGCGGAGTGCTGGGACTGGTCTTCGTGTACGCCCACTTTCCGTTGCTCGCCGGGGTGGCCGCCTTCGGCGAAGGCACCAGGCTCGCGATCCCCGAGGCGGGGCAGTCGGGCCTCGAGGCGGGCACACGCTGGGCACTCGCGGGGGGAATCGGAACGTTCGCCGTCTCGCTCGCCCTGCTCCACCTCGGCGCGGAGTGGACCTCGCTTCGGGATCGCTCGTTCATCGTCCGGATCGCGGTGGCGGCGTTTGCGTTCATGCTCGCGGCGGCGGGTGGCTCCATCGCGCCCCTGGTCTTCGTCTTGGTCATTGCCGCCGTGGTGCTCACCGCGCTACTGATCGAAGCGTTCACCTTCCAGGAGGGAGCGGCAAGCATCGTGGAGCCTCGGGTGCCAACCCAAGCCACGGTCGAAGGAAGGGAAGCGTTGCTCGCCTAGGCCGACCTGCGGCTGGCTGTGCTGCGGCGCGCCTGCGCCGATTCGAACGCCTTCAGTTCACGCCGCAGAAGGTGGACGACTTCGTTCTCGGGAATCGTCTCCTCGAGCATCACGAGCGAATTCCTGTGCCGGCGAAGCTTCGCGTCAGCGTCCACCTCTGCGTTCCCTCGCGCCGCCAAGATCTGCAGCTCCCTGACCTTCGACACCTTGTCGGCCGCGTAGATGACCAAGGCGTAGCCACCGGCCTGGCGGACTCGCTCGAGGAGCTCGTCCTTCCGTTCGTCGTCGTCGGCAATGGCGGGATCGTCGCTCACGAGCGCCACCAGCCTGCAGACGTCCACACCGAACAGGTCCGTGAGCTCGCCAGGCCGAGTCTCGGTGTTCTCCAGCACATCGTGGAGGACGGCCGCCGCGATCACGTGGTCCGGATAGTCGAAGCGGTCGAGCAAGGCGCCGACCTCCAGCGGGTGCGAGACGAACGAAGCTGTGTCGCTCAGGCGCCGCTGTCCCGAATGCCGGTCGCGGGCGAAGTCAATAGCCGCCTGCGTGATCGGGAGGTCCCGCCCGAAGCCCGGCTCCGACGGAGACATGTCTATGAGTATGGACCACGTCCGGCTCAGGGTCGCTTCCCTGCATCGCCGCTTGCATTGAGTGCGTGGATTTCGCGCGTGAGTTCGAGCGTCTGCCGCGCCAGGGCGAGCAGCTCCTCGTTCTGCGTGTCTTCCTCCCGCACCGTCTTCCACTGGGCGTCCGCGATCACCTGGCGCCTGGCGTCCGCGCGGTTCTGGCTGATCATCACGAAGGTGGAGAGGAAGATCGCCTCGAGCGAGACGATCATCGTCAGCAGCCCGAACGGATACTTCTCGACGCCGAAGCCGATCCAGCATCCGAACCACAGGATGTGGATGTAGACGAACAGCATCGACCCGGAGAACGCAGTGATCCGGTCCGCGACTCTGTTCTGTGCGTGCTCGGCTCGCTCCTCGGTGTGCTTCAGCAGGGCGGGGTCGATCGGGGGCGGAAGCTTGTTGGGGACGATCAGCGGGCCGAGACGGTGAAAGAGGGGGTGGCTGCGGGCCGGCGCATCACCTGGCATTTGTGCTCCTTTCGCGGTTGGGCTTTACCGCGATTCTCTCGCCAAACGTCGGCTCGAGATAGCTAGGCAGGCGAGCGGTCGGCGAGCAGGGCGTGCACGAACTGCACGGCCATTGCCCCCTCGCCGACAGCGGTGGCGCAGCGCTTGGTCGAACCGGAGCGGACGTCGCCCGCGGCGAAGACGCCCGTGACACTGGTGGCGAGCAAGTGCTCGGCATCCGCGGCTGCGCCGGTGAGGACGAAGCCCTTCTCGTCGCGTGCCACGACGTCGCCGAGCCACTCCGTGCACGGCGAGGCGCCGAGGAAGAGGAAGAGGAACGAGAAGGGAAGGCGCTCGCCAGTCCGCAGCGTCACCGCCTCGAGCTCGCCGTCGTCGCCGTGCAGCTCAGCGATCTCGCTGCCATCGCGCACGGCCACCCCGTAGCGGTCGAGCTCGTGGATGAGGTAGTCGGACATCGTCTCGCGAAGGTCGGCCCGGCGGTGGAGGAGCGTCACCAGTGCGCCGCCGCGTGCGAGCCACACGGCGGCTTGGCCCGCCGAGTTGCCGCCGCCCACAACGCCGACCCGCGAGGCGCCGCAAAGCTGGGCCTCGGGCGGCCCGGCGGCGTAGAAGATGCTCACGCCCTCGTAGTCCGACAGCCCGTCGACGGGCAGCCGCCGGTACTGCGCGCCGGTGGCGAGCAGAACGGCGCGCGCGGCGACCTCGTGATCGTCCTCGAGGCGCACGACGTGGCGCTGGCTGTCCGGTTCCAGCGAAAGCGCGCGGTACGGCGTCGCCAGCCGAGCGTTGAACTTGCGTGCTTGGGTGACCGCTCGGCCCGTCAGCTCCGTGCCCGTTATTCCGGCGGGGAAGCCGAGGTAGTTCTCGATGCGCCGCGAGGAACCGGCCTGCCCACCGAGAGAAGTGCTGTCGACGACGAGCGTGTCGAGTCCCTCCGATGCCCCATACACGGCCGCGGCCAGGCCGGCCGGGCCGGCCCCGACCACGACGAGGTCGACCTCCTCGCGCGGCTCCAGCACCCTGCCGATGCCGAGCGCGCGCGAGACCTCGCCGGGCGTCGGCCCCTGGAGCTCCATGCCGCCCGGGAGCCGGACGAGTGGCAGCGTGGAGTCGCCGTCCACCTGCTCGGTCTCATGCCAGGTGAACGGCAGCCGGTAGCCGCGGACGAACTCGACCATGCGCCTCGTGGCCTCCGAGGAACGCGGGCCGATGATCTCGACGCCGAGACCCTGAACGCCCTGCAGCAACTCGCGGCGGGCGACGAAGGTCGACAGCACCAGGTCGCTAAGCGGGCCATCGTCGAACAAGAGCTCTTTCAGCACCTCGCGGTCGACCGCTATGTAGCGCAGCGGCTCCGTGACGATCGCCGTCACGAAGACCGTCTGGCCCGACAGCAGGTTGATCTCACCGAGGAAGCCCGACACGCCGTGGCGCACGATCTCGTTGCCGGCCTCGTCGTGGATCGCAACCTCGCCCTCGAGGATCACGATGAACGGGTAGCTCCGGTCGCCGATGCGGTAGAGCACGTCGCCGACGTCCGCAGTGCGCTCCTCACCAAGCCCGGCGAGAACGGCCAATTGAGATGCCGACAGCCTGGGACTAGGAGTCGAGCCGCTTGCCACCGTGTGAGCGTAGTCGCAACCGGATCGCGGAATACGTATGTTGCCGGG
>DATBKS010000017.1:0-6345 GCA_036555755.1 Thermoleophilaceae bacterium
CCTGCCGGCCGCGCGGCGAGAGTTGGCGTGCGTAAAGGCTGACGTCCAAGAGGTCGCTCCGCTGACGAATGGCGCAGCGTCTTCCAACTCGCCACCTGAGTGCTAGCCAAACCGAGGGCGACCCACGTGGGGCGGTGTTACGACCCGCTGGCTGAACACTTTGTTGTCCGACTGTGAACAGTAGTTCTCGTAGCATTCCAATAAGTCTGAGTAAATGAGCATGTGCTCGGGACGCGCGTGTTGGCTGGGGTGCTGGCTCTTGGGCTGTGGCGTGGCTGCAATGCGGCTACTGCAACCGCGGCGTCAGCGAACCGTCGCGCCGCCGCTCGTGGCTTTAACGATCGGCCAGCCGGCGGGAGGGCAGAAGCCGCGCGGCAGCGTCCTGCTGATCCACGGTTGTGGGTGGGTGGCGACGGGACCGGGCATGCTGGGCTTCGAGCAGGCGGACGCCGATCGTTGGCAGCAGCGCGGGTTCCTCACCTGCAACACGGACTATCGGCCCAAGAGCCAGACACTGCCGGATGTGACCGCCGTCTACGACTACATCCGCTCACAGAACCCGGACCTCCCGATCGTCGCGAGCGGCCAGTCCGCCGGCGGCCAGCTCGCAATGATGCTGGGGCGCCGCCGCCAACTAGCGGCAGCGATCTCGCAGGCCGGCCCCGCCGATCTCCTGCGACTTCCCGTCCCCGTGCGGGAGTTCGCCGAGGCGAGCTTTGGCGGGCCGGACGGTCTGCGCCGCTACTCGCCGGGGCTGGTGGGCCTGCGCTCGCCGACCCTGGCGGCCTTCGGCGCGGCGGACATTGCAGTCCCGCCGCGCACGCAGGCGCCGAGCCTGCGTCGGCAGGGCGCGAAAGTCGTCGTGCTGCCCGCGGCAACGCAAACCACTGGCACCTTCTTCATCCACACCTACGTGGACTCCGCCGCCTTGCGCCGCTACTACCTCCGCGAGCGGCGCTTCGTGGAAGGGCTTATCACCGCCCCGAGCTGACCAGAGCCGCGTCGAGCGACTGCGGCGCAGCTGGGATGTTTGCGCTGCTCCGAGTTAGTGAGTAGACTGACTAACTTCGCTCACCCCACCCTCATGACGGAGGTCCCCGTTATGGCCGTACCGGCCTCACAAGTCCCTGTTCTCGAGACGAGTCGCGGCAAGCAGACTCTGTTGCTGCTCCTGGCAGTCGCTTTCCTGGACTTCGTCGACGCGTCGATCGTCAATGTCGCCCTTCCGTCCATCCGCGCCGACCTCGGCTTCTCGGTGCAGAATCTGCAATGGGTGCTCAGCGGCTACCTGCTGACCTACGGGGGGTTCATGCTCCTCGGCGGCCGGGCGGCCGACCTCTTCGGCCGCCGCCGGATCCTCGTCGCCGGCACCACCGTGTTCTTCTTCGCCTCGCTGTCGGCCGGGCTCGCCCCGGATGACGGCCTGCTGGTGGCCGCGCGGCTTGTCCAGGGGATGGGCGCCGCGATGATGATCCCGGCGGCGCTGTCGATTCTGACCACCACCTTCAGGCAGCCTGTCGACCGGAACAAGGCGCTCGGCGCCTGGGGCGCGGTAGCCGGCCTGGCGTCCGGTGTCGGCGTGTTCCTCGGTGGCGTGATCACAGAGGCGATTGACTGGCGATGGGTCTTCTTCGTGAATCTGCCCGTCTGCCTCCTCGTCCTGCGGGCGATGTTCCGACTGATCCCCGCCGATGGGCCGCGCCGCGTGGCGAAGCTCGATGTCGGCGGCGCAGTCCTCGTGACCGCCGGCATGCTGCTCTTGATCTACACGCTGGTCAAGGCGCCCGACGTCGGCTGGGGCGCGACTCGCACGATCGGCGGTTTTGCCGGCGCGGGCGCGATCCTCGCGGTGTTCGTCGCCTACGAGCTGGGCCAGAGCCAGCCGCTGTTCCCGTTCTCGATCCTGCGGATCAAGGGTCTGGCGGCGGCGGACATCACGCAGGTGGTGGCGATGGCCGGCTTCTACTCGATGTTCTTCTTCGTCACGCTCTACATGCAGAACGTCCTGCATTACTCCAAGATCGGAGCAGGCGCGGCGTACGTTCCGGCCACGCTGGCCGTGGCGGTCGGAGCCGGGATCGGGACGCAATTGCTCACAAAGCGCGGGACGCGACCCGTGATCGTGGGCGGCGCGTTGCTCGGTGCCGCCGGCATCTTCTGGATCTCGCGAATCCCCGTCGACGGCTCGTACCTGAAGAACTTGCTGCCCCCGCTCGTGGTCATGTCGCTGGGTCTCGGCCCGCTGTTTGTCGGCGTGACGACGGCTGCGCAGGCCGGTGTTCCAGCCGACGAGGCCGGACTCGCGGCGGCCCTGATCAACTCGTCCACGTGGCTGGGCGGGGCGCTCGGAGTGGCGATCTTCTCAGCGATCTCCACCTCGCGCGCGCATGACCTGCTCGCCGCCGGCGCGCCACCGGCCCACGCGCTGACCTCCGGCTTCCAGCGCGCGCTGCTCGCGGCCGCGATCTTCCTCGCGGCGGCAGCGGTCATCGCGCTGCGGGCCCCGAACACCAGAGGTGGACAGGAGGAGCTTGCCATGCCGCCGGGGACCAGCCCGGCCGGCGAGACCGCGTGACGCTACGCCAGGCTGTCGAGCCAGCGCTCGATCCGCCGGATCTCTTGCTTGAGGAGCTTCTCGTCGGCGAAGGCGTTCGCCAGGAGTGCCGCGCCCTGAATGCCGGATAGGAACGTCACGGCGACGGCGCTCGGGTTGCGCTGTCCAAGCTCGCGGAATTGGGCCTCGGCCCACTCGAGCAGCGTCCGCAGTGGCCGCGCGGCCTCGCTACCAAGCTCGGAGTCGTGCTTGTTGAGCTCGTAGGAGAGTCCCCCGAGGGGACAGCCATGTTCGACGATGATCGGCCCATTCCTCGTCCACGACTCGGCCAGTCCCTTGAGCCTGCGGACCGGCGTTGGCCGTGCGTCGAGACGCGCGAGCAGTGCGCGGACCTCCTGAACCTGCGCCTCGATCACGGCATGGACCAGGTCCTCGCGGGTCTTGAAGTAGTAGTAGACGTTGCCGGCCGGCACGTCTGCCGCCTCGGCGATCTGCGCCAGCGTCGTGCGCTCAACTCCCTGGCGGTGCAACAGGTCTGCAGCGCTCGCGACGAGGCGGTCGCGCTTGCCTGGACGTTGTGGGGCGCTGGTTGAGTTAGTCATGTAACTAACTCGGAGGATAGCCCGAAGGGCCGGCCGCTTTCAGCCGCCGGCAACGTGGGTGTCGACCTCGTAATGCGCTGAGGTTGGGTCACGCTCGACGAGATAGCGGTCGTCCTCCGGGTAGAAGACCGCGGTTTCGTAATCCTCACCCGCGAACCCCTTCACCGCATCGAGCGACTCCCACAGCGTGAACATCACGAATTCCGTCTTGTCACCGACGTCGCGTCTGAGCATCCAGACGCCGCGGTTGCCCTGGGTGTTCGCGTAGCCGGCGACGCCGGTCTCCTGCATGTACTCGGCATAGGCATCGCCGTCCTGCTTGCGGACGGCGCCCTTCCAGATGCGTGCAATCACGGAACCCTCCCTTGGTCTTCGTGCAAGCTAATGCACGGCCCCGCTTGCCACCCCTTGCCGGCGACGCCGAGCTGCGTGCGCCGGAGTCGGGGCCACGTCGTCGCCCGTCTGTTCCGTCTCCGCGGGCGCACGCGTAGTTGCTGCTCTAGACCTTCGCGGCGTCTCCACCTTCCCGCTGTCGGCGAGCACGCCCAGGGCGATGAAGACGATCAAGGAGCCGAAGCCGGCCATCAGTGCAATCGCGGCCGCGATGGCTTGCCAGCCGCCGCTGACGACGACCACCGCCGCGAAGGCCGCGACCGTGATCGCGGCGTTCGTGATCAGGAGCCGGTAGAGGATGCGTGCCATCGTCCTCTGACTCTGAACCACGACCGTGCGGGCGGGCTAAAGGCTCGCTATGAGGATCCTCAGCTACGGCGACTTGCCGTTAACGTCGCAGCCGGGCGGGTTGTTGTTCGTCACCGCGTAAACGCCGTTGGTGAAGACGTCCGCCTGCATCCGCTGGGCGCTCGCGATCGGCGGGGCGGTGACGGTGCTGTTGGGCGGGGGGTTGGTGAACATCGCGTCCATCAGGGATGAGGGCGGCGAGCCCTCGATGGGCGCATTGGGGTTGCCGCTGAGGAAGCTCGGGTTGGCCAGCCCGAATGCCACCAGGTCGTACACGTCGGCGCCGTACCAGTCGACGACGCCGCCCTTCCACTGCTCGAGAAACGGGTTGAACTCGCCGAGCGGCCCGGGGACGAAGCACACGTAGTTCCTCGCATCCGACACGTTCTGGCTGGGGAAGTCGTACGCATGGAAGGCCGCCGGGAAGAGGGCCTCGTACGCGACCTTGGTCATCCCGACGTCGAGCGCGTCTTCACTTTGCTGCGTGTCGTTCTCGTTCTGGTCCCAGGCCCACGGCCCCGCGGCGTAGCCCGCGGCGGTGTCGAGCTTGTTGAAGTCGGTCAGGAGCAGTCGGCCGAAGTTCTGGTACTCGCTGTAGAGCGTGTTGTATTGCGTGGCCATCGTGTCGGGAAGGCTGGCCGCCGCAGTCGAGACGGGGTTGAGCGCGGGCGTGCCGTCGTCGGTGTTGCTCACCTCGAGCATGAGCTGACCGATCGACGAGCCAACCCCGAAGGCGGTTCCCACCTCCGGGATGTTCGAGGCCACGAAGC
This sequence comes from Thermoleophilaceae bacterium, assembly GCA_036555755.1. Taxonomy (GTDB): domain Bacteria; phylum Actinomycetota; class Thermoleophilia; order Solirubrobacterales; family Thermoleophilaceae; genus JAICJR01. Next base: position 4,668 of record DATBKS010000017.1, read on the forward strand.
CGATGTCGATGAGCGTCTGCTCGGCGTCGGACGCCACGGTGGCGTTGTCGGGCGCCTGCACCGCGCTCTGGACGTCCTGGGTGACGTCGGCCAAGTGGACCTGCATCGACGAGGCGCCGGCAAGCAACGGCGTCTGCAGGTTCGAGATCAGCTTGCGCACCGTGCCGATGTCTGACCACTCCTCGAGAAGCTGGCTGCGCACGTCGGCAAAGTCCGAGGCCGTGAAGCCGCTCGAGCAGATCGGCGTGTCGGGCAGGTCGGCGGTCGTCTTCCAGCTGGTGAGCGTCGAGAAGTAGCTCGAGTCCCAGTTGAGGTTCGCGTTCGTGTAGCCCGACTCGATGGGCATCTGCACGGCGGGCTGGAGGCTCGCGGCCACGCACGCGATCGCCGCGTTGTGTCCCGGCGTGTCACGGTCCGGCCACGGGCTCGTTCCCGAGTAGGCGAGCTGCGGGAGCCTGTAGTCGATCGTCGGGTTCGAGCCCGCGATCTTCGGATAGAACTGCGACTGCGTGTTGCGCCCGAGCACGCCCGACACCTGGCCGGGAGTGAAGGTCGACAGCGGGCTCGGATTGGCGGAGTAGGCATCGCTGAGGGGAGAGGTGCCCGGGCCGACCAGCGCCCAGCGGGGGTTCGTGCCGTAGTCGCCCATCGTGTTGAAGAAGAAGGGCGCGTACACCGACCCGCTGAAGCCGATCACGTCCGCGATCAGGTTGTTCCATAGGAAGGTCGAGTGTGAGTCCGCGGTTGTCTTCGCTGCCGCGCCGACCGACTGGATGAACACCAGGGCTCCGGGATCCCCGATGTACTGCTCGAGCGACTCGTCCATCGACTGGAGCACGTCCACATCGGATCCGGGGCCGGTGAAGACGTACGTGTTCGCGCTGATGAACTGCAGAGTGCCGGCGTCGAGGATGACCACGAAGAAGGCGCCCTGCCCGGGCTGCAGGTTGGGCTCGGAGGTGAATGTGTCGGAACCGACCGTCATCACCGCTTGCGTGGGCGTGCTGCCCGCGGCATTGGTGTTGAACGGGACGTAGTCGCCGTTCACGAAGCTGTACTGCTCCGTGCTGTCCTGCTCCAGGTAGCCGTAGACGTTGCCGATGGGCCCGTGCGGGTTCGCGTTCTCGTTCGGCGCCTGATGCAGGCCCGGATTCTCGACGCCGCCGCCCTTCGCCCCGAGCGTGCCGACCACGGACCAGGTGGTGCACGGATTGCCGCCGAAGGCACACGAGTTCGACGTGACCAGGTCGCGCGAGAGCGCCTGCGCCCCGCCGATGTCGGCGATCGCGCTGTTGAGCTGACCCACCGAGCTGTCGCCCTGGATGGCGCGCGACTGCGAGCCCACCGGGGTGGCGAGAATCGCCAGGGCGTTGGGGTAGGACCGCACGACGTTGAAGAGCTGCTGCGTGCCGGCCACGTCGCCGGTGAAGCTCTGGTTCGTCAGCAGGGCGAGGTTGGTGCGGTCGAGCACCACGAGCTGGAGCGGGGCTGTCTGGTCCGGGGCAAGGTAGGTGGTGTTGAACGGCGCGCCGAGATGCACGCCCGCGCTGCCTGGCGTGCCGGAAATCGTGTTGATCGGGACGCCGAGGGCGGCGGCGTTGGGGACGGCGTTGATCCGCACCGTGTCGCCGGCCGCGTGGGCGGCGGCAGCCGCGGCCCCGCGCTCGCGGGTGATGAG
>DATBKS010000018.1:0-2848 GCA_036555755.1 Thermoleophilaceae bacterium
CCCGATCGTCGTGGTCTTGCCCGTGCCGTTGACGCCCACCATCAGGATCACCGTCGGATCGGGACGCAGGTCGATCGTGAGCTCGCCCGCGCGCGCCACCTCGGCCATGATCTCGGTGAGGCGGCGCTGGAGGTCCTCGCCGCCCGACAGCTCGCCGGACGTCGCCTCCGCCTCGAGCCGCTCCACGATCTTGGCCGTCGTGGTGGCGCCGACGTCCGCGTAGATCAGCGTCTCCTCGAGCCGCTCCCAGGCCTCGTCGTCGAGTGTCTGGAACACGCTCGCCTGCAGCTCCGCCCCGAGCGCCTCGCGTGTCTTCGACAGGTTCTGGCGCAGCCGCCGGAAGAAGCCCTGGCGCTCCTCTGCGGCCTCCTCAGCGGGCGCAGGCGCGTCCTCGCCGGTGATGAAGAGCTCTTGCCAGGTGTGGGCCATGGGCGCGGGAGGATAGGGGCAGGTCGCAGGTCGCAGGTCGCGGGAACTGGGAACTGGGAACTGGGAACCGCTTTAGGCCGCTGCTTCGGCTGCCGGCTGTTCCGGCTCCGGCTCAGCCTCTGAGACGCGCTGGCCCTGTGGCAGGCGGCGTGAGATGACCTTGGAGACGCCGTCGCCGCCCATGCTCACTCCGTAGAGGATGTCGGCGGCGTCCATCGTGCGCTTCTGGTGGGTCACAACGATGAACTGGGCGCGATCCGAGAAGCGGCCGATGAGCTGGAGGAAGCGGTCGATGTTGAGGTCGTCGAGGGCGGCCTCCACCTCGTCGAGGATGTAGAACGGGCACGGGCGCGCGAGGAACACCGCGAACAGGAACGCGAGCGCGACGAGCGACTTCTCGCCGCCCGACAAGAGCGACAGCCGCTTCATCGACTTGCCGGCGGGTGTTACCTCCACCTCGACGCCGGGGCCGTCGGTCGCCAGCTCGTCCTCGGGCTCCGGCGGCTCTTGGTCCGCGTCGCCCTCGGCGGGCTTCGCGCCCTCGCCGTCCGGCTGCTCGCCGCCGAGCACCGGGCGCGGGCCCTCGGGATGCACCAGGCGCAGCCGCCCGCGGCCACCCGGGAACAGGTGCTGCACCACGTCCTCGAAGTTCTTGGCCGCCGCCTCGAACGTCTCCTCGAAGCTCTCACGGATCCGCTTGTCGGTGTCGCGGATCAGGCCCTGCAGCTCGGCGAGCGCGGACTCGAGGTCGCGGCGCTGGGTCTCGAGCTCCTCGACGTGCTGGACCGCCTCCTCGTACTCCTGCTTCGCCAGCGGATTGACCGGACCGAGCTGCTCGCGCCGCCGCGCGAGGCGCTCGATGCGGGCGCTGAGGTCGTCGCGGGCGTCGTCGTCCAGCGCCTCCTCCGCGGGCGCCGCCTCGAAGCCCAGCTTCTGCGCCAGGCGCTCGAGCTCGCTGCCGTGCTCGGCGGTGCGGTCGCGCACCTGCTGTGCGCGCACCTCGGCCGTCGTGACCGCCTCAGACGCCTTGCGCAGCCGCTCGTTGAGCCCCGCCTCCTCCTGCGCGCAGGAGCGCAGCTCCGCCGCGGTGGTCTCGCCGAGCGCCTCATCGGCCTCGAGCTCGTTGGCGAGCTGGTCGCGGCCCTCGGCCACCGCCGCCTCGGCGCGCTCCAGCGCCGCCGCGGCGCGCTCGCTGGCAGCCGCCACCTCCACCTGCCGCTCGATCGCCGCCCGCAGCAGCTCCGCACGGTTGCGGCGCTCGGCCCGCTCGCGCTCCACCTGTTCGGCCAGCCGGCGCTCTGCGCGAAGCTCGGCGGTGAGCTCAGCGTGGCGCACGGCCAGCGCACCCTCGGCGGGCGCCTCGCGGCGCAGCTCGAGCTGGTGCTCGAGACGCCGGACAGCCTCGGCGCCCTCGTCGAGCTCGCGGGCAGCCGCGCGCACGGAAGACTCCGCAGCGTCGCGCGCCGTGTCGGCCTCTCCCACGGCAGCCACCGCCTGCTCGACCTCCGCCTGAGCCGCCTGCTCGCCGCGCACTGCATCCGCCGATGCGGCCGCAAGCCGGTCGCGCCGTCCAAGTTGCTCGAGCACACGCTCCTCGCCGCCCGCCGGCGCCTGCCGCAGCTCGCCCGTGGCCCCGAACAGCACACGCCCCTCGCGCGTGACCGCGATGCCCCGGAACGAGCCCGGCACGTCGTCCAGCGACGCGACCACCCACGCGTCCGCCAGCACGCGCGCCACGTGCGACGCCACTGAGTCCGCAGGGCGAACGTGATCGAGCAGGCGCTCCGCGCCGCTCACCGGCGGCTGCCCGCCCGGCTGCGAGGAGCCGGGAGCAGGGAGCAACGCGCTGCCGCCAGCGGATCCCGCGGCGTCGAGCAGTGAATGCCCCTCGCGGATGTCGGCCACCACGCCAGCGCGCAACAGCGATCCGAGCGCGGCCGCCACCGCCAGCTCGTAGCCCTCGTCCGCGCCGACGTCCTCGGCCAGCGACCGGCCGCCCGCAGGGGCCCCACCGGCCGCGCGCAGGAAGTGGTTGACCGCGGCCAGCTCCGCCCCGATGCGGGACGCCTCGCGGCGCGCCGCCTCCACGCCCGACTCGGCCTTGCGCTGCGCCGCACGTGCGCCCTCGGCAGCCGCCTCCGCGGCATTCAGGTCGGCCCGGCGCTGTTCCAAAACAGCTGCGAGCGCATCACGTCGCCCCTCGGCCACGGCCTGCTGCTCGCGCAGCCCCTCGAGCTCGGACTCAAGTCCGGCCTCGCGCTCGGCATCCAGAGCGGCAAGCTCGGCCTCGATCTCCGCGATGCGGTCGGCGGTGGACTCGCCCTCGGCGGCGGAGGCGTCCGCGTTGGCGGCCTCCTCGATCAGCGCCAGCTCGCGCCGGCGCCGCTCCGCGTCCTCGCTCGCGCTCTGGCCGGTGTCC
>DATBKS010000019.1:0-4107 GCA_036555755.1 Thermoleophilaceae bacterium
GCGCAGGTGTGCCCGACGGGCTCGCCGGTGAGCGGGCCCTTCAGCGCGCGCAGCTGGCCGCAGCTGCACCCGGGAGCCGTGTCCTTCGGCTCAAGCGCAGCTCAGACCGTGACCTCGGACGGCGGCAACCAGTCCACCGCCTCGACCTACGACCCGATCGCGGGCGGGTCGCTCGGCGGCACCACGTCGTGCACCACGGTGCCCAGCGAGCAGGCGGCCGGCACCGCCACCTACCTCGGGCCGGTGAGCCGCGGGTTCACGCTGATGGGGCTGCCCACGGTCAGCGCACACGTGGAGGTGAGCGGGCAGTTCGGCCAGCTCGACTCGCGGCTCTGGGATGTCGGGCCGAACGGGCAGCAGACGCTGATCTCGCGCGGCATCTACCGGCTGCTCGACAACCAGAGCGGGAACGTCCTGCTCCAGCTGCACGGGAATGGCTGGCGCTTCGCTCCTGGGCACACGCCCAAGCTCGAGCTGCTGGGCCGCGACGCCGCTTACGCGCGCCCGAGCAACGGCTCGTTCTCGATCAAGGTGACGAACGTGAGGGTGGAGCTGCCGACGCTCGACAAGCCGGGCGCGGCAGGCGGCCAGGTGAAGGCCCCGGGCGCTTCGCGGATCAAGCTCACCGTCCGGCCGCGACGGCCGCACGCCGGGCACCGGGTCAAGCTGATCTTCTACGCCAAGATCACCCCGGCCGGACACCGCCTGCCCGTGAAGGGCGCCAAGGTCCACTTCGCCGGATTCACCCGCAAGACGAACAAGCGCGGTCGCGCGACCTTCCGGGTGAGGCTCAACAAGACCGGCTTGCGGCGCGCCACGGTCACCCGCTCCGGTCTGCTGGGCGGCACCGTGAAGGTGCGCGTGCTGGGCCCTCGCTAGCTAGCCCTGCTCGAGCGGCGCCATCGTCAGCCCCGCCTCGTTGAGCTGCTCCCAGTAGAGCTCAGCCGTCTCCTTCGGACCGGACCAGACGATCGCCTGGCCGGTGTTGTGGATCTTGTCGGCGATGGCGTAGCCCTGGTCGAGCGAAACGCCCGGGAGCACGCGCGACAGCGCGTTGGCCACGCCGTCGAAGGTGTTGTGGTTGTCGTTGAGGACGATCACGCGCCAGGGGCCGCCGAGGGCGTCGTCGGGGCCGGCGGTGCGTGGGAGCTCGACTGTCTGGCCGGTCATGCGGCCTCCCGTTCGGCCTTCTTGGTCCAGTAGCGCTCGAGCCCGAGGAAGAGCTGATCCGGCGGCGCGGCCTGGAAGTACGCAGCTGGGGATGCGTCGCCCGAGGAGGCGCGGATCTCGGCCTCGACCACCTGGACGAAGCGCTCCAAGTCGGTGGTCTTGGCCACCTCGCCCCAGGCGGCCAGCCGGCCGCGTAACTGTGCGATGTGGTCGCTCACATTGGTCACCTCGCCGAAGTGCGTGAGATGCAGGCGCTCGGGGCTGCGGCTCTCCAGCAGGTCGAGCGAAGCGTTCCACTTCTCGAGGTCGATGTCAGGCGGAGGCGTGGGCGAGGCAACGAAGTCGGATCCCGGGATGCGCACACCGCCGACGTCGCCGACGTACGCGTCGCCCGCGCTCTCGTCGAAGTAGGTGACGTGGTGGGACGCGTGCCCTGGCGTGTATTCCACGTGCAGCCCCTCGACGTCCTCACCGCCCGAGAGCACGCGGATGTTCTGCTCCGGCACCGGCACGACCTCGCCCCAGAGGCGGTCCATGTCGTCGCCGTAGAGCTGGGCAGCGCTCTTCAGCAGCTTCGTCGGGTCGACGAGGTGGGGCGCGCCGCGCTCGTGCACGTACACCGGTAGGTCGGGGAAGCGCTTGACGAGCGAGCCGCTCGCGCCGGCGTGATCGAGGTGGATGTGGGTGAGCATCAGGGCACGCGGCTCCTCGCCGCCGATCGCGTTCAGCAGCGTCTCAAGGCAGCTCGTCGGGCCCGGATCGATGATCAGCCCGTTCAACTCGTGCGCGCATATCACGTGATCGCGCCCGAGATGCATGACGTCTATTGCGCGGGTCATCCCCATCGGGAACATACAATTCCCGGCGTGGGAGCCTCTGAACCTCGACTTCCCGACCCGGATCGCCCCTGGGTGATGCGCACGTACGCGGGCCACTCGACGGCGCGCGAGTCAAACGAGCTGTACAGAAAGAACCTGGAAAAGGGGCAAACCGGGCTGTCCGTGGCCTTCGATCTGCCGACGCAGACCGGCTACGACCCCGACGACGAGCTGTCGCGCGGCGAGGTGGGCAAGGTTGGCGTGTCCATAGCGCACAAGGGCGACATGCACACGCTGCTCGATGGCATCCCGCTCGACGAGATGAACACGTCGATGACGATCAACGCCACCGCGGCGTGGCTGCTAGCGCTGTATTTGACGGTGGCGGAGGAGAACGGCGTCGACCACACCCTGCTTCAGGGGACGACGCAGAACGACATCATCAAGGAGTTCCTCTCGCGCGGGACCTACGCGTTCCCGCCCGGCCCGTCGATGCGGCTGATCGCGGACATGATCGCCTACACCGTCGACGAGGTTCCGAAGTGGAACCCGATCAACATCTGCTCGTACCACCTGCAGGAGGCCGGGGCGACGCCGGCGCAGGAGATCGCATACGCGCTGTCCACGGCGATCGCGGTGCTAGACGCGGCTCGTGCGCGAGTGGATGACGAGACGTTCCCGCGGGTGTTCGGGCGGATCTCCTTCTTCGTCAACGCCGGCATTCGCTTCATCGAGGAGCACGCGAAGCTGCGCGCGATGGGGCAGCTGTGGGAGGAGATCGGGCGGACGCGCTACGGCGTGGACGACGACCGCTATCTGCGCTTCCGCTACGGCGTGCAGGTGAATTCCCTTGGGCTGACCGAGGCGCAGCCCGAGAACAACGTGATCCGGATCGTGCTGGAGGCCCTGGCCGTGACGATGGGGCGCGACGCCCGGGCACGCGCGCTGCAGCTGCCCGCGTGGAACGAGGCGCTTGGGCTGCCACGGCCGTGGGACCAGCAGTGGTCGCTGCGGATCCAGCAGATCCTCGCCTACGAGACCGACCTGCTCGAGTACCCGGACATCTTCGAGGGCTCGCAGGTGATGGACGGCCTAGTGTCGGAGCTTGTGGAAGCAGCGCGCGCCGAGATGGCGACCGTGGCCGAGCACGGCGGGGCGGTCGAGGCCGTGTCCTATATGAAGACGCAGCTCGTTGAGTCGCACCGGGCTCGGGTGGGTGCGATCGAGCGCGGGGATCTCAAGGTTGTGGGGCAGAACGTCTACACGTCGACTGAGCCGTCGCCGCTGCAAGAGGGCGCGGACGGCGGGATTCTTACTGTCGATCCTGCCGTGGAAGAGCAGCAGAAAGAGGCAGTAAGGAAGTGGCGTGAAAATCGTGATCAATCTGCCGTGGATTCCGCCCTATCCGCGCTCAGCGAAGCGGCGCGTGACGACTCGGCCAACCTGATGCCTGCGACGATCGCGGCCGCGGCCGCCGGCGCGACCACCGGCGAGTGGGCCGCCGCCTTGCGTGAGGTCTTCGGGGAGTACAGGGCTCCGACCGGCGTGTCCGATGCGGCGATGGCGCCGGACGACGATGCGCTATCGGCCCTGCGCGACCGTGTCGAGCGGGTGTCCGAGGGGCTAGGCCGGCGGCTGAAGATCCTCGTGGGCAAGCCGGGGCTCGACGGTCATTCAAATGGGGCCGAGCAGATCGCGGTGCGCGCGCGGGACGCGGGCATGGACGTGGTCTACGAGGGCATTCGCCTCACCCCCACTCGCATCGCCCAGGCTGCCGTGCAGGAGGGTGTGCACGTGGTGGGGCTGTCGATCCTGTCGGGCTCGCACCTGGAGCTGATCCCGAGCGTGCTGGCGGAGCTGAAGGCCGCGGGCGCCGACGTGCCGGTGGTGGTCGGCGGGATCATTCCCGAGGCGGACGCCGCCAAGCTGCGCGAGGCAGGCGTCGACCGCGTCTACACGCCCAAGGACTTCGACATCAACCGCATCATGGGCGACATCGTGGACCTCGTAGCCGAGCGCAACGGCGTGGCCGCCGCGCCGGCCGCGGCGTAGTGGATGGCGCTTCCTTAGGGCGGAGGCTGCGGGAGGGGGATCGTTCTGCTGCGCCCGCGGCTTTGAA
>DATBKS010000020.1:0-20627 GCA_036555755.1 Thermoleophilaceae bacterium
CCGCCTCGATCCGGCCCGCGCGCATCAGCCGCACGCGATCCCATGGCCGCCCGACGAAGTCCAGCGCGATCTGCTCGCGCGCCAGGAACGGCTCGAGCCCCTGGATCGCCGAGTAGTGGCTGCCGGAGTGGTAGCCGACGCCGACCGGCACGCCGGCGAGGTCCTCGGGCCGGAGGTACGGCGAATCCGGCGCGACGAAGATCCCGGACTCGCACACCGAGTACGCCTTGCCCCACATCTTCCCGTGGCGGTTGGCCGCCGCGGCGTTGACCGCCCAGTGGCAGGCGGCCGAGACCTCGCACGAGCGGCCCTCCGACATGTCCTCGAAGGCTCCGCTGCGGATGTCGAGCGGCGCGGAGTCGGCGCTGCCCACTGGCGCCGCGGGGCGTGATGCGCCCGCGAACCCCTGCGGCTCGAACTCGTAGTCGAGCCCTTCGTCCGCGAACAGACCGAGGTCCTCAGCGACCCACTCCTGAAGTCGCACGTGTGGCTGGATGCGGAACTTGGACATTTGGGGTCTCCCTTCTCCTGGGCTGGCGGGCTCTGTACCCGCAGCCTACGCCTCCGACACTCAGCCGCCGGCCACGAGCTCTTCGAGCCGGCGATGCACGAGCGCCGTGGCCATCGCGCCCTCCCCCACCGCGGCGCCCACGCGCTTGGTGGAGCCGCTGCGCACGTCGCCCGCCGCGAACAGGCCGGGCACGCTCGTCTCGAGCGCGAGCGGATCGCGGTCGAGCGGCCAGTAGTCCGGGCGGCGGCCGTCCTCGAGCAGGTCGGGGCCCGCGAGGATGAAGCCCTGATCGTTGGTGCGGACGCCGGCGGCGTCTGCCCAGGTTGTGCGCGGCTCGCCGCCGATGCAAAGGAACAGCGCGCGCGCCTGGCGGCGCTCGGACCTGCCGCCGCCGTCGGTGAGCGTGACCTCGCCTAGGTGGTCGCCTTCCGGCTCGATGTCGGTGACCTGGGTGTGGAGCCGCACGTCGATCCGCGGGTGGGCCTCGATGCGATCCACCAGGTAGCCGGACATCGTCCTGCCGAGGCTGTCGCCGCGCACGACCATCGTCACGTGCGCTTTCGCGTTCGCGAGGTTCATCACCGCCTGGCCGGCCGAGTTGCCCGCGCCGACCACCACGACGCTGTCGCCGCGGCAGCGCGCGGCCTCACTGCGGCCCGCGCCGTAGTAGACGCCGCGGTCGAGCAGGTCGTGAACCCCGTCGACGTTCAGCCGCCGCCAGTCCATGCCCGGCGAGGCGATGGCCACGTGAGCCGTCACCTCGTAGCCCCCGCTGATGAAGAGCTTGGGCTTGCCGTCGTGGGTCATGTCGCTGCCGACCACTCCGCGCAGGAGCACGAGCTCGGCGCCGAAGTGCTCCGCCTGGCGGCCGGCGAGGCGCGCCAGCTCCGCGCCGCCGATGCCCTCCACGAAGCCGAAGAAGTTCTCGATCAGAGAGGTGTGCGAGGCCTGGCCGCCCGGCACGTCCTCCTCGACCACGAGTGTCGATAGGCCGTCGGATGCCGCATAGACGGCGGCGGCCAGGCCGGCGGGGCCCGCGCCGACGATCACCAGGTCGTAGTGATCCTTCGACGGCGGCGACGACATGTGCCAGAACTCCGCCAGCGCCTCGACCGTGACGCCCGAGTGGACGGCGTCCCCATCGATCAGGACCGGCAGGTCCGACTCCGCTAGCCCGTTGGTCTGGAGGAGGTAGTCGGCGGAGGTCGAGCCGGCCTCGAAGAACTCGTACGGCTGCGCGCTGCGAGTGAGGAGATCGCGCAGGCGATGGTGCTCAGGGTCGAGCGCTCTGCCGACCACCTGGACGCTCGGGCGGACCGGGGACATGGCGGCCGATTGTAAGCGCGCTAACTTTCTGGTTCGTGGCCGTTGTCTGCGAACACCTCGACCAGATTCAGGTGATGGGCACAGACGAGCGCGTGTGCGGTGAGTGCGTCGCGATGGGCGACACCTGGGTGCACCTGCGGCTCTGCCTTTCGTGCGGCAAGGTCGGCTGCTGCGACTCGTCAAAGAACACGCACGCGTCGAAGCACGCGGCGGCGAGCGGGCACCCGATCGTGGGGTCGCTCGAGCCCGGCGAGGCGTGGCAGTGGTGCTACATCGACGAAGTCGTCGTCTGAGTCGCTAAGTCAGCAGTGCGCGCTGCCCCACGCTGAGCACGCCAGCGAGATGCCGTTGTAGGTCTGCACGCGCACCACATCGCCCGGCGGGTGGAGGTGCGGGTAGGGCGTTCCCCAGTGGCGGTCGAGCTGGCTGTCCTGGGCGGTGGCGCCGTTCATCTCCACGCGCAGGGTCTGACCCGGCTGGAGCACGGAGTTCGGGCCGAAGTCATATGGCCAGCCCGGCGCGGTGAGCTCGTAGCCGTACAGGTTCACCGCGCGCGTGGACACGTTCTGGATCTGCACGTACTGCGTCCCGCGCAGCTGGGCGGAGATCTCCAGCGTGCCCTGGTTGGGATCGGCGCACGCCACCACACACGGGAAGACCATGCTCGCGCGCAGGTCGCCGTGGGGATCGAACAGGTAGGCGCCGTCGCCGATGTTCTGGAAGGTCGGGAAGCCGAGTCCCCAGTAGAAGACGTCGCCCGAGCGTGTGCCGTGGCCGTCGTGCACCGTCACCGTGGCGCCGGGCCGCAGGACCGTCCCGCGCGGGAATGTGTAGCGGCGCAGGCCCGAGTCGCGCATCCACCAGCGCGACAGCGGCACCGACTCGGTCGCGCTCAGGTTCTGGATCTTCACGTACTCGCCGTTGACGTCCTTCTGGTCCACCCCGTGCGGATCCCACTTGACCCACAGGCGCAGCGGCACGTCCTGGTTCGGCCCGCTGCCGCAATGCACCGGGTCCCACAGCCCGATGTGCTTCTGCGCGGCCTCCTGGCCGAGCCGGTTGTAGACGTTGTTCCAGGCCTTCTCGCGCTCGTCAGACATCCAGAGCGTGTGGCCCTCGGACATCTCGATCGCGCCGAGGTCCTGCCACTTCCCGTTCACGCGCACGGCGATGTAGCGGCCGAGCCGGTAGGTGAAGCGCGTGCCCGGGTGCTGCGCCGAGAGGAGCACACGGTTGTGGCTCGCACGCAGCAGCTGCTGCACGCGGTTGGCCGCCTCGACGGCGTTGCACTCGCCGCTGCGGTGCTTGGGGTCGTAACGGTGAAGCTCCATCGCCTGCACGCCGATGAAGCGGACCTGCCAGACGCGGCGGTGACCGTCGATCCGCACGCCGATCGTGTCGCCGTCGTTGACGGACACGGCGCGCGCGGTCCAGAAGTGGCAGGTCGGGCCGCTCGTGCCAGGACCCACGCAGGGCGCCTTGTACGTGCGCGCGTGAGCAGCGCCCGCGGGCAGGATCGCCGCGGCGCAAAGAAGGGTGCATGTCAGAAGCAGACGGCGCATGGACGGATGCGCGGGAACGTGGCTACCCGTCGGTAGCCATCGGCGCCTCGCCCATAGAACTGTAGGGACCGGTCAGGTGCAGCAGGAGCAGGCGTCCCCGCGCCAGGCGTCGCGGCCTTCCTTCACCGCCACGCCCGCGATCAGCAGCGCCGTGAGTGGATCCGCCCACCATGCGCCGAACAAGGCGTTCGCCGACAGGCCAACCAGCAGCGCCGCGGATAGGTAGGCGCAGAGCATGTTCTGCCGGCCCTCGCTCTTCGTGGCCGACGAGCCGAGCTTGTCCCCCACGCGCCCCTTGGCGATGGCGAGCGGCGGCATCGTCAGGAGGGTGACGATCGACAGGCCGATCCCCACGTAGCTCACGTCGGGATGTGCGGCTATGACCAGGTTGCGCACCGCCTCCACCGCCACGTACGCAGCGAGCACGTAGAAGCTCGCGCCGATCAGCTTCTGCGCGCGGCGCTCCGCGTGCTCCGATCCCGCGCGAGCGCCGGCGAAGCGCCACAGCAACACAAAGCCGGCGACCGACTCGATCAGCGAGTCCGCGCCGAAGCCCACCAGGGCGATCGAACCGGCGACGACACCCGCGCCGATCGCGACCGCCGCCTCCACCGCATGCCAGCCAATGCCGAGCCAGGCCAGCAGCTTCGCGCGCCGCACATTGGCAGCGCGGTCGTCGTCCTGGGGCAGGACGAGCGGGAGCGGGCGTGGCGTAGTGGCGGTCGGCATCGCCAGATGCAGACTACGCCTGCTCCGGCGACGGGCAGCGCCGGATCGCGGCGGCGAACAACTTCGCGCGCGCCCGGTAGCCCGTCGCGTTCACGTGCACGTGGCCGGGCGCGAACCAGTTCGGGTGCTTCTTCGACAGCTTCACCCAGTCCACGACCAGCAGGTTCGGGTGCGCCTTTGCCTCCTGCCGCAGCGTGCGGTTGAGCGCCGTGTAGCTCACGCCGCCGACGGCAGGGCGCACGATGTTCGCCCACACCACGCAGCGGTCCGGCCCGACGACCTTCAGCGTCGACTCAATCGCGGACTTGAACAGGTCCGGGCGTCCCGGGTCGTCGTTGGTTCCGAGGCTCACCGCGACCACCGGCGGAAGCTCGCCGACGGCGCGCAGCGCGCCGGGGCCCTGGGCCGCGTGCCGGCTGATGACCGCCGAGGTGCGGATCTTCCAGCCGGGGAGCATGCGCGGCAGGTACGGCTTCGTCCCCACGGCAAGCGAGTCGCCGTCCACGAAAAGCCGGTGCGTCGTGTCGGTGGCGGCGGGCGCCGCGGGAGCTAGGAAAACCCATGCAACGGCGAGCGCCGGCAGGGCGAAATAGAGGCGCCGGAGAATCATCCGATGTGGGTGTATAGCGCGGGCGCGGCATCCACTAAACCTTGGAGGGCGACGCTAGGATCGTGAAACCGCTGCTAATGGCGCTTTTCCGCCCCTTCAGAAGCGCTCCGGCCGGCACCGACTCGCGCGGCCGGCTTCCGTATGTCTCGGCACTCGACGGCGTGCGCGCCTTCGCCATCGCCGGAGTCGTCCTCTACCACGCGGGCGTCCGGTGGGTGCCCGGCGGCTTCCTGGGCGTCGACGTCTTCTTCGTGCTGAGCGGCTACCTCATTACGTCGCTGCTGCTTTCCGAGCGGCTGAAGACCGGTGCGAACAACCTGCGCGAGTTCTGGGGACGGCGCGCGCGGCGCCTGCTGCCCGCCGCGTTCCTGCTGATCGCGGTCTGTGTCGTGGTGGTGGCGGCCGCCTATCCGCTCGACGTTCCGCGCACTCGCGGCGACGCGATCAGCTCGATCTTCTACGTCAACAACTGGTACCAGATCGTCGACCAGCAGTCGTACTTCGCCAGCTTCGCGCGCCCGTCGCCGTTGCAGCACCTGTGGTCGCTCTCGATCGAGGAGCAGTTCTACGTCCTCTGGCCCTTCGCGCTGATGCTCGGGCTCGCGTGTGCCGGGCGTACGTGGACGGCGTGGGCCGTGTTCGCCGCCGCACTCTGCTCGGGCCTGTTGATGGCGCTGCTCTACCACCCCGGCGACGACCCCACGCGCGTGTACTTCGGCACCGGCACGCACGCGTCCGGGCTGCTGTTCGGCTCGGCGCTCGCGTTCGCATGGCCGCTCGGCGGGCAGTGGTCCACCCCGCACAGGGGCGCCGCCTACGTGCTCGACGCCGTTGCCATCGCCAGCTTCGGCGTCGTCGTGTGGGCGATGGCCACCTGGCACGACTTCGACCCGTTCGTCTACCAGGGCGGCATCGTGATCGTGGGCGCCGCGGTGGCGGTGATGCTCGCGGCGGTCACGCATCCGGCGAGCCTGATGGGGCGCGCCTTCGGGGTGCCGCCGCTGCGCTGGATAGGAAAGCGCAGCTACGGCATCTACCTGTGGCACTGGCCGGTGATCGTGTTCACGCGGCCGGGCATCGACGTCACCTGGAACCGCTGGCTGCTGATCCCGGCGCAGATCGCCGCGGCGGTGGGCCTCGCGGCCCTCTCCTACCGATTCGTCGAGCAGCCGATCCGGAGCGGGAAGACGTGGCAGGTGACGAAGGCGTGGCTCGACCGCTGCGCCCCGCGCGCGCGGCTGATTGTCGGCGTGGCGCTGCTGTCGATGCTGGCGGGGTTCACCGTCTGGATCGCAGGCGCCGGCGCCGCACGGCCCAAGCCGCGGCCCGCGGAGCTGCGCACAGCGGCGGCGGTCAGCTCGCCAGCGGCGCTTGCTCCCTCGCAACCGGCGGCCAGCAAGAAGCCGGCACTCGCGGTCGGGTCTTCCGTAATGCTCGCCGCGCAGGACGCGCTCGGCCGCCACGCGATCGTCGATGCCGCCGTCGGCCGCCAGCCGCACGACATCATCGAGCGGCTCGAGAAGTACCGCAAGGCGCACAAGCTGCCGGACACCGTGGTGGTTCAGATGGGCGAGAACGGGCCGGTTTTCGGCAACGACATCTACGACCTGCGCGAGGTCCTGCGCGGCGTGGACCACGTCGTGCTCGTGAACGTCCGCACTCCGCGCAGTTGGAACGACGAGTCCAACCACCTGATCGCCGAGGCGGTATCGGCTTGGCCGCAGGCGCGGCTCGCCGACTGGTACGACACGAGCGCGCGGCACGGACTTCTCTACAAGGACAAGACGCACCCGAATGCTCGCGGCCAGCGCGCCTACGCGCGGATGGTCGAACGCGCGCTGGGCTAGATCAGCACTTCTTGACCTTCTTGGCCTTCACCGCCGCGGAGGGCGGCGTGATGGTCAGCCCCGCCACGTCGCCTGTCGGCTGCGCGCTGAGCGTGACCTTCGAGGTCGGCTTCTTGCCGAACTTCAGGAAGAACTTGACCTCCGCCGAAGGTGTGCCGCCGTAGTTCGAATCGACCACCGGCGCCGGGTTCTTTGTCGTGCCGTGGACCAGGTCGACCTTGAATGAGAACGGGGGCAGCTGGTCCCCGCTCTTCTCGCGCAGGGTCCAGATCGCGTGCGACGGTGCCGTGCCGCAACCCTTGCCGCTCCGCACCTCGAACTGGTCGGTGTCGCGCTGGTTGTGGTTGAACGGGTTGACCGGCCACTGCCAGTCGGCGTGCATGACCGTGTTGAAGCTGAAGCGGTACTTCTGCTTCTTCTTCGCCTCGCCGGGCGCAGCGAAGATGGCCACGGCCATCAGGCCCACGAGCACTGCTGCGGCGAGTCCGCGTCCACGCAGCACGGCGCGAACCTACCACCGCCGCGGCAGCCGATGCATGCCTCGTCAGGGCAGCGCCGGCACCTGTTCGGGTGGCGCCTCGGCCACGTCGTTGGCGAGCCTCGTGAGCAGCCGCGCGAGCTCCGGATACTGGTCGGGAGACCAGCCGTCGAGCAGCACGATGAGCTGCTCGCGCGCCTCGGCCCGCAGCTCCTCGGCGATCATCTCGCCGCTCGCGCTGACGGCGGTCGTGTCGTCAGGCCCGGGCTCGATGTAGCCGTGCTCGATCAGCAGCGCGCGCCCGTCCTCGAGCACGCCGATCGGGATGTCCTTGATCGCGTGGAGGTCGTGGATCGTGCGTGTCGGATCCTCGCGGTAGCGGAACAGCATCCAGCAGGCGGCGGGCGACAGGTGGACGCCGGCACGCGCTGCCACGTTCGCGATGAACTGGCGCGTGCGATCGCGGCCGGCGAGGCGGCTCAGCGCAACGCCGATCGCGTGGAGCGAATCGGGCGGCTTCGGCGCCGCGAACGACTCGCCGACGTCGGTGGTCGACACGGTCTGGCGCAGCGGCCGCTCCTCGAGTAACCAGGAGAGCACGAAGGCGAGGACGGCCACGGCCGCCGCCACGACGAACACCGTGCCGAGCGAATCTGTGAACGCCTGCAGGTACGGATGCCTGACGGCGTTCGGGAGCCCGGCGACCGCCGACGGGCTCACCTGGCCGCCCGACACGTTCGCCCCACCTGTCCCCGATGGGAACGCGTGATTCAGATTGCTGGTGAGCTGGGCTGTGAAGATCGCGCCAAGGATCGCCGTGCCGAGCGAGCCGCCGATGGTCCGGAACAGCGTGGCGCCGGAGGTCGCAACGCCGAGCAGCTCGTAGTCGACGGCGTTCTGCACCGCGAGGATCAGCACTTGCATGATGCAGCCAAGGCCCAAGCCGAGCACGAACATCTCGAGCGAGAGCACGCCGGTGGTCGTCCTCGGCGACAAACTCGAGAACAGGAGCAGGCCGGTGACCACGAGCACGCTGCCGATGATCGGGAAGACCTTGTAGCGACCGGTGCGGGTGATGATCTGGCCGGTGCCGATCGAGGTGAGAAGCAGGCCGCCCATGAGCGGCAGCAGCGCGAGCCCCGACTCGGTGGGCGTGAGCCCGCGAACCACCTGCTGGTAGAGCGGCAGATACGTCGTCGCGCCGAACAGGGCGAAGCCGACGATGAACCCCATGATGCTCGTCACGCTGAAGACCCGGTTGCGCCAGAGCGCGTTGGGGAGCACCGGCTCAGCCGCGCGGCTCTCCACGAACACGAACGCGGCGATGGCGGCCGCCGCGAGTACGGCGAGCGCGACGATGAACGGCGAGCCCCAGTCGTACTGGTTGCCGCCGAGGGTGGTGAGCAGGACGATCGAGACGAGCGCGGTGGCGAGCAGCGCCGTGCCGAGGTAGTCGACCTTGTGCCTGACCCGCTCGGTGTGCGCGGGCAGTGTGCGCTGGAGCACGATGAACGCCAGGACCCCGATTGGCAGGTTCACGTAGAAGATCCAGCGCCAGTTGATCTGCGTTGTGAGGAAGCCGCCGAGCAGGGGGCCGATCACCGTCGCCACTCCGAAGACGCCCCCGAACAGCCCCGAGTACTTGCCGCGCTCGCGCGGCGGAACGACGTCGCCGAGCGCGGCCTGCGTGCTCACCACGAGCCCGCCGCCGCCGATGCCCTGAAGCGCGCGGAACGCGATCAGCTCAGTCATCGAGTGAGCCTGGCCGCACAGCCCCGAGCCCACGAGGAAGATCACGAGTCCGATCTGCAGGACGAGCTTGCGACCGTAGAGATCGCCGAGCTTGCCGTAGAGCGGTGTGACCGCGGTCTGCGCCAGCAGGTACGCGGTGACGACCCACGAGATGTGCTCGAGGCCGCCGAGGTCGCCGACGATTGTGGGCAGCGCGGTCGACACGATGGTCGCGTCGAGAGCGGCCATCAGCAGCACGAGCATGAGACCGGCGATCACCGCCCACAGCGACATGCCCTCGTTGAGAGCGACGTCGCCCGCTTGCGGCGGAGGGACGGCCTCGGCAGTCACTGCACTGGAAAGCTACGCCTCTGAGCCAGGCGGGTTGACTCCGCTGCGTCAAGCGGATAGACCGCGCCGAGATGGCTAGGGAACCTGGCTCGTCCGCGCCGAAGGTCTTCATCAGCTACAGGCGCGAAGAAACTGCCGGCCACGCCGGCCGGCTCTACGACGCGATCGTCGCGCGCTTCGGCGAGAGCCACGTGTCCATGGACGTCGAGTTCGCGCCGGGGATCGACTTCGTCGAGCGGATTACCGAGGCGGTGGGAAGCTGCGACTACCTACTCGTGGTGATTGGCCCGCGCTGGGCGACTCTCTCGCAGGCCGGGATCCAGCCGCGCCTCGCCGACGCGAACGACTACGTGCGGCTCGAGGTGGAGACCGCGCTGAAGCGTCCCGACGTGAACGTCATCCCGGTGCTCGTGGCGGGCGCCAAGATGCCCGGCCCGGACGACCTGCCGGAGAGCTTGCAGAAGCTGACGCGGCAGAACGCAATCGAGCTGAGCGACGCGCGCTGGCGCTACGACGTCGGGCGGCTCATAGCCACGCTCGAGGGCGAGTCGCCCGGCCCTCTACCGGAGACTGCCGCCCCCGCCCCGGCACCCGCTGGCCGCGGCCGGCTCATCGCGATCGCGGGCGGGGCGGCCGTCGTGGTGATCGTCGTGATCCTCGCGATCGCCGGCGTGTTCTCGGGCGGTGGCGGTGGCGGTGGCGGTGGAAGCGGAGGCGGCGACACGTCGGCTTCGTCGACCACCGCCGGCGCCAACGTCACCCCCGTCGGGGCCGAGGGAGCCAAGGTCGCCTTCAAGGACGCATACGAGACGAAGGACCTCGCGGCGCTCCGCAAGCTGCTGGACCCGGACGTCGTGCTCAAAAAGGGTCGGAGCACCGAGTTCCGCGGTACCGACGCGGTGATCGCGGAGTTCCGCAAGGAGTTCGAGGCCGCGGGCAACGGCACCCTTGCCTTCAACTTCGACGAGAACGGAAGCGACCGCAACGAAGAGCTTTCCGAAGTCCACGGCGCCTACCGGATCACCAACAACGGCGTGATCAAGGATCAGGGGAACTTCGGCCTGCTCACCTTGATCATCGGCTCGCAGACCTCGATCAAGGAGCTCTGCTACAGCTGCCCGGATCTGACTAACCCGCACGGCTTCCTGAACGCCTAAGCCGGGACGTCGGCCGCGAGCTGGGCCTCCACCGCCTCGTGGACCTCGCCGTGCACGTGGTCGGCGCCGATCCGTTCGAGGACGCCATCGGCCTCGAGCACCGTCACCACAGCGGTCTTCACCCGGGCCAGTCGAAGCGCGATCGCGTTGGCGTCCGCGAGTTCGCTGAGCTCGCCGAGCTTCGCAGCTCCCTGGGAGTCGATGAAGTCCACGCCCTCGAAGTCGAGGACGACGGCGTGCACACGTGGATCGCTGTCCTCCGCGAGCTCGCGCAGGCGGTCGTGGAGTGCATCGGCCGTCGCGAAGAACAGCCCGCCGTCGAGCCGCACCACCGCGATGCCGGGAAACGTCTCCCCGTCGGGGTGGTCGTCCAGCTCGCGGAACAGCCGCGAGCCGGGCTCGCGTCCGAGCAGCGGGATCGCCGGAGCCGTGGTCACGTAGACGAGCCAGATCAGCGAGAGGGCGACGCCAATGACCACGCCCGCGAGCACCCCTGCCGAGAGCACGGCGATGATCGCCGCGACGGAGATGACGAAGTCGAAGCGCTTGACCCGGTATAGGCGGCGCAGCTCGGGCACGTCGATCATGCCCATCACCACCGCGTCGATAATCAGCGCGGCCAGGACGGGCTTCGGCAGCTTGGAGAAGATGGGCGCGAGCGCGATCAGCGTCAGGATCACGAGCGCGCCGGTGAACAGCGACGCCAGCGGCGAGCGAGCGCCGGCGGACTCGTTCAGCGAGCTCGCGGACAGGCTGGTCGACACCGGCATGCCCTGGAAGACGCCTGCGCCGACGTTCGCCATGCCCTGTGCCAGCGACTCCTGATCCACGTCGATCCGGTAGCGATGCCTGGTGGCGAACGCGCGCGCGTCGCCAGCCGTCTGGGAGAACCCGATCAAGAGCAGCGCGGCCGACGCGACGACGATCGTCGCGTAGTGGTCCTTGAAAAGGTCGGCGTCCGGCAGCTGCGGAGACGGCAGGCCGCGCGGCACGTGGCCCACCAGCGCGACCCCGTGTGAGCCGAGGTCGAACAGCCCGGACGCCAGCAGCCCGCCGACCAGGAGCACCAGGGCGCCGGGGACCTTCGGCGCAACCACACGCAGGCCGAAGATCACGACGAGCGAGATGACTCCCACCAGCACCGTGGTCCAATGCACGTCGCCGAGTCCGCTGATCCAAGACGAGAGCTCGCGCCACGAGTTGTCGCCCTCCGCCTCGGTGCCGGTGAGCTTGGGGAGCTCGCCGATCGTCACATCGATCGCGGCGCCCGCGAGGAAGCCGGTGACCACCGCCTTCGACAGAAACTGGGCGACCCGGCCGAGCTTGAAGACCGCGAACAGCACGAACAGGAGGCCGGTGACGAGCGCGATCGCCGCGACGAGCTGGGCTGCATCACTGCCGCCGAGACCCGTGGCTAGAACGGCACCGCCCGCCACCGCGGCGAGCGACGAGCTGGGGCCAGTCGAGATCTGCCGCGACGTGCAGAAGATCGCGTAGACGATCGCGCCGGCGGCCGCGGCGTAAAGGCCGTTCTGGACCGGGATGCCCGCGATCCCGGCATAGCCGAGGTTCTTCGGGATGATCAGGGCGGTGACCGCGATCCCGGCGGCGAGGTCTCCCCGCAGCAGGCTGCGGTCGTAGCGCGGCAGCCACTCGACGATCGGAAGCAGCGGAACGCTGCGCCGGCGCGGCTGCTTGCCGGTCGCCGTCGTCACACGGGCTGTCCGAACCGCTCGACGAGGACGGCGTGGCGCAGGCCGCGGTCGCTTACGGTGAGCGAGTCACGCCCGAGCTTCGTGAGAACCGTGCGCACGATGCAGGCGCCGGCGAGGATCACCTCGGCGCGCTTCGGCTGGAGGCCGACGATCTTGCGGCGCTCCTCCACCGTGCTGGTGCGGTAGAGCTCGATCTGGCTGTCGATCTCGTCTAGGCGGAGGACGGAGCCGTGCACGGCGGCCGGGCGGTAGGTGACCATGCGGAGCGCCACGGCCGTGAGGTTCGTGATCGCGCCTCCCATGCCGACCAGCGCCTCGGGCGACGGCCGTCCGTCGAGCACCGCGAACTCCTCCGCGATCGCGTCGAGCGCCGAGTGCAGCGCACCCTCCTCGAGAACGCCGTCGAGGTTCCACTGCTCGGTGATGCGGACGGCCCCGATGTTCAGGCTGAAGCGCTCCTCGACGCTTTCTCCCGACCCAAAGGTGAACTGCGTGCTCGCGCCGCCGGTGTCGAATACAACGCGCGAGCCGCTGCCCACGCCGAGGCCGGAGGTGGCCGCGAGGTAAGCCAGGCGCGCCTCCTCCTCGCCGTCGAGCACCTTGACCTCGACGCCCGCGCGTTCTCTCGCGGCGTCGACGAGCTTCGCGCTGTTGGGAGCGATCCGCAGCGCCGCCGTTCCCACCGCGGCGATCTGCTCGACCCCCTTGCTGCGGGCCTCGTCCGCCATCGCGGCGATCGCCCCGACCGTTCGCTCGATCGGCTCGTCGCCGAGCCGCCCGGCGTCCGCGAGGCCTTCGCCCAGCTGGGTCACCTCCGCGCGGTCGACGATCCGCCGCCACCAGCCGTCCGCGCTCCGCTCCGCGATCAGGAACTTGACCGAATTCGAGCCGACGTCCATGACTGCGAAGCGGTGGGCGCCGAAGCCCGCCAGCGTCTTCAGCTCGCGCTCGAGGCTCACATTCGGCAGCAGGTCGAGGCCCAGCTCGTGCACCGTCGCCACCACGCGCGCCGGGTCCTCGGATTCGATTGCGATCGTCTGCCGCGCGCCGTACTTGGTGCTCAGCTCGGAGCGCTCGGCCATGCAGCCGCCGACGGTGTAGTGCGCGCGCCGCTTGTGCACCTCGATCGCCAGCACCTCGGCACTCGGCCTCACGAGCTCGTCCACAAGCTCGTCGAGGGTGTATGCGTCGCGCGCCGGTGACGGCGAGTCCACTCCGAGGATGCCCATCACCTTGCGCGCGTCCGCGGCCGGCAGCGGGAGGGCGGCCTTCATCACCGGTCGCCACTGCTCGAGGCCGTCACCGTCGACGGTCACGAGCTCCTTGACGTCCATCACACCGTCACGGACCTTCACGGAGGCTTCGCTGTTCACCGAGACCAGGTAGGTCTCGTCGCTCTCCTGCACCCGTTCGGGCGTGAGCTCGGCGAAGCGCGCACCGGCCTCGCCCAGGTCCTCGCGCCAGATGCGCCACTCCCAGCGAGGGACAACGGCCTGAACGTCGGTGGTCTCGTCCGCCATTGCGAGTGGGCCTCCCCCGGATCCTTTACAGCGAACCCGCGTGGCGCGATCATCCCACACAGGGGCAACGCTGGCTTGAGGGCTAAGTGATGGCGACGACGATCACCCAGAAACTCGACGGGGCTGTCGGCACGGAGCAGTGGTACGCGCTGTCGCCGGACAAGGTTGTGCAGCGTCTCGGCGTCGATCCCCAGGTGGGACTGACAGCCAGCGATGTCCAGGACCGGCTCGACCGCGATGGGCCGAACGCGCTGCCGGCGGAGGCGCAGGTGCCCGGCTGGCGCCGCTTCGTCGCGCAGTACCGCAGCTACATGCAGATCATCCTGCTCGCCGCCGCGATCGTCTCGCTGGCGATAAAGGAGTGGTCGACGGGCGTGCTCCTGATCTTCATCACGGTGTTCAACGCCGCCGTGAGCATGCGCCAGGAGGGCAAGGCCGAGAGCGCGATGAACGCACTCAAGGCGATGGTGGAGGCGACGGCGCGGGTCCGGCGTGGCGGCACCGAGGCCGAGATCTCCGCCGAGGAGGTCGTGGCCGGCGACGTCGTCCTCCTCGCCGCCGGGGACGAGGTGCCCGCGGACGGGCGCATCATCGAGGCGACCTCGCTGCAGATCGACGAGTCCGCGCTCACCGGCGAGAGCGTGCCGGCGTCGAAGGGCGTCGAGATCCCGGAGGGCACGGATCTGCCTCCAGGCGACCAGACCAACATGGCCTTCATGCACACGCCGGTCACGCACGGCAGCGCCGTGATGATCGTGACCGGGACGGGCAGCGACACGCAGGTCGGAAAGATCGCCGGGATGCTGGCGACCACGGCCAGGGAGCAGACGCCGCTCACCCGCCAGCTGAACACGCTCACCCTCTGGATCGCGGCCGCGGCGGGGCTGACGATGATCGTGATGATCGTGCTGGGCGCGCAGCGCGACCTGTCATCGACCGCCGTGTTCACCAGCGCCGTCGCGCTCGCGATCGCGTCGATCCCCGAGGCGATGCCCACCGTGCTGCAGGTGATCATGTCGCTCGGCGCCGGGAACCTCGCCAAGCAGGGAGCGGTGCTCACGGATCTCGCGTCGGTGGAGACGCTCGGTTCGACGTCGGCGATCAACTCCGACAAGACGGGCACGTTGACGATGAACCAGATGACCGCCGTCGAGGTGCTCGACCCGACCGACCGCTACACGATCTCCGGCTCGGGCTACGAGCTCGACGGCAAGATCCATCACGCGGCGGGCTCCACCGACACGATCGACGACGCGATCCTCCCCTACGTCGTCGCGAGCGACGCGACGATCGCGGACGGGAAGGTCGTCGGCGACCCGACGGAGGGCGCGCTGCTCGTGCTCGCCTTCAAGGCGGGACTCGACCTCGACGCGACGCGCGCGCGGTTCCCGCGGCTCGCGACGCTGCCGTTCGACCCGACCTACAAGCTGATGGCCGTCTTCGCCGAGGCCTCGGACGACGCGGGGAACAAGGTCGTGCGTTGCTACGTGAAGGGCGCGGCGCCGGCGGTGATGAGCCACACGTCCACCGCACTGTCCGCGGGCGAGACCATCCCCTGGGACGACGACCTGCACTCGCGGGCAGAAGCGAACGCCACGCGCATGGGCGAGGACGGACTGCGCGTGATGGCCGCCGGCTTCCGCGACCTCGACCCGGCCACGTTCGATCCCGAGGGCGACCTGCTGAGCTACGTCGACGGCCTCTGCATCACGAGTCTCGTCGGGATGGTCGATCCCCCGCGGGCGGAGTCGAAGCAGGCGGTCGAGGATGCGCAGAGCGCCCACATCCGCGTGCGCATGATCACCGGGGACGACGTGATCACCGGCGCCGCGATCGCGAAGCAGCTGGGGATCGAGGGCGAGGCGATGCTGGGCTCCGAGTTCGCCGCGCTCGACGAGTCCGAGCGGCTCGCGCGGATCGACCAGATCGGCGTGGTCGGCCGCGTCGCGCCCGAGCACAAGGTGATGCTCGCGGACACACTCAAGCAGAGGGGCGAGGTCGTGGCGATGACCGGCGACGGCGTCAACGACGCGCCTTCGATCAAGGCGGCGCACATCGGGATCGCCATGGGCAGCGGCACCGAGGTCGCGAAGAACGCGGCGCGGATGATCCTGACCGACGACAACTTCTCGACGATCGTGAAGGCCGTCGAGGAGGGCCGGAAGCTCTACGACAACCTCACGAAGTACGTCCGTTTCGTGCTGATCTCGCTCGTCGCCTTCGTGCTCACCTTCCTCGGCGCAGCGCTGCTGGACATCGCGGCGGGACAGCCGTTCACCCCGGCGCAGGTCCTATGGATCCACTTCTTCATCAGCGCGCCGTTCGGCGTCGCGCTCGGCCTTGATGGGGCGACTCCGGGGCTGATGCGCCTTCGCCCCCGGCCGAGCAGCGAGTCGATCATGACCACCGGTGTGAAGCTCACTTCCGGGCTCGTCGGCCTCTACATGGCGGTCGTCCTCGACGCGCTCATCCACTTCGGCAAGGCCCACTACGGAAGCACCGTGATCGGGTCCTCGATCGGGCTCAGCGCCTTTGCGCTGATGCTCGTCGTCGCGGCCTACGAGAGCCGCAGCCTCATCCTCTCGAGCCTTAACAGCGAGGCGTTCGACAACGCCCGGATGAACTGGATCGCGGCGGCGGAGGTCGCCCTCGCGGTGATGGTCACGCAGATGGACCTCTTCAACCGGCTGCTCGACACGGTTCCCCTGAAGGCCGGTCAGTTCGGACTCGCGCTCGCCTCGGCGGTGCTGCTGCTCGCGCTGTGGGAGGCGGGCAAGTGGATCGCGCGGCGGGAGCTGGAGAAGGCCGAAGCGCCCCAGCGCGCTTAGCGGCGGCGCCTCGCCCCGATCAGGGCTGCGGCGTGGTGAGCGTCACGTCCTCGCCACGGGCGATCTCGAGCGTCTTCGCGAGGCCGCGGCGAGCCTGGCGCTCGATCACGCGTTGCGCGAGCGGACGGATCGCGAGCACCGGCCCCACCCAGGAAGGCGAGACGATGCGGCGCGAGCGCCGCGCGATTCCCTTCTCGAGCGCATCGATCGCCGGGCCGACCGGCGCCACCGGCAGGCGCCCATGACCGCCGAGCGGCATCCGGGCGGCCGCTTGGGTGGCGAAGCCGCGCGACGTCATGTCGGTGTCCAGCTCGGCGTAGTAGGCCACGCCCACCTTCCCCCCGCTCGGCCGTAGCTCGATCCGCAGCGAGTCGCCGAGTGATTCCACCGCCGCCTTGGAGGCGCAGTACGCCGACATGAGCGGCAGATGGACGGCGGCGGCAAGCGATGCCGTCAGCAGGAAGTAGCCGTTCGTGTGGCTGACGTGTCCGGCGGCCGCGCGCACGAGGTTGTAGGTGCCGGCCAGGTTGACGGCGAGGGTCGCGTCCCAGACCGAGTCGTCGCCGTCGACGAGCGTCATCTGCGCGCCGATGCCGGCGTTCGCCACCGCCACGTCGAGCCCGCCGAACTGCTCCACCACCTCGTCTATTGCCTCGGCCACCCGGTCGCGGTCGGTCACGTCGCATTCCCACCACGGCGCGCCGCCGCACTGCTCGGCCACCGCGGCGAGTTGCTCGGGCTCGAGGCCGAGCAAGGCGACCCGCGCGCCGCGCTCGTGCAGGCGCTGAGCGAGCAGTGCGCCGATGCCGCGAGCAGCACCCGTGATCACGACGCGCCTGCCTTGGAGCGAGCTCATCGCTTCAGCACCCGGGCCGCGAGCCGCGGCTGGCGGTCGGGAAGGACGTCCGGCTCGACGCGCAGCGAGTTCAGCGTCATCGCGAGCATCTCGTAGTGGCCGACGAGCATGCACAGCTCGATCAGCTCTGTGTCCGAGAGGAAGGTGGTCAGCTCCGCCCAGGTCTCGTCGGACAGCTCGCGTTCGGCGTGCAGCTCGTCGGCGGCGCGGAGCAGCAGGAGCTGGCGCGGTGAGAAGTCGGCCTCGCCCTCCCGCGCCGCGGCGATCTGCTCAGCGGTGAGGCCGGCCGTCAGCGCGATCCGCTCGTGGTGGCGCCACTCGTACTCGCAGCCGCAGTTGGCCGCGACGCGCAGGATGAGCAGCTCGCTATCGGCGCGAGGCAGCTTGCCGCCCGGCATCAGCGCTGCCGCGAACCACAGCCAGCGACGGAACAGACCGCGATGCCGTGCAAGCGTCGTGAACAGGTGCGGCGGCCGACCGCCCGTCGCGATCCCGAGCACGCGCGTGATCGCCGCGTTCACCCGGCCGATATCTGCGGGCGACCCCGGCGCGATGCGCGGCGTCCGCAAGCCGTTCGGCACCCCTGCCACCGGACCCATCGGCGCAGCCTAATTGAACGCTGCCCGCCGCACGCCGGGCCCCTCCGCAGCAACCGTCAGGCCGGGCGCCAGCTCGGCTCGCTGTCCGACGGCCCGGTGGTCAGCCGCACCGGGTTCGCGCCCGAGAGCCCGACCCTGAAGATCCCCTCCGTGCCCGCCTGCGTACCACCGGAATCGAAGGCGATCTTGCCTCCGTCGGGCGCCCAGGCGATGTTGTAGGCGATCGCGTCGCCCACTTGCGTTGCGCCCGTGCCGTCTGCCTGCATCGTCCAGATGTGGAAGAAGCCGAGCGCGTCGCGGCTCACGTAGGCGATCTTCTTCCCGCTCGGGGCCCAGCTCGGCTGGTCGTCGTAAGGGCCGATCGCAGTGAGTCGCACCGCATGGCTCCCGTCCGGATGCATCTTCCAGATGTCGTGGCTGTTGCCCTGGTCGGTCGCGTACGCAATCCACTTCCCGTTCGGCGACCAGTCCGGGCTGCGCTCGCTCAACTTGCCCGAGGTGATCTGCTTCTGCCGGCTCCCGTCGGAGTTCATCACCCAGATATCGGGCCGGCCGACGCGCGGCTGCCGGGGCCCGACGTACGCGATCTTCTTGCCGTCCGGCGACCACGCGGGCTGTGTGCCCTTTGCCAGGCGGTGCCGGTGCGAGCCGTCCGCGTTCATTACCCAGACCTCGAACGGCCCAGTATGAGTGGGATCGCTGAAGTCACGCCGGGCGAAGGCGATCTTCTTGCCGCTCGCCGACCAGGCCGGCGAGATCTCGTTGATCTTGCCTGTCTTCGTGAGCTGCTTGCGGTGCTTGCCACCCGAGCTCACCGTGTAGATGTCGAAGCTCGTATTCGCGAAGGCCGCGTACGCGATCGAGCCGTTGTCGCCGGGGAACGACGCCTGCGCCGGCGCTGCCGGACCCAGGGAGCAGACGACAGCAACCGCCCCGGTCGCGAGTCGGACCGTCAGCCTTTCCATGCCTCGAACGTACGGCTGATTCACCCGACCGCCATCCGTAAAGCACCGCACAGCCTGTTCGGGTGGACTACGTGCTGCCCGGCCCGCGCTATGCCGCTTGGTCGGCGGCCACGCGTAACCGCTCGAGCGCCCGCCGAATCAGGCGGGAGACGTGCATCTGGGAGACGCCTATGCGCTGCGCGATCTCGCTCTGTGTTAGGTCCTCCCCGAAGCGCAGATGGAGGATCAGGCGCTCCCGCTCGGGCAGCGTGTTGAGTGCCGGCCCGATTGACACGCGATCCTCGATGAGCTCGAATCGCTCGTCCGTCTCTCCAAGACTCTCCGCGACCGACCGACTCTCGTCGTCGTCCGAGCGGAGTGGGGCGTCGAGCGAATCGGTGGCGTAGGCGGCATGGGCCTCGATCGCCTCGAGCACCTCCTCAACGGGCAGGTGCACCTCCTCAGCGACCTGTTGGGGGCTGGGCGAACGCCCGAGCTCGCCGGACAGCCGCTCCATGGCTCCACTCACCTTGAGCACGCGCTCCTGGAGATCGCGCGGCACGTGCAACGCCCAGCCGGCGTCGCGGAAGTGGCGTCTCAGCTCGCCCAGGATCGTCGGTACCGCGTAGCTCGAGAACCTGAGTCCGCGCTCCGGCTCGAAGCGATCGATCGCCTTGACCAGCCCGAGGCTCGCCACCTGTTCGAGATCTTCAAGCGACTCGCCGCGTCCCTCGTAGCGGCGCGCCAGGCTGCGGGCCAGCGGCAGGTAGCGCTCGAGCAACTGGTCGCGCGCATGCAAATCCCCAGCGCGACGAAACCGGCGGAAGAGTCGCTGCTCCAGTCGTCTGGCGACCGGCCGCTCAGACGCCGGCCGCGTTGCGAGACCGCTTGCGAGTGCCATCGGTACGTCCGTTTTGATCCCCTTCGCTGTGTAAGATCGCGCAACCGGCGTTTCGGAAATGGCGATTGCGGCAATTGCAGTTGCTGCAATGGCTATTGCCGCAATAGTTATTGCATAAACCCCGAAAGGATTCAAGAAAGAGACCGATGGCTGAAGATGCGTTCCTCCAAGCCCTAACCGCGCTAGAGGAGGTCATCGCCGAGAACGACAAGCGCGCGACGCTGATCAAGAAGCGGATGGGCCGGATCCGGAAGGCCCGCGCGCGCGGGGTCCGGTACGCCGAGAGCGTCGCCGACGAGGACGGTCCACTGATCGTTCAGCTGATCACGGAGAGCTCGAACGCTCTCGACACGTGCGGGGCGAGCGTCCGCCGCGCCGAGGCGCAGGCGCTGTACGACGAGGGAATGACCATGGACCAGATCGCGGAGCACTTCGGCGTCACGAGGCAGCGCGTGTCGGCCCTCCTTCGCAAAGCCCGCTGACTCCGCTTTAGCACGGCTTCTCGCGAACGCGCCCGAGAGGATTCGAACCTCTGACCTTCGGTTCCGTAGCCCTCGGCGGGCGTTCCGGCTGCCTTCTGGTGTCCACCCTATTTGCTCTGCAATGCGAGTTCAGCACCAATAGCGTTGCCGGCGTTCACGGCTGTTTTCGGACGTTGCGTTGACCTGGCGTTGACCCGACGCAACGCGTCGGTTGCACCTGGGATCGGGGTCAAGGGCTCGCCGAGATCGCGGTCGAGCAAGTGCACGTACGTGTCGAGCGTGAAGCTGGGCGAGTGGTGGCCGAGCCAGCGTTGCACCTGCACGACGTTGCGCCCCCGCGCGAACAGCCGCGACGCCACGGTATGACGGAAGGTGTGGAAGCCGGCCCACCCGACGCCCGCCTCCTGGCACGCCGGCGCGAGGACACGGTCGGCGAGGTTGTCGGGGTCGAGCATCGTGCCCTTCGCCGTACTGAACACG
>DATBKS010000021.1:0-12572 GCA_036555755.1 Thermoleophilaceae bacterium
CTTGTCGCCGAGCGTGGCGCCGCCACCGCCCACCGCGCCGGGACCCGGCGTGTTCGGCAGGTGGAGGAACGGTCTGCCGACCAGGTGCGCCACGAGCGCCCAGACGAGCATGATGCCCACGAACGAGCCCGCCATCACCACGATCCCGCGGACGCCGAGGCGCCGCCTGAATAGCGCGAAGAGGAGCCCGAGCGCCACGGCGGGCGCAAGCGCCAGCATCGTGGCCTTGGCGAAGACCCCGAGCACGAACACCACCGGCAGCGCCGCCGCCAGTCCGAGCGTGAAGCCGCGCCGCATGCCGCGCACGAGCACAAACATCAGCGCCGCGGCAGCGCAGTTGATTCCGTTGTCCGCGTTCACCACCCCGCTCATGAAGCCGAACATCGGCTCGAACGCCACGAGCAGTCCGGCGGCAATGGCGGGCCAGCGCGAGCGCGGGATCAGCTCGCGCACCGTGCCGTAGACGCACGCCGCCGCGATCGCACCGAGCAGGGCGGACGCCACGCGCATGCCGAACAATCGCGTGAAGAACGAGCCACCGGCGATCAGGTAGCCGAGCGCCGCCAGGAAGTAATAGACCGGCCCGTGCGTCGAGGAGGTGATGTTGCCCCCACCCCCGTTGTCGCGTGCGGGGTGGGTGCGTGCGACCAGTGCCTCGTAGCCACGCCGCGTTGAGTCCGTCCAGGGTGGCCGCGAGGCGTCCGACCGGATGATCGCGAACGACGACGTGGCGTCGAGCGCGTCGATCATCTCCGAGGACGCGAACTGGCCCTTCGACGTGGGCGTCGGCGCCTTGCCGCGCTCCGCGAGGTCGACCGCATAGGACACGTGCGCGTACTCGTCGGGTCCCTCGAAGGGAGGCGTGACGAGCGCCCAGATCACGAAGTTGACGAACGCGATGCCCGCGATGAGCAGCGCCGTGCGCGGCAGGTCGCGCCCACGGACGCGCCACTCGGGGCGCTTGAGGCGCGGCATGCGCCGGCGCGCGGTCGCGCTCACGCGCTCGCTCCCACGAGCCGTCGCAACCCGAACCACCAGAGGAGCGGCAGTACGAGCAGCGCCAGCAGGTAGACCCACGGTCCGACGAACCCGGCCCGGAACACCGAGGCCCGGTGTGCCGCGGTGGGCATCAGCCCGAGCAGCGTGCGCTTGTGCGAGTCCACGAACCACACCGACGCTCGGCCGGTCGTCTGCGGCTTGTGGTCGACGAAGGCCTGCACGCGGCCGCTGGCCGGCACGCCCGGGAACCCGGACACCGACACGTATTCCGACGTCGTCGCGCACAGGCTCGCGGGTGACGCGGTGTGGTTGCCCGGAATCGGGAAGCGCGTCCCGCCACCCGCCGGGTTGAGCACGAGGTTCGAGTTCGCCCGGTAGCCGGCGTCCGAGCGCAACTGCAGGGACACGTGCGTCGGCGGGCTGCCCGGATTCGGGACGAGCAAGAGCTGCACCTGGTTCGCGTCCTTCGGCAGGATCAGGTCACGAAGACACATCGTCTGCCCCTTGGGCACGGAGAAGACGAACACGGCGGGGTTGACCGAGTTGGTGCCGGCCAGCCGGGGCTCGCTCCGCAAC
Source organism: Thermoleophilaceae bacterium (assembly GCA_036555755.1). Taxonomy (GTDB): domain Bacteria; phylum Actinomycetota; class Thermoleophilia; order Solirubrobacterales; family Thermoleophilaceae; genus JAICJR01. The sequence goes on from DATBKS010000021.1 coordinate 1,576, forward strand.
AGCCAGTGCAGGAGCACGGCCGCGGCCAACACGAACACCCCAAGAATCACTGCCGCGTACACCCGCGGCGAGACGGCGCTCCTCGGCTCGGTGCTCACCCGGCTACGGGCGGCTGCGGATCCTCGGTCGCGCGCGAGCGGCGGCGGAGCCCCAGGATCGACAGGAAGAACGCGCCGAAGATCACCTGGATGCCGATCACGATCAGGGTCAGCCCCGCGATGGCGAGCTTCTCCTCACGCAGCTCGCCGAAGCCGCGGTTGATCCAGATGATCAACACAACGAGGGACATGACGAGGCCGACGAGGAAGATCACGGCGCCCGCGATCAGCCCGTGCTCGAGGCGGAACTTCTCCCGCACCTTGTCGAACAGCGGGTCGTGCTCACCGAGGTAGTAGAAGGCATACGTCCGCGAGAAGACGCCGAGCTGCGCAACCTGGGTGCCCACGATCGCGAGCATCGAGCCGGCGATCAGCGTGTGGAGCTGCCACTGGCGCCCGAACAGCGGCACCTCGAACAGCGACACCGCGCCGATGACCATGCCGAGCAGCACCATGGCGAGCCCAGGCACGAGGAACAGCCAGGTGGGGCTGTGCACGAGCAGGAAGCGCAGGTGGCGCCAGCCGTCCGAGAACGAGGACAGCTTGGACTCGCCGGTGCGCGGGTGGTACTCGATCGGGATCTCACGGATGTCGAGCCCGAGCTTGGAAGAGCGGATCACCTGCTCCGACGCGAACTCCATGCCGGTGGTGCGGAGGTCGAGCCGCGGCAGCAGCTCGCGGCGGAATGCGCGCATGCCGCAGTGCGCGTCGGACACGCCGGTGCGGAAGAAGAGGTTGAGCACGCCCGTGAGCACCGGGTTGCCGACGTAGCGGTGGAGCCAGGGCATCGCCCCCGGGTGGATCTTGCCCCTGAGGCGCGAGCCCATCACGAGGTCCGCGCCCTCCTCGAGCGGCTCGATGAAACGCGCGATCTCGCGGAAGTCGTAGGTCTCGTCGGCGTCGCCCATGACGATGTACTTGCCCTGGGCGGAGGCGAAGCCGGCGAGGTAGGCACTGCCGTAGCCCTTGCGCTGCTCGTTGATGACGCGGGCGCCGGCCGCGCGCGCGAGCTCCGGGGTTCCGTCATCGGAGCCGTTGTCCGCGACGATCACCTCGCCACGGATCCCGTGCTCATCCATAGTCTCGATCGACCGGCGCACGCAGGCCTCGATGGACTCAGCCTCGTTCAGGGCGGGTATGACCACCGAGACGAGGAGTTCGTCGGTCGCGGCGCTGGCGGCGGTGACCGGGCTACTCGCGATTTTGGTTTCGCTCATGTCCCCGATAACCCCTGCGACGCGTCAAGGGTAGCGGTTCATCGGGCGTCTCAGGGGAGCTCAATTGTGCGCAACTTTCGGCATCCGGAAGCGGTTTCATGCTCAGTGGATCGAAATCAGACAGGCGCTGATGAGGTATCGGCGGATAAACTCGCTGCCATGAACACCGGCGGGGGAACCGGCGTGGATACGCGTGCGTACCGAAAATCCGAGACGTCTTTGAGGCCCAGAAAGCGAGAGGCCGCGCGAGTCGATCGCGCCGCCGACCTGCCCACACCGCGCGACATCCGCACGCGGGAGATCCTCGGCATCCCGATCGCGATGACCGACTACGCCGAGGCCATGGACGTGATGGACGGCATGATCGCGCGCCGCGAGCGCGGCTACGTGTGCGCGGTTGCCGTACACGCCGTGATGGTCTCCCAGCACGACGACGAGATGCGCAACGCCGTCACCGGCGCGACCCTCACGGTGCCCGACGGCATGCCCCTCGTGTGGGCGGCCAACCAGCTCGGCGAGAACCTGCACAACCGCGTCTACGGCCCCGACTTGATGGACCGCTACTGCGGCCGCTGCGCCGAGCGCGGCCATCGCGTCTGGCTGTACGGCGGGCGCGACCAGGGCTCGCTGATGCAGCTCGCTTTGAATCTTCGCCGCCGCCATCCCGGCATCGAGATCGTGGGCGGCTTCTCGCCGCCGTTCCGTCCCCTCACGGGCGAGGAGGAGGACGCCATCGTTCAGCAGATCAACGAGGCGGGCGCGGACGTCGTGTGGGTCGGCGTCGGCGTACCGAAGCAGGAGAAGTGGATGGCCCACATGCGCTCGCGGCTCGACGCTCCGGTGCTGTGCGGCGTCGGCGCGGCGTTCGACTTCCACGCGGGGCGCATCTCGCAGGCGCCCGCATGGATGCAGGAGCGCGGGCTCGAGTGGATCTACCGCATCGCGCAGGAGCCGCGCCGGCTCTTGCCGCGATACCTCTCGTACAACCCCGCGTTCGTGCTCGCGTTCGCGCGCCAGCTGCTGCGCGAGAGGCTGCAGCGCCGCTCCGCCTGAAGCCCAGCCATCGGTGGCTGGCGCTACGGTCTGCCCGTGCACGCTCAGGGCGCAATCGATCTCGCACGAGAGCTCGCACGCGAGGGACGTTCGCTGCTCCGGGAGCGCGCGTTTCACCAGCCGCATCCACCCGACGAGGGACTCGTCCTCGACGTCGGCGGAGGTGACCGCCCGCACCCTCGTGCGGATGTCGTGGTCGACAAGTACGTCGTCGACAGCTTCGAGCGCGAGACCGACCTCGCGTTCACGAAGCCCGTGGTGGTGGCGGACGGCGAGGAGCTCCCGTTCGCCGACGGTGCCTTTGCGTACCTGATCGCCTCGCACGTGCTCGAGCACGCGATCGACCCCACACGCATGGCTGCCGAGTTCAGCCGCGTGGCGAAGGCCGGATTCGTGCAGGTGCCGAGTGCCGAAGCTGAGGTTCATTACGGCTGGCCCTTCCACCCCTGGCACGTGGACCGGCGCGGCGACACGCTCGTCTTCAAGCCGAAGCCGGTAGGGGCGAGCGCCAACGGCCGGGCGATGCACGACGCCTACCACGAGAGCCTGCTGGTGCGGCTCGGCTGGGCGGCCCACCGTTCACGCTGGCACCACTCCGTTCATTGGACGGGGCGCCTCGAGGTGGACGCGCCGGTGCTCGAGACGCGGGAGCACGAGCAGGCCGACATTGACCTCGAGCGAACGCTGTCCGCGCTCGCAGCGATGGGCCGCGCCGGCTCGGTGGTACCGCTCGACTCTCGGCTGAGGAACCTGCTCCGCTGCCCCGACGCGGCCTGCCGCGGCACCCTCGTGTTCGCGGACGACACCGCCACGTGCGACGGCTGTGGCACGCGCTACCCGTCACCCGGCGGGGTGCCGGTGCTGCTCACGCAGACACGATGAGCACGGTGTGACGCCCGCGGACGAACCAGGCGCAACCGAGCTCGAGCTATCCGAGATCGAGTCGCGCACGGCCGGCGGCAAGATCATCCGCGGCGGCACGCTGCGCGCGGCCGGGTACCTCGTGTCCACCGGGGGGACCGCTGTCGCGTTCGCGCTGCTCCTGCGCCACCTGGGCGTGGTCGACTTCGGCCGCTTCTCCACCGTCATCGCCCTGGTCACCATCGCCTCTGGGCTCTCCGAGGCCGGGCTTCAGGTGGTGGGTCAGAGGCGCTTCGCCACGGTTGGCCAGGAGGGCCGGCGCCGGTTGCTCGGAAACGTGATCGGAATCAGGCTGGCGTTCTCCCCGCTCGCCGTGGCGCTGTGCACGCTGTTCGCCGTCGTGGCGGGCTACAGCACGACGATGGTGGTGGGCACGGTGGTGGCGGGCGCCGGCGGGATGATCGCAGTGATCACGGGCTCCTATGCGATCGCCATGGCGATGCACCTGCGCTATGTGGCGCTCACGCTCGTGGAGACCATTCGCCAGATGGTGATCGTGGTGGGCATCGTGGTCCTGGTGGTGGTCGACGCCAAGCTGGGCGCGTTCTTCGCCGTCTACCTCGCGGCGGGCCTGGTGATGCTCGTTGCGTCCGTGCTGGCCGTGGGGCGGCGCTACCTCGTGGCCCCCCGCTTCCGCTGGGCCGAGTGGCGCCCGATCATCATCGAAACGGCGCCGCTCGCGTTCTCGCTGGCGATCAACGTCATCTATCTCAAGGTGCTGATCGTGATGTGCTCGCTTCTCACCAGCGGTGAGGAGCTTGGCCTGTTTGCCACCGCGTCCAGGACCACCGAGGTGCTGGTGGGACTGCCCACCTTCATGATCGGCGTGGCCTTCCCGCTGCTGGCGCACGCCGCCAGCCACGAAGAGGATCGGCTGGCGTACGCGCTCCAGCGGATCGCCGAGGTGGCGCTGCTCGTGGGGATCGGCTTCGTGGTGGTGCTGGTGGTGGCGGCCGAGCCGATCATCCGCCTGTTCGGCGGTCCCGGCTTCGAGGCAGCCGCTCCCGTACTGCGTATCCAGGCGCTGGCGCTCGTGGGTGCCTCGCTGACGCAGACCTGGATCCAGGGCCTCGTGGCCGTCAAGGCTCAGCGGGCGCTTGTCGTGGTCAACGCGATCGCGCTCGGCTCGGTGCTCGTCCTCGGAGCCGCGTTGATCCCGACGCTCGACGCCAAGGGAGCGTCGATCGCCGCCGCCCTGGGCGAGGCGATCATGGCCCTCGCGATGCTGCGCGCGCTGGTCCGGGCGCGCCCTGCGCTGCGGCCCAACTTTGGCTTCACGTGGCGGGTGGGACTCGCGGGTGCGATCTCTCTGCTTCCGCTGTTGCTGCCGATCGCCCCCGCGGTGCGCGGGGTGCTCACGGCGGCGCTCTACTGCGTGGCGGCGCTCTTGCTGCGCGCGGTGCCGCTCGAGGTGTTCCACGCGTTCATGCCTGCGCGGCAGTCGTCAGAGCCGGCCACCTGAGCGCGCCGAGAGCACGCGCTCGTACACCGCGACGGTGTCTGCGGCGATCTTGCTCCATGAGAAGTCCTGAGCCCGTGCGCGCGCCCGTTCGCGCATGTCCTGCAGGTCGCTCCCGTCGCCGGCGAGCCGCTCGAGGGCCGAGCGCAGAGCGGCGGCGTCGCCGGGCGGGATCAGGAGACCGTTCTCCCCGTCGGTGAGCAGATCCGGCGCCGCGCCCACCTCCGTCGCCACCGGGGCCAGCCCGCACGCCATGCCCTCGACCAGTGCAAGGCTGAAACCCTCGGCATAGCTGGGGAGCACGAGCGCGTGCTGGTCGCGCAGCAGCGCCGGCAGCTCGGCGTGCTCGTAGCGCGGCACCACCCGGACGTGCCCGCGCGCATCTGCAGAGAACTCCGCGATCACCTCCTCGATCCCCACGCTCGTGCCGACCAGGGTCAGTTCCACGCTCGTCCCGAGCAGCGGCGTGACAGCCTCCACTAGCACGCGAACGCCCTTTCGCGCGGCCCACGAGCCCACCTGAACAAGGCGCAGGGGCTCATCGCCGCGAGGCTCCGGCTCAGGGAGTCCGAGGAACTGCTCGGGCACGCCATTGGCCACCACGTGCGCCCGCTCCGCACGAACGCCGAGCTCGCCCACCCCGCGCTCGCGGTCGGCCTCGTTCAGGAACAGCACGCCGTCGGCGTGCCGGAGCGACACGCCGGCCTCGCGCACTCGCACGCCACCCTGGTACACGCGCTCGAGGAGAGGGATCTGCTCGCCCGACTCGCGCGCCTGTCGCCGGCGGGCGTCCCAGAAGGTGTGCTCGAGGCCGTGGGTGCGCGTGATCAGCGCCGGTGCGTCGCCACGCCGGACCAGCGACCAGAGCCAGGCATCGCAGGTCGCGGCGTCCACCACGTCCACCCCCTCGCGCCGTGCTCGCGAGATGCGCGCGGCCGCGAACTCGGGGAACAGAGCCTCCCGCGCGCGTGGGCCCAGCCGCTTCGGGAGGTCGTCCCACGAGTAGATCTCGGCCTCATGACCCGCCGCGCGGAGAGCCTGCATCAGCTGCCAGGTGACCCCGGGCGCGCCGGAGTTTGGATCGAGGTGGTGGTGGATCGTGAAGAGAACGCGCATTCACACGCGGCGGAAGGCGCCCATGGAGTCCGCCTTGTCCACAAGCTGCCAGGTGCCGGCCTCGATCAGCTCGGCAACGAAGCGCGCCGAGCCGAATTCCATGCTCATCCACGGCGCGTCGAGCAGGGCGTCGTGAAACAGGATCGTCCCCTCCGCGGTGACGAACGGGCTCCAGTTCTCGAAGTCGTCGCGGGTGGCCTCGTAGGAGTGGTCGCCGTCGATCAGCAGCACGTCGATCTTCTCGTTCCAGCCGCGGATCGCGTCGTCGCTGAACTGGTGCAGCCACACCAGCTCGCCGCGGTCGAGTTCGCCGAGGAGGCGACGCGCCGTGATGCTCGACATGTTCATCCCGAGCACGCGCGGATAGGGGTCGATGAGCACGAGCCGGCCCTCGGGATCCATCGTCGACCGCATGTCCCAGGCGGAGCCGCCTTCGGCCACGCCGATCTCGACGATCGAGCGCGCGCCCTCGGCGCTGCGCTTGAGGAGCGCCGATTCGGCAGGCGTGTGCTGGGCCACGGCGGGACGCAGCCCGAGAGCCCCGAACACCGAGTGATTGCGCCAGCCGAAGTCGGCCTTGTAGGCGGGTCCAGTCGCCACGCGGCGGAAGGGTAGTCAGGGCGCGAGTAGCTCGTCGTAGGCTGCGCCTAGGCGCTCCGCGGCGGCCTCGCTCGAGTAGCGCTCCACCAGCGCGGGGTCGTACTGCGCGCGTGTGCCCGGCGGCTTGGCGAGCGGTCCAGCGGCCAGCAGCCCGGCGAGCCCGAGCCAGTCGCCCGACGGGAACAGCGTCGCCTGGCCGTCGAGCACCTCCGGGATCGCGCCCGAACTCGCGGCGAGGATTGGGAGCCCCGCGCACAGCGCCTCGGCGAGCACCATGCCGAACTGCTCCTCCCAGAACCACACGGGCAGGCTGCCGAGGACCATGCACGACGCGCCCGCGTAGATCCCGGGCATCTCCTCGTACGGCACCTCGCTGCGGATCTCCACGGCGTCGGCCACGCCCAGCTCGGCCGCGTACTTGCGGAGCCGCCCCTCCTCCGGGCCGGCGCCGATCACGAGCACGCGCGCCGCCGGCGCCTCGCCCGCGAGACCCAGCCTGAGTGCGGCAAGCGCCCGCAAGACGTCCTGGTGGCCCTTCTCCCAGACGAGCCTGCCGGGTGAGACGATCAGGTGATCCCGCGGTGGCTCCGCACTGCGCGCGCTGGCGAACAGCTCGCGGTCCACGCCAGGCGCCACCACCTCGATGCGATCGGCGGGCGCGCCCTCGAGCAGGAGGCACGCCTTGGCGCGCTCGGTGGCGGCGAGGAAGAGGTCCGTCTCGCGCAGGACGAGCTCGCGGTACGGCCGGGTGCGGACGTTGCGGTATGCGTCCCGGAAGGGGATCGTCTCCCAGCAGGTGAGCACGAGCTTGTAGCCGAGCTCGCGCCTGTGCTTCGCGGCCTGCATCGAGTACCAGAAGCCGAGGTCCTGCGAGTGGACGATCGCCGCGCCACGTAGGTGATCCGCCACGCCCAGGTAGCGGTCGCCCGGCACGCGGGAGAGGAGATCGCCCGCACGCCCGGCAGGAAGGAGGTCGCGCAGCGCCGTCACCTCCTCGGCGGGGAAGCCGAGCAGCTCAGTGTCGAACCAGGTCCGCTTGGTCCGCAGCGCCACGATGTCGTAGCGGTCGGTGAGGTGGCGCCAGGGCCGCAGGTGCCACGAGTTGGTCTGATGGCCGCGAATCAGGACGACGCGCGGTCGCGTGCCATTCACCTCGGCGCCTTCTGCGCGACCACCCAGACGTTGCGGCGCACCACGGGCAGCCAGGCCGCCCAGCGGAGCGGCAGCGGACGGCGCTTGCCGCGTGTGTAGCGCGACACGATCGAGGTCCCCGGCATCACCGACTCGTAGCCCGCCTTCTCCACCGTGAAGCCGTTGTCGCGAAAGAGCAGGCGGAAGGCCTTGCGGGTGAATGGGCGCCGGTGCGTGTAGTCGTCCCACACCCAGCGTTGGGCGTCCGGCGAGGAGGCGAAGACGCGACCGCCGGGCTTCAGCACCCGCGCGGTCTCACGCACCACGGCGGTCGGTTCCGCGACGTGCTCGAGCAGGTCCTTCAACACCACGCCGTCGAAGCTCGCGTCTTCGAAAGGGAGCCGCTCGTTCACGTCGGCCAGCAGCACCTCGCGTCCCTTCGCCGCCGCTGCCGTCACCGCCTCGGGCGAGCCATCCACTCCCGTGTAGTCATCGAAGTGCTCTCCCAGCCACGCGGAGCCACAACCGACGTCGAGCAGGCGCGTGCCGGGCGGGAAGTGGCGCGTCACATCGCGGTAGTAACCGGGCTGCTCGTGCCAGTCGAAGTAGCCCATGGGCGGGCGCACCGTAGCATCCGCGGATTGCGCCACGTAATGCTCAACGCGCTGTTTCTCGACCCCTCCGCCTCGGGCGGTCCTGAGACTTACCTGCGCGGCCTGGCGCCCGCACTGGCAGCGGCTCACCCCGACACGCGCTTCACGGTCGTCACCACGCGCTCGGGCGCCGAGGCGCTCCGAGCGGACGGCTGGGAGCCGCGCTTCACGCTGCGCGCGCTGCCGTGCGAGGAGGGCCAGCGCGGGCGACGGCAGCTGTCGGAGCAGGTGCTGCTCCCCCTGCTCGCCCGGCGCCAGCGGGTCGACGTCTTGCACAGCCTCGCGAGCGTCGCCCCGATCCGCGTGCCGGGGGTGACGCACGTGATCACGCTGCACGACGTGACCTTCTTCCGCCACGGCACCTTCGGCGCCGTCACGCTGTTCGGTATGAAGCAGGTGGTCTCGCGCGCCGCGCGCCACGCCGACGGGCTGATAACGGCTACACGCGCCAGTCGCGACGAGATCTGCGACGAGCTCGACCTGGATCCGGACGCATTCACCATCGCGCCGCACGGCACCGAACCGGCGCAGTCCGTGATGGCCGCGCCAGAGGCCGACGTGCGGGCGCAGTACCAGTTGGAGGGCAAGCGCGTGGTGCTGTGCGTCGCGGCGAAGCGGCCTCACAAGAACCAGGAGGTGCTGGTGCGCGCGCTCCCGCTGCTCGATGAGGACATCGTGCTCGTGCTCGCCGGCCACCCCGAGGCCTACGACGCCCAGCTCCGCGAGCTCGCGTCCTCGCTCGGGGTTTCCGGGCGGGTGCGCTTCGCCGACTACGTGCCGGATGCCGACCTCGAGACGCTGTGGCAGCTCGCCGGCTGCGCCGCCTTCCCCACCCTCGGCGAGGGCTTCGGCCTGCCGCTGATCGAGGGCATGTCGCGTGGTGTCGGGCTCGCCGCGTCCGACATTCCGGTACTGCGCGAGGTGGGGGGCGACGTGCCGCGTTACTTCGACGCGCGCTCGCCCGAGGCCGCCGCTGCGGCGATCAATGCCACGCTGGCGGATCCGGAGGCCGGCGCCGGTGGGCCGGCCCGGGCAGCGAGTTACACCTGGGAGGCAGCGGCTGCCGGAACCTGGGACGCCTACCTGCGCGCCACGAAGCGTCTGGTCCTGTGAGGTGACACTTCACGGCGGGTGGCGATCAACTCGACGTTCGTCGCCAGCCGATTGAGGCCGGGCACGCTGGCGAGCACGCGGTTCAGCGCCCATATGACCCCGGACAGCCGGCTCGCGAGCTTGCCAGGCAGGGTCAGCGGCAGCATGTTGGCCAGGCGAGCCGACTCCACTGCGAATCCGTGCGCCTCCACGAGCCTCACCGCCGACTGCTCCGTATAGAGCGTGTCCTCGGGGCGCATGCCGTGGTAGGCGAGACCGAGCCGGCGTGCGAGCCACTCGAGCCATGAGTAGCGGTTCGGCAGCTTGTACACGTAGAGCGTCCCTCCCGGGCGGAGCACCCGGTGCAGCTCGTCGAGCGAGGCGGCCGGATCGGCGACGTGTTCGAGCACCCCGAGGCTGAGTACTGCGTCGAAGGCGCCATCCTCGAAGGGCAGCGCGACCGGATCGGAGAGGTAGTCGATGTCCACGTCCGGGAAGTGATCGCTGCGGCGGTGTCCCGGTTCGGCGGGCGAGTAATCGGTGGACGACACCTCGAACCCACGCTCCAGCAGCGCGTGTGAGATGTGCCCCCAGCCACAGCCCCAGTCGAGGATCTTCTGCGGGTGGTCGTCAGCGATCCGCTCCACCACCGCCGCGTACTCGCGCTGCTGTCCGGCAGCGCGGATGTTCACGTCGCCATTCAGACGGTCACTTAGAGCAAGGCCGCTCGGCACGGCGCGCATCTTAACGCCGTCGCGACACTAACCTTCCCGGCGTGGCAAGCAGCGTCGCCGTAGTAGGTCTGGGCCGTATCGGCCTACCGCTCGCTCTCTCGTTTGCGGACAGTGGCCACGAGGTGGTCGGTGTGGACAAGGTTCCCGCCGTGCTCCAGTCCATCTCGTCGGGCCGCATGCCGTTCGAGGAGCCGGGCACTCAGGAGCTGCTCGAACGCGCGCTCGCGAGCGGGCGGCTGCGACTCACCCACCACATCGAGGAGGCGGCCGGCTGCGAGCACATCGTGCTGACGATTGGCACGCCCGCCTTCAGCCACATCGAGATCGACATCTCGGATGTCCGCAGCGTCACGGACGACCTCCTGCCCGTCCTGCGCGAGGGGCACTCGCTGATCCTGCGCTCCACGGTCGCGCCGGGCACCACCGACTGGCTCGCCGGCTACGTCGAGCAGCGCCGCGGCTTCACCGCGGGCGAGGATGTGTTCGTCTCGCACGTGCCGGAGCGGATCGCCGCAAACCGCTTCCTCGCCGAGATCTCCACGCTCCCGTGCATCGTCGGCGGCGTCGGCGCCGGGTCGGGGGCCAAGGCGGCGGAGCTGTTTGGCACCTTCGGCACGGAGATCGTCCAGACCACTCCGGTGCAGGCCGAGCTGGCGAAGATCTGGACCAACATCTTCCGCTACTCCACCTTCGCCCTACCCAACCTGCTGATGATGAACTGCGAGCAGTACGGGGCGAACGTGTTCGAGGTGATCGATCTGATCAACCGTGACTACCCGCGTGGGGGGATCGGGCGCCCGGGCCTCACCGGCGGGATCTGCCTGCGCAAGGACTTCACCTTCAGCGAGGAGCGCTCGAGCGCTCCGGGCATGCTGCTGGCCGTCTCGCGCGTGCACGAGAGCGTGCCGCTGTTCCTCGTCGAG
>DATBKS010000022.1:0-20262 GCA_036555755.1 Thermoleophilaceae bacterium
CGAGGCGCTGCCCGGCCGGCTGCCGGAGGTCGACGTGTCGGCCGCCCGTGCCGCCCACGAGGCGGTGCGCGACGCGGTCCGCGCGGGCGCGCTGGCGAGCGCACACGACGTCGCCGAGGGCGGCCTGGCCGTGGCGATCGCGGGGCTCGGCGATGTCTGCCGCGCCTTCGGGATTCCCGTCGTGGGCGGCAACGTCTCCCTGTACAACGAGGGCGGCGAGGGCCCGATCTACCCGACGCCGGTGGTCGGCATGGTGGGCGAGCTGCCCGATCCGTCGAAGGCAGCGGGCGTCGGCTTCCGTGAGGAGGGCGACCAGATCGCGCTGCTCGGTCCGTTCCGTCCTTCGCTCGCCGGCTCGGAGCTCGAGAAGCTGCGCGGCCGGCTGTCCGAGGGGCTGCAGGATGCCGACCTCACGCTGCACGCGGAGCATCTCGCGCGCGTGCGCGAGGCGGTGCGCGGCGGGGCGCTCAGCTCGGCGCACGACGTCTCGGAGGGCGGCGTGGCCTGCGCGCTCGCGGAGTGCGTGATCGTGGGTGGCATAGGCGCGCGCGTGGACCTCGCTCCACTGCTCGCCCGTCTAGGGGATTCGGCCACACCCGACGACGCTCTCTTCGGCGAGGGACCGGGCGGCGTGCTCGTCTCGGGCCCGCTCGAGGCGATCGAATCGCTCGCCGAGAACACCGGGGCGGACTGGCTGCTCCGCCTCGGCGAGGTCGGTGGCGAGGCGCTTGCGCTCACGGCGGGCGTTGCTACGCTCTCCATAACGGTCGAAGAGGCGAAAACCCCATACGAGCAGGGACTTCCCGACCGCTTCTCATGACTCCTCCGGAGCCACTTTCTTTCCGCGACGGTCCTCGCGACGAGTGCGGCGTCTTCGGCGTTTACGCCCCCGAGTCTGACGTCGGCCGGCTCGCGTACTTCGCGCTGTACGCGCTCCAGCACCGCGGCCAGGAGTCCGCCGGCATCGCCACCTCAGAGGACGGCCACATCATGGCGCTGCGCGACCTCGGCCTCGTGTCGCAGGTCTTCGACGAGCCCAAGCTGCGCGCGCTCGGCGGGCAGATGGCGATCGGCCACGTGCGCTACTCCACCACCGGCTCGTCCGCGTGGGAGAACTCGCAGCCGATCCACCGCTCGGACCGCCGCGAGCTCGCCCTCGCCCACAACGGCAACCTCATCAACGCGCTGGAGCTGCACCTCGGCCTGCGCGAGCAGGGCGTGCACTTCACGTCCACCTCGGACTCCGAGATCATCGCCGCACTGCTGTCGGGCCACGAGGCCGACACGATCGAGGACGCGGTGGAGGACGTGCTGCCGCGGCTCGAGGGCGCGTTCTCGACGGTCGTGCTGACGCAGGACAGCGTCGTCGCCTTCCGTGATCCGGCGGGCCTGCGGCCGCTAGCGATCGGCCAGATCGGCGACCGCTACTGCGTCGCCTCCGAGAGCTGCGCGTTCGACATCATCGGCGCGAAGATGCTGCGCGAGGTGGAGCCGGGCGAGCTCGTGTCGATCGGCGAGCGCGGGCTGGAGGTGCGCCAGGTGGTGAAGGGCGCGCGCCGTGCGTTCTGCGTCTTCGAGCACATCTACTTCGCGCGTCCGGACTCTCACCTCGAGGGCCGTCTGACGCAGGTCTCGCGGCGCAAGATGGGCGAGATCCTCTGGCGCGAGTCGCCGGTGGAAGCGGACCTCGTGATCTCGGTGCCCGACTCCGGCAACCCCGCGGCGGGCGGCTTCTCAAACGCGTCCGGCATCCCGAAGGACGACGGTCTGATCAAGAACCGCTATGTGGCGCGCACGTTCATCCAGCCGGGTCAGGAGCTGCGCAAGCACGGCCTGCGGATGAAGTTCAACCCGCTGCCCGAGATCATCGGCGGCAAGCGGATCGTGGTGGTGGACGACTCGATCGTGCGCGGCAACACCACGCGCCAGATCGTGAAGATGCTGCGCGACGCCGGCGCGTCCGAGGTGCACATGCGCATATCGGCCCCGCCGATCCGGCACCCATGTCACTACGGCATCGACATGTCGACGACCGAGGAGATGGTGGCCCACGGCCGGACGGTCGAGGAGGTGGCGGCCGAGCTGGACTGCGACTCGCTCGCCTACCTGTCGCTCGACGGCCTCTACGAGGCGATCGGCCTCGGCCGCGACACCCACTGCGACGCGTGCTTCAGCGGCGACTACCCGCTCGAGCACACCGAGTCGGCGAACGGCAAGTACGCCCTCGAGGACAAGCAGCCGGTGCCGCTCCCGCAGATCTCTAAGTCGTTGCTGTAGGGCCTAGGTGGGCCAGTTCCACTGGCGGCCTGAGGAGTACCTCGCGCTGATGCGCGAGGAGGTGCCGCAGTACGAGCGGCTCCAGGACGAGGCGGCAGTGGCGACGGGCTACGGCGCCGCGCGGGTGCTCGAGCTCGGGACCGGGACCGGCGAGACGGCCCGCCGCGTGCTCGAGCTGCATCCGCTGGCGACGCTCGTGGGCGTGGATGCGAGCTCCGAGATGCTGGAGCGCGCGGCCGAGGTACTGCCGCCGGAGCGGGTGGAGCTGCGCGCCGGGCGGCTCGAGGACCCGCTGCCCGCCGGTCCGTTCGACGTGGTCGTGTCGGTGCTGGCGGTGCACCACCTCGACGGGGCGGGGAAGGCGGACTTGTTTTCGCGCGCGCGAGAGGTGCTGAAGGAGAGAGGTCGGATCGTTGTGGGCGACGTGGTGGTGCCTGAGGACCCGGCCGACGCCGTGACCCCGATAGACGGCGACTACGACAAGCCGAGCACGGTCGCCGAGCAGCTCGGGTGGCTGCAGGATGCGGGGTACGAGGCATCGGTCGCCTGGTCTAACCGCGACCTCGCGGTGCTCGTGGGCGAGCGCTGAGCAACAACTTCGCTCCTTGCGTAACAGCTTCGCTACGAGCGCGTTTTTGAGGCCTGATCCCGCCGCCCCGGCGGTTACCCTCGCTTGGTGACTGATCTAGAGCGATCCCTTCACGAGCACTTCGGCTTCGCGGAGTTCCGGCCGGGGCAGCGCGAGGCCTGCGAGGCCGCGCTTGCCGGCCGCGACGTGCTCGTTGTCATGCCCACGGGATCGGGCAAGTCGCTCTGCTATCAGCTGCCTGCGCTCCTGCGCGATGACCTGACGATCGTGGTGTCGCCGCTCGTCTCGCTGATGCAGGACCAGGTGGACGCTCTTCACGCGCGTGGATTGGGAGATCGGGTCGCGCTCGTCAACGCCCAGCAGGAGTGGGGCGCCAACGCGGCGGCCGTTGAGGCGGCCGCGTCGGGCGGTTTGCGGCTCCTTTACGTTGCGCCCGAGCGCTTCTCGTCGCCCAGCTTCGTGCGCCAGATCAAGGATGCGCGCGTGGGGCTGTTCGTGGTGGACGAGGCGCACTGCGTGTCGCAGTGGGGACACGACTTCCGCCCGGACTATTTCCGCCTGGCTGACGCCGCGCGTTACCTGGAGGCGGATGCGATCGTCGCCTCCACGGCCACCGCCACGCCGCGTGTGGCGGCCGACGTCGTACGGCGCCTCGACCTGAACGAGCCGCTGCGCGTAGCCACCGGGTTCGACCGCCCCAACCTCTCGTTCGCGGTTGCGCGGCCGACGCCGCACGACAAGCAGCTGCTGCTGATCGAGGCGTTGCGCGAGCCGGGCGCTTTGCCGGCGATCGTCTACGCGGGCACGCGCGCGGGCGCGGAGGAGATCGCGGCGCTGCTCAGCCACGAGCTGGGCGAGGAGGCGCTCCCGTACCACGCGGGGCTCGACCGCGAGCGGCGCGCCGCAGTCCAGCGGCGCTTCCTCGCCGACGAGACGCGCGTGATCGTGGCCACCAACGCGTTCGGCATGGGCGTGGACAAGCCCAACGTGCGGACGGTGGTGCATGCGAGCGTGCCGGCCTCGCTCGAGGCGTACTACCAGGAGGCGGGCCGCGCGGGCCGCGACGGCGCGCCCTCGCGCGCACTGCTGCTTGCCGAGAACCGCGACAAGGCGCTGCACGTCCACTTCATCAAGCGCGACGAGCTCGCGCCGGAGCTGCCGCACGTGCTGTTCGAGCGGCTGGCGGCGGTGGCGGACGGTGATGGCCGCTACGAGCTGGGCGCCGGCGAGCTCGGGCGGGCCGCCGGCTGCGACGCCGATCAGGTGGCTGCGTTGGTCGGGCACCTGGCGGGCGCAGACGTGCTCGAGCCTTCCCCCTCCGCGCGCGACGTCGTCTCGGGGCGGATTGTCGGTGCCTACGACCGGCGCGCCGACGCCCGCGCTCGCGCCTCGATGGGCGAGGCGGCGCGCGCACGCTGGCGCCAGTACCGCGAGATCTGGGCATACGTGGAGAGCGAATCCTGCCGGCGCAAGGCCATCCTGCAGCACTTCGGCGACCGTTCGGAGCCCGAGCACGTCGGGCCCTGCTGCGACGTGTGCGATTCCGGTCTCGTTCCCGAGGCGCCGGCGCCCGCGCCCGAGACGATCGAGAACCTCGACCAGGCGATCTTGTCGATCGCCCGCGGTGCACGGCCCGCGGTCGGCCGGACCACCTGCGCCGCGATCCTGCACGGCGCCCGCAGCAAGAAGATCGAGCGGAACTCCTACGACGGTCTGCCCGCGTACGGCGCTTCCTCTCACATGCGCAGGGCTGACATCCTTGCCCGTATCGACGAGCTGATCGAAGAGAAGCGGCTGGCCACCACCGGGGGCACGCGACCCGTGCTCAAGGTGCCGCCCGCCTCCATGGCCGCGTGAGCTACCGGATCGCTGTCCTGGTTTCCGGGGAGGGCTCCAACCTCCAGGCGATCCTGGACAAGCTGCACGGGAAGGACGGGATCGAGGTGGTTGGGGTCGGGTCAAATCGCGCGGACGCGCGCGGGCTCGGGCGCGCGCAGCGGGCCGAGGTCGAGACCGGCGTGTTCGACGCGGGCGACTTCGGCGGCGACCGGGTGCTGCGCGACCGGCTGCTCGGCGACTGGCTCGACGAGCGCTCGCCGGACCTGATCGTGCTCGCCGGCTTCATGGAGATCCTGAGCCCCGAGTTCATGCGTCGCTTCCAGGGGAAAGTGATCAACGTCCACCCATCGCTCCTGCCCGCTTTCAGGGGCATCCACGCGATCGAGAAGGCGCTCGACTACGGGGTGCGCGTCACCGGGGTGACGGTCCACTTCGTGGACGAGGGCGTGGACAGCGGGCCGATCATCCTGCAGCAGGCGCTCGAGCTTCCCTATTCTGCGGGGCTTGAGGCGATCGAGGAGTCCGTCCACGCGATCGAGCACGACCTGCTTCCGCGCGCGATCAGGCTCCTCGCTAGCGGGGCGGTGCGGATCGACCCAGACAATCCGCGCCGGGTTTTGATCGAGGAACGAGCTGATGTCTGAGACCACGGAGTCGAGTCCCACCGGAATCGTTCAGCCGGGCGAGGTGCGCATCCGCAGGGCGCTCCTCTCGGTGTCCGACAAGCGCGGGCTCGTGGACTTCGCCCGCGGGCTGAAGGAACTGGACGTGGAGATCCTGTCCACCGGCGGCACCGCCCGCGAACTCGGCGAGGCGGGTATCGAGACGCGCGCGGTGGAGGACTACACGGGCTTCCCCGAGATGCTCGACGGGCGGGTGAAGACGCTCAACCCGCGCATCTACGCCGGCCTCTTGGCGGTGCGCGACAACCAGGAGCACGTCGACACGCTGGCCGAGCACTCGATCGAGCCGATCGACCTCGTGTGCGTGAACCTCTATCCGTTCGAGCGCGTCTCGAACCAGCGCGGCGTGGAGGACTCCGAGGTCATCGAGAACATCGACATCGGCGGGCCGACGCTTATCCGCGCCGCCGCGAAGAACTTCCCGTTCTCCGCCGTGGTCGTGCGGCCCGAGAGCTACGACGCCGTGCTCGACGAGATGCGCCGCGGCGACGGCCGCCTGTCGGCAGCAACCCGCGAGGCGCTCGCGACCGAGGCGTTCGGTTACACCGCGCGCTACGACGCCGCGATCTCGCGCTGGTTCTCTGAGAAGGAGGAGTCCTTCCCGGGCCTCTACGTGCGCGCGTACGAGAAGGTGCTCGACCTCACCTACGGCGAGAACCCGCACCAGCGCGCCGCGTACTACATGCAGGCGGGCGCGCGCACCGACCTGATGTCGATGGTGTCGAAGCTGCACGGCAAGGAGCTGTCGTTCAACAACCTGCTCGACCTCGACTCCGGCCGCAAGCTGATCGAGGAGTTCGAGGTGCCGGCGGCGGCGATCATCAAGCACAACAACCCGTGCGGCGCGGCGGTCGGCGCGACCCCGAGCGACGCCTACGACAAGGCGCTCGCGTCCGATCCGCAGAGTGCCTTCGGCGGCGTCTACTGCTTCAACCGGCGCGTCGACCGCGAGCTTGCCGAGAAGCTGCACGACATGTTCGTCGAGCTGGTGTTCGCGCCCGGCTACGACGACGACGCGCTCGAGGTCCTCACCCAAAAGCCCAACATACGCATCCTCGACAACCAAGAGCGCCGGCGCGTGCCGCTCGGCGAGCACGACATCAAGCGCGTGCGCGGGGGCATCCTCGTGCAGGACCGCGACAGCGAGTCCGAGCTGCGCGAAGAGATGTCGGTGGCCACCGAGTGCCGGCCGACCGAGGAGCAGTGGGGCGAGCTGCTGTTCGCCTGGCGCGTGTGCAAGCACGTGCGCTCGAATGCCATCGTGTTCAGCAAGAACCTGGCGACCCTGGGCGTGGGGGCGGGGCAGATGAGCCGCGTCGACTCGGTGCGCATCGCCGTCGAGAAGGCGCAGTCGCCACTCGACGGAGCGGTCATGGCGTCAGACGCTTTCTTCCCGTTCGCCGATGCCGCGCAGGTGGCAATCGCCGCGGGCATCACGGCGGTCATCCAGCCGGGCGGCTCGAACAACGACGCCGAAGTGATCGACGCCTGCGAGACGGCGGGCGTGCCGATGGTCTTCACCTCGCGCCGGCACTTCCGGCACTAGGAAGTCTCTGCCGCCACCGGACGCCGGTAGGTGACCCGGCGCTTGAGCTCGCCGAGCGCGAAGCGTCGCCAGCGTCGCGCGCGGCGCTTGCGCTGGCGCCCCAGCTCGCGCAGCGCGGCGGGATTGGGCGCGACCCCCGGCTCCGTGGCCCGCTCGTAGCCGAAGCGCTGCATCTCCTCCGGCACGGCATGCTCGATCAGGGCCACCTCGGACGGTTCGAGCCGCTTGCTCCAGCTCGCCACGTTCACCGTGCTGACCGGCTCCGACAGCTGCTCGTGCCAGCCCTCCCTGAACTTGCCTCCGCGCTCGCCGGAGATCATCTGCTCGATCGCGTCGCCGCCGCGTAGTCCGGCGAAGTCGCAAACGGCCCGGAGCACTCCCGCGGGGTCCGCGACCATGTCCTCGTAGCGGACGTCCAGCAGCTGATCGGGGTGCAGGTCGCGTGCCGCGCGGTCGACGTTGCGGACCGTGGCCTCCCACATCGCGGTGCCCGCCTCGAGCGCGTCGTCTCCCGGGAAGTAGTCGATCTGCATCAGCGACGAGACGGCCGCGCGCGGGTCGCGCACGAGGTTGATGTATTGCGCGTGGGGGAAGAGCGCGAACAGCATCTCCAGGTAGTTGCAGTAGGCGGGTCGCTTGTCCCCCCAGTGCGGCTTGCCGTGCACGTCGGCGTAGATCTGGAAGCAGCTCGCGAACATCGATCCGAGCGTGGGCGCCGAGGCGCTCACGCGCTCCACCGCCTCGTCGCGCTCGATCCGGCCTGCCCGGATGCGGCGGCCACCGTGCCCCGGCGTGTCCATGATCCACTCGGCCAGGCGCCGCCGGTTGCGCGCCTCCCGCAGATCCCCGTACGACCCGCGGGCGAGCCAGACAGGGATGACGAAGTCCGTCTCGGCAGGCATCGCCAGGTCCGGGTGGTTGTTGAGCATGCTGCGCAGCAGCGTGGTGCCCGAGCGCGGGCACGCCCCGATGAACAGCGGCCGGCCCGGCTTGCCCGCGTGCTCGGACGGCTCGCGACTCCGCCACGAGGCGGGACGGGACTCCCAGTGGTCGGCCACTGTGGGCGCGGCCGTGGCGGCGGCGTCGCTCATCACGCCAGGACGCTATCCCTAACGGACCGGGCCTACGTGCTCGGACAGGCGACGAGGCAGGGGTAGAGGTCCCACGCGCGCAGATCGCCCTGCGGATCGAACAGGTACGCGCCGCCGCCGATGGCCTTCTCGTCGTGCGTCGGATTCACGAAGATCGGGGCGCGCAAGCCCCAGTAGAACGTGCTCGGAGTATCGGTGCCGCGGCCCACGTGCACGGTGATCTGCTTGCCGGCCGGAACCGAGCTGCCCGCGGGGAAGTAGAAGCGCCGGGTGGCCGCGTTGCGCACCCACCAGCCGCTCAGGTCGAGCGGCCGCGCACCCTCGTTGGCCACCCGCACGTACTCGCCGTTCACGTTGAGCTGGTCGTCGCCCGCGGGGTTGGGGTGGGCTGTGACCCTGATCGGGATGTCCTGGTCAGGGCCGAAGCCGCAGAACGTGGTGTCGAACAACCCAAGCCCCTTCTGCGCCGCCTGCTGGGCAAGCACGTTGTACTGGTGGTTCCAGGCGAACTCGGTCCGGTTCGACAAAAAGAGCGCCTGGCCGCGCGAGACGAGCAGGCTGTTGGCGTCGTGCCAGGACCCGCGAATGAAGACCTCCACATCGCGCACGATCCTCACGCCCGCCCGGGTCAACCGGTTCTGGTAGAGCAGACGCACCTGGCCGTGGCTGCGGTCGATCAGGCTGCTGAGGAGGTTGTTCGCGTTGAGCGCGTGGCACTCGCCGCGCTGGTTCCCCAAGTGGTTCGTGTAGACGGACTGCTCGGTGGCGTTGATTCCGGTCATGCGAACGCGGCGCGAGCCCGCGCCCGGGATCCGGACGTCGATCGTGTCGCCGTCGTCCACGGCCACGACGGTCGCGTCCTCCGCGAAGCAGATCGGCGACGCCTGCCCCGGGATGCACGGGACCTGAAAGGTGCGCGAGGCCGCTCCGGCGCGCGCGCAGAACACGAGCGCGGCCAGAACAGGCAAAAGCGCAGCCAGCGCAAGACGTTGTGACGTTGCGGACATCGGGGTCGTAACACGGCGAGCCGTCCAGAGGTGCGTGATCGTTCCCCACCCGGGCCCGCAGGTTATGGGCCCCCTGGGACTCGAACCCAGCCCGCCGGATTAAAAGTCCGGTGCTCTACCAGATGAGCTAGAGGCCCTGGCGGGCTGGATGCTAGATGGCTCGCCTCGCGCGTCGGCTGGCGTAACCGAGCCACGACCCGTCTTCCACCGTTTTGGGTGGCGCATTTCCACCATTCGGTGCAGAATGCGGGCGTTTGCCACTCCCCGAAAGCGCATCTATCATCGTGCGGAAGCACGGGACTCGCCTCCCCGTCGCTGGGGCCGCCCGCCGTAGGGGCGTCCGGCATTCCAGCCGGAGGATCAGTTGAGAAGAAGCATCACTACCAGGATGGTCGTCGCGAGCGGCGCGTTTGCGCTGCTGATCGGCGCGGTCTTCGTGCTGCTCGTGTTCGCGATCCGGGAGCAGCGCGACTCTGCGAAGCGCGCGATCCGCGCCCAGCAGGCGATCTCGGCGGGGAACAAGCTCGAGAAGCTCGCGATCGACCTCGAGACCGGCGTCCGCGGCTACGTCGCCTCCGGCGCGAAGCCCGTCTTCCTGGAGCCGTACACGGCCGCGCGCCAGGCCTACCCGGCGCAGGGGCGTGAGCTCGCAGGGCTCGTCCGCGACAACCCGCAGGCGGTCAATTCGGTCGGGAGGATCCGCGGGGCGATCGACGACTACGTGAGTCTGTACTCGATCCCGATGATCTCGCTCGCTCGCGACCGGATCGACGTCGCACGCTCGGTGATCGTCAACGGCACCGGACCAAATCGGATCGACGCGATCCGCAACCAGTTCAACGAGCTGTTCAACAGCGAGCGCGCCGTGGCGGACAAGCGCACGCGACAGGCGAGCACCCGCGCGGACGACGCCGTGTGGATCGGCATCGGCGGCCTCGTGCTCGGCCTCAGCGCCGTGCTCATGCTCGCCTTCTACCTGGCGCGCTCGGTCGTGCGACCGGTGCGCGAGGTGGCGGAGGGCGCCGAACGCGTCGCCCACGGCGACCTCAGCGCGCGCGCTCCCGATCAGCGCGCCGACGAGCTCGGCGATCTCGGTCGCGCCTTCAACACGATGGCCGCATCGCTCGAGCACAGCCGGGACGAGGTGGCGGCCAGGACCGCGGAGCTCGAGCGCTCGAACGCCGAGCTCGACCAGTTTGCCGCGGTCACTTCACACGACCTCAAGGAGCCGTTGCAGACCGTCACGGTGTTCGCCGGCCTGCTCGACCGCGACTACCGCGACCGCCTCGACGACAGCGGCAAGACCTTCCTCGACAGCATCCTCGCGGGCACCGACCGCATGCGCACGCTGATTCGAGACCTCCTCGAGTACTCCCGCGTCGGCCACGGCGAGCTGCAGCGCGAGGCGGTGCCGGCCGACGAGATGCTCGACCGCGCGCGTGAGAACCTCGCGGCCCGGATTGCGGAGAAGGGCGCAAGTCTGACCGCCGATCCGCTCCCCACCGTCCACGCCGATGCCAAGCAGCTCACGCAGGTGTTCCAGAATCTGCTCTCGAATGCGCTCAAGTTCAGCGACGACGACGTCCCCGAGGTGCACGTGAGCGCGAGCCTGTTCCCGAGCGAGTGGCGCTTCTCGGTGCGCGACAACGGCATCGGGATCGACCCGCGCCACGCGGAGCGCATCTTCCAGCCGTTCGCGCGGTTAGGTGCCGCGAAGGAGGGCACCGGCATCGGCCTGGCAATCTGCCAGAAGATCGTGGAGCATCACGGGGGCAAGATCTGGGTGGAGGCTCGCCCCGGGAGTGGCAGCATCTTCCACTTCACAATTCCGGACTCCGCGGCGACGGAGGACCAAAGCCCCGAGACGGCTCCCGCCGGCGTGGGTGCGTGAACACCGGGCTCGGCCCATCCATTTGACCCGCCCGAGATTCCAAATCCGCGCCGCGGCAATCCTGCTCACGGTTGCGGTGGTCGCCGCCGGCTGCGGCTCGTCGAGCAAGCCCGCCACCAGCACGGTGAAGGGGCCAGGCGCCGGCAAGCCGCCGGTCACCTTCGGCACGAAGAACTTCCCCGAGCAGTTCCTGCTCGGCGAGCTTTACGCGCAGGCGCTGCGCTCCAAGGGCTTCGACGTGCGGCTGAAGAGCGACGTCGGCGCCACCGAGATCATCTATCGCGCGTTGACGCTCGGCACGCTCGACGCCTACCCCGAGTACACCGGCATCCTGCGGACCGTGATCGGGAACAAGAGCGCGCGGGCGATCAGCGCCGAGCAGGCCTACCGGCAGGCACGGCAGGTGGCCGCGCGCGAGGGGATCGTGATGCTCCAGCCGACGCCGTTCGTAGATCGCGACGTGCTCGCGGTCAAACCGGCGTTTGCGAGCCGCTACCACGTCCGCTCGATCCCCGATCTGGCACATGTGCCGCGGACGGTGCGGGTGTCCGGTGCGCCCGAGTTCCGCACGCGCGTCGAGGGCTTCGTCGGCCTACGGGACATCTACGGGCTGCAGAACCTGTCGTTCCGGCCGCACCGCATCGGCACGCAATACGCGGCGCTCGACAAGGGCACCGTGGACGCCGCGGACGTGTTCACCACCGACGGCCAGCTCCGCAGCGGCGCTCCGTACGTGGTGCTGAAGGATCCGAAGAACCTGTTCGGCTTCCAGAACGAGGCGCCGCTCGTGCGGCAGAAGGTGCTCGACCAGCAGGGCCCGGCCTTCGCGGCGACGCTCAACGCCGTGAGCGAGAAGCTCACGACCGCCGTGATGCGGCAGATGAACGCCTCGGTGACCCTGCAGGGCCAGTCGCCGGCGGTCGTGGCGGACCAGTTCCTGCGGCAGAACAACCTGAAATAAGGGCGGCGCCTAGACTTCGATGCGCCCACGGGGGCGTGGTCTAGCGGTTAGGACGCCGGCCTTTCAAGCCGGAGATCGGGGGTTCGATTCCCCTCGCCCCTATCTACCTCGGTTGCTCGCAGCTAGTGGCGTTCCTGGACCCGCTGACATGAGACGACCCGCGCGTCGTCGATCGTGAAGCGGTACCACGCACCTGGGTAGAGGCGGTGGAAGACGTCCTTGCTGGCGGCCGTCAGGTGGAGGAGGTCGCCGGGTTCTGAGGCCTCCACCAGGACTCGGAGGGTCTCCGGCTCCCGGGCTACTACCTTGCCTTTGAGGTTCACAGAGCGCACGATCGTACGCATGAAGTCGGCACGCTCAAGACCGACGAGAGGCCGCCTGTAAGCGCGCTTACCTGGATCAGCCACCGAGACATCCTGCGCGCCGACCTGGGAGCCACCAACCCTCGCTCGGCCGGCCCGGGCAGCGCTCCGCGCATGCCCTCGCCCAACGGTGTCGGGAATTGGTCTGACGAGCGGCGGAAGTTTTGAGGCGGCCACGGCGCAGACTCCGTGGCCGCCTTCCCTTCAGGGGAGGTTGCGAACTGGGTCCGCGATGCCAAAAACCGTGGGCTCGGCCCAAAGGACCAAGCCGGGTAAGCGCGCTTACATCACCTGCGGGCGAGGCGTATCCTCTAGGCACTAGGTGTGCCGGGAAGTCTGGTCGGCGAAAAGGAGCCGGCCTTGCGCGTTACCTCCCGCACCACCAGTCCCCTCAGACGCGGTCCGACCGCCGAGCGGCTGCTGGGCTCAAGCCACCCGCTCGCGCGCGCCGTCGCACGCCGCCGGGTGGTCCGAAGGCAGCTCACGAGCGTCGGTGTCCTGTTGGCAGGGGCCGTGATGGCGCGGCTGATCGGCGTCAGGGTCGCCGGTGCTCTGGTGGCCTCCTCGGCGATCGTCGAGCTTGCGTTGATGGGGTCTCTCGCGAGGGTCGCCTCTGACGAGCGGCGACTCGCTCGCCAACTGATCCTCGCCGGGCGCAGCTCGCTGCGCCTGGCAGCTGTCGAGCGGGAACGCCGCCGGCTTGTCAAACGCGCTCGTCGCTGCGCTCACGCCATCGACCGAATTCGCGCGGCGACCGAGAACCCGCGCTGGCTGTTGCGCGGCAGCCGGCCGCTGTTCCACCTACACGTCGTCGTAGCCGTCGCCCCCGAGCTGGCACGGCTCGCGGCGGCGCTGCGCGCGGACGCCGTGCACCCGGCTGGGGTGGTGATGGCTTTCGACCTGCTCACCGACGCCCAGTCGCCGCTGTACGGCGAAGACGTTCAGCGACTGCGCGCCGCGCTGATACGAACCGTGTCGCGCTTGGACGGCTACAACTGAGCCCTATCTGGTCCGAGAGCGAAACGCGCTCGCCAGCGATGCGGTGAGCGCGAGCGCGATGAGGCCGAGCAGGATGAAGCCGCCGCCGTGATGCCACCAGGCGCGGTCGCCCGCGACCGCCCGCAGGATGCCGCAGATGCCGAGCGCGATCCCCACGCCGATCGGGAGGATCCAGGTCTCGCCGAGGATCAGCTTGCGCAGCTGCTTGAGCGTGCCGCTCATACCGGCAGCGCCGCGCGCTCGCGCGTGAGCACGCGCACCTGCGCCTGGGAAATGAGGAAGAAGGCAGCGACGAGGTAGAGCAGCGCGGCGTCCGAGCCGGGCCACGCGACCCCGAGGCCCTCAGCGGCGAAGAAGACGCCGAAGCTCGACAGGACCAGGCCGACCAGGTACTTGAGGTGGGTCTCGGGGAGGCGCGCGAGCGGCTGGTGAAGCACCAGCCCGATCGCGATCACCGCGATCAGCGCGGCACCGCCGCCGATGAGCGCCGGCGTGAGTCCGCCCGGCCGGGCCCCGAGCGCGGTGACGATCAGGATCACCTCGACGCCCTCGAGCAGCACGCCCTTGAACGCGATCGTCCGCCCCGCCCAGTCGGACTCGCCGGGCGGCGGAAGCGCGAGACCCTCGAGCTCCTCCTGCTCCTCCACGAATTCCTTGAACGAGTCGGATGGCGAGCGCAGATGCGCGAGACGCAGCACGCCCTTGCGCAGCCACTCGAGCCCGAACAGCATGAGGAACGCGCCGATCAGGACGCGCAGCGGATCGAGTGGCACGCGCGAGATCAGCACCGGACCGAGCACGAGCGCCAGCAGTGCGAGCGCCGCCGCCGCGCCCGCGGCGCCGAGCAGCGAGTCGCGAAACCGCCGCGTGATTCCGACGGCCAGGACGATCGCGAGCGCCTCGAGCATCTCCAAGCCGCAGGCCAGGAACGCCCCGACGAGCGTGAGCACGAATGCCACGCACCCAAGGCTAGACTCGTTCCTCGTTTGGGCGGTTAGCTCAGTTGGTCAGAGCGCCTGCCTTACAAGCAGGAGGTCGCCCGTTCGAGCCGGGCACCGCCCACTTCGTCTGCAGCGACTTCGCGTCGCTGATCTTTTTCCCGGTCCGTTATGAGTCGTGAGAGAGTGGTCCTTCCCCAAAGGAGGCCACGCATGACGCGCATCAAATTTCCGTCACCGTCGATGGCGATCTCGCTGCTCGCGCTGTTCGTGGCGCTCGGCGGGACGGGCTACGCCGCCGTGAAGATCAATGGCAAGAACATCAAGGCCAAGACGATCACGGGCAACAAGTTCAAGAACAAGACACTCACCGGCGGCAAGTTCAGGAGCAACACCCTCACCGGCAAGCAGATCAAGGAGTCGACGCTCGGGACAGTGCCAAAGGCCGACGTCGCGACCACCGCAGGCACCGCCAACGCGCTGAGTGACGCAGGCAAGGCCGGCTTCCTGTCCTCGGCCAACGTGGGCAGCACCGGCCTGATCAAGCTGCCGATGGCGCCGAGCATCGCGGCCGCGCCGCGCACGACGATCCTTACGAAAGGCCCGTTCAGCGCCAACGCCCGCTGCTACGACGATGGCACCGGCAAGCAGGTCCTCCAGGTGGGAGTGGCCAGCACGGAACCCGGAAGCGACGTCAATGACGTGATCGGGACCGTCGACGACAATTTCATGAAGGTGACCGCGTCGGCGCCCGGGGCGTTCAACTCGGACCTCGACTTCGCGACGCTCTCGACGCCGAGCGGGTTGACACTCGTGATGACCGGCCACGGTGGGGTGAACGCACTCGGTGCCGCGTGCTTCATCTCGGCCAACTCGCTCTCGCACCCGTAGGTGATCGCGATGAGACGACACCTCAAGTCGCCGTCGCCATCGACCACGGTGGCCCTGCTCGCGCTGTTCGTGGCGCTCGGGGGAACGAGCTACGCCGCCGTAAAGATCAATGGCAAGAGCATCAGGGCCAAGACGATCACGGGCAACAAGCTCAAGAACAAGACGCTCACCGGCGGCAAGCTCAAGGGCAACACGCTCACCGGCAAGCAGATCAAGGAGTCGACGCTCGGCAGCGTGCCGAAGGCCGCGGTAGCGACCAGTGCCACCACCGCGAACGGCGTCGCCGGCGGAGTCGCGGCGGGATTCGTCCCCAGCGGGAAGGTGCTCGCCACGGACGTCATCAAGCTTGCGGCCACAGGGACCAGCGCCGGCACCTCGCCGCTGAAGACGGTGTTCACGAGCGGTCCGTTCTCGCTCCAGGCGGCGTGCTGGGACGCGGGGGCCGGGATGACCGAGATCCGGCTCTTGTTCACCAGCACGGAGGCGGGCAGCATCGTCAACAACGAGCAGCTTCCCTACGACTTTTCGGAGCCGGATACGTCCCGGGATCCCGACGACGCCGCGGCGGCGTGGGCCGCGCCGAGCGGGGCGACGCTCTTTTCGAGCGTCTACTACGGCATCAAGACGATGGGAGCTGATTGCCTCGTGGCGGTAGACGGGGTCGCCACTCCGTAGATGAGCACATCCCCGATTCGGGGTAGGCTGTTGAGCGGCTGATCGCGGCGACAGCTGCCGTTGCGTTCCGGGCGATGCCCGCGGGGCGGGCAGATGACCGGAGCGGTCTGGCCCCGGTGGCTGGTCTTCGCGTCTGGCCTGTCGGACCCGTGGGACGGGATGTGCATTGGCAGGAGTTCGCCCGGACCGCGTGACCTGACTTCGGCTTAGCTCGACCCGAGCGAGGCACTTTGGACCGTCCCCGGAAGCTTTACGCGGTCAAGGTAGCTGGGGTCGCTGCGGTCTATTACGGCGCCGCCAAGCTCGGCCTCAACCTGGCCTTCACCGCCAAGAGCGTGACCGCGGTCTGGCCGCCGACCGGCATCGCCCTGGCGGCCTTGGTCCTCTGGGGTTACAGACTCTGGCCGGGGGTGGCGCTGGGCGCGCTGCTGGCCAACGCGTGGACAGGGGTGCCCTTCTACACGGTGCTCGGGATTACGGCGGGGAACACCCTCGAGGCGCTGCTCGGCACCTTCCTCTTGCGCCGCGCGGGCTTCCGGCCCTCGCTCGAGCGCGTCAGAGACGTGATCGCGCTGGTCGTGCTGGCCGCCGTGGTGAGCACCACTGTCAGCGCCACCATCGGCGTCGCCAGCCTGCTGGCCGGAGGGGAGATCGTCGCCGACAGCTTCGGCAGCGTCTGGCGCACCTGGTGGTTGGGCGACATGGGTGGCGATCTGCTGGTGGCGCCCGCGATTCTGATCGCGGTCACCCACTGGCCCTACAAGCGCGCGCCCGGCGGGCCGGTGGAGGCGGCGGGACTAGCGCTGCTCATCGGCGGCCTCAGCGCCCTCGTCTTTACACAGGACGTTGGGCTGACGTATCTCCTGTACCCACCGCTGATCTTCGCCACCCTGCGCTTCTGGCAACCCGGCGCTGCGGCGGCCAGCCTGCTGATGGCCTGCATCGCGATCCCTCTCACCGAGAACGACATGGGCCCATTTGCCGGGCACTCACCCGACGAGCGGCTGCTGCTGGCGCAGACCTTCGTGGGTGTCGCGTGCCTGACCGGACTGGTGCTGGCGGCGGTGATCAGCGAGCGCCAACGCGCGGAGGACGCGGTCGAGTACATCGCGGACACGCTTCAGGAGAGTCTGCTGCCCGCTCGCTTGCCAGAGATCCCCGGGCTGGAGACGGCGGTGGAGTTCCGTCCCGCCGGCGAGCGCCACCGTGTCGGGGGCGACTTCTACGACCTCTTCCAACGGGACGATGGAAGCTGGGCGATTGTCGTGGGCGACGTCTGTGGCAAGGGCCCCGCCGCAGCCGCCGTCACCGGGCTTGCCCGCTACACGCTGCGTGCTGCCGCCATCGGTGAGGCTCGCCCCAGCCGCGTGCTGGGGCTGTTGAACGACGCCATGCTGCGCCAGCGGTCGTCCGACGAGTTCTGCACCGTGGCGTACGTCGGGCTGGAGCTCAACGGCGAGAAGAGCGCCCGCGTGACGGTGTCGTGCGCCGGTCATCCCCGGCCGCTGGTGCTGCGCGCCGCGGGCGCAGTCGAACCGCTCGGCCGCCACGGCACGCTGCTCGGATTCGACCGGAACCCCCAGCTGAGCGACGAGAGCGCCGAGCTCGCCGCCGGTGACGCGCTGGTGCTCTACACCGACGGGCTCACCGACGCCTACGCCCCCGCCCGGGTGCTGACGAGCGGGGATCTCGTCTCGATCCTGCTGCCATGCGCCGGCAGGAGCGCCCCAGAGATCGCGCGGGGAATCACCGACGCGGTGCTCAACGGCGCCGCGGCCCAGCCGCGCGACGACATTGCCCTGCTGGTGGTGCGGCTGGCGGACCTCCCGCCCGGGCTCGAGGCCGAGATCGCCAGGATGCTTCCCAGCGAAGCCCGCGCCATCGCGCTGGCCCGCCACGCGATCGGCGAGCTCGAGCCGGTGCTCGGCCCCGGCTTGTGCGCAACCGTCGGCTTGCTCGTGAGCGAAGTCGTCACCAACAGCATCCGCCATGCCGGGGTGGCCGCCGGCGACACCATCGAACTGCGGGCCGCGGTGTTCACGGACCGGGTGCGGGTGGAAGTGAGCGACCACGGCGCCGGCTTCCGCCCCAGGACTCGAGCTCCCGATCGAGCGAGTGTGTCGGGCTGGGGCCTCTACATCGTCGACCAGCTCGCAGACAGCTGGGGGGTGTTGCGTGGCCGCGCGACGCGCGTGTGGTTCGAGATCGAGCGCTCGCAGACCTAGAGTCGGTCCGGGTCCTTAGTGGCCCGCGCGCACTCGGCGCGCTTCTACGGATGCGTCTTTGCCCGACCGGCGCTAGTACGGAGCCAACCCATCGGCCTGCCAAGTTCGCCGTACACCCGGCGCAACGCGATCATCATCGAGACGGTCGGTCGCCGTTCGGGCAAACGGCGAAGGCTCCCGGTCGGGTTTCTGGAGGAGAACGGCAAGCTCGTCGTCGTAGTCGAGGACGGCCTGCGCTCGACGTGGGTGAGGAATGCGCTCGCCCGCGACGGTCAGCTGCGCGTCTTCTTCCACGGCAGGTGGCACGACGCACGACTCGAGCCGCGCCCGGGCGATCCCGAGGAATACCTTCGGCGGATGAACAAGGTGCACGCCGCGTTCGTGCACGCCGAGTCGTCTGAGCCGGCGGTCGTAGAGATCACGCCGGACTGAAATTCTGTCCGCCAGCGTTTGACCGGCTGTTTAGAGTTCCTTCACACCTCAAACCCGGTACCCGGACTCTCTGGAGGAGCAGATGTTCCGTTCACGCAGGTTGGTACTCGCTGTGCTGCTCACTTTCGTCGCGGCAGCTGTGGTGGGCACCGTCGTCGCCCAGGGCAAGAGCAACGGCCATCACGGCGATCGGCATCACCACAAGCGCCATCACGGCAAGAACACAAACGGCTTCCCGCCGAACATCGACCACTTCAACCTCAACGGCTACACGTTGCTGACGGACTACACGCTCGGCCGCAACACCGGTAGCGCCTTCAAGCAGGAGTACACGGACACGATGGTGCAGGGCACCCCGGTGAAGGGCCCGTTCGTCGGCTCGACGTTCCCGCCGGCCAAGTACACCGCGATTCAGATCGCGCCGAAGACGCTGTATGTCGTCTGGCAGGACCCGACCAACGTCATCATCGACGCGTTCGTCATGAACTTCCAGACGCACACGGTCTTCGACTACGCGCCTGACCCAGCGAACCCGCCGGAGAGCGCCGGCACCGTGAAGATCCTGCAGCGGGGTGCGCAGCACATCCACTGAGAAGTCGCTTATTCCGACGTCTAGATAACCCGGCGTCCGTCCCACCCGGATAGGCTCCCGCCGTCCCATGGAGGGTGTGGATTCTCTCGGCGTGGTGACGGACGCCATCGCGCGCGCTGACGAGACGCTCGATTTGGCCACGCGCCATCTCGACTCGTCGCTCGTCGACGTGCTCAGAATCCTCGGCTTCGACAAGGACTTCGTGTCGGCGCAGGGGTCCTACCTGTACGACGCCGCCGGCCGCCCGCACCTCGACTTCCATACCGGCGAGGGCTTCGCGAGTCTCGGCCACAACCACCCGGACGTGCGCGAGGTGCTGCAGGCCACGCTCGCGGCCGACCTCGTCGACGGCGTCCAGATCCATTTCTCGGCGCTGGCCGGGATACTCGCCGAGGCGCTCTCTGCGCGGCTGCCCGACGGGCTCGACGCCGTCTTCTTCGCGAGCGCGGGGGCCGAGGCGGTGGACTCCGCTATGAAGTTCGCGCGCGCGGCGACGGGCCGGCCTCGGCTGATCTCCTGCGACAGCAGCTTCCACGGCGTCACGCTCGGGCCACTGTCGATGGTGGGCGACGAGTTCTTCAAGGAGGGCTTCGGACCGCTGCTTCCCGGCTGCGAGCGCGTCCCGTTCGGCGACCTCGACCGACTCGAGCGCGAGCTGCGCAGGAAGGACGTCGCCGCCTTCTTCGTCGAGCCGGTCCAAGGCCGCATGGTCACGCTGCCGCCAGCCGGTTATCTCCACGCCGCACAAGAGCTCTGTCGCCGCTACGGCACGCTCTTCGTCGCCGACGAGATCCAGACCGGGCTCGGCCGCACCGGCAAGTGGTTCGCGCTCGAGCCGGTCGAGGTCGCCGAACGGGACGCGCTCGCAGCCGGGGAGCAGCGGTCCGAAGCCCTCCTTGAAGAACTCGTCGCCCACCATCGACAGTGGCCCGAGCGTGACGCCGTGGAAGCTGCTGTCGCAGGAGATGAGCCGCGGCCGGCCCGTCGCCGCGCGGGCGAACTTCATCGCGGAGTCCACCGCCTCGGCCCCCGCGCTCGCGAAGAAGACGGCGTCGAGCCCGTCGGGCAGCCGCGCCGAGAGCGCCTCCGCGAGCATCCCGGCCAGCGCCGAGAAGTGGATCTGCACGCCGTCGACGAGGTCGGCCGCGAGCGTGGCCTGCAGCACCTCGCGCACGTCCGGGTGGTTGTGGCCGAGACTCGCGAAGCCCTCGCCGGTATGGAAGTCGAGGTGCGGGCGGCCGGCGGCGTCGTACAGGTAGGACCC